>JAUUPT010000031.1 GCA_030843315.1 Bacteroidaceae bacterium | reverse complement strand
GCATTAATACGGAAGAGGCGCAGGCGCTGGCAGCCAAGTTGCGCCGTTCGGCGGTGACGGTGTTGAGCAATTACTTCAATGTTCTGCCGTTGGCATCGCCCGAGGGCAATATCGCCGTGCTCAGCATGGGAGATAAAGAGGCGGATGCGCCTTTTGTGCAAGCCATGGAGAAGAACGCCGGTATCAGCCATTTCTATCTGCCGTGGGGTGCCGATGAGGCTGCCAAGCAGGAAGTGCTTCAGCAGTTGGGCACGTATCGCCGGGTGGTTATCAGCATCACCGGGGCTACTTACGTGGGCGACGCGGATGTGGCTTTCTTGGAAGGGCTGAATCTGCCGGCACCGGTGGTTTATACCTTCTTTACTTCCTATCGCCCGTTGATGTCGCTTACTCCGGCGATAGCCAAGTCGAGCGCTGTAGTACTGGCCCATTCGGACGAGGCGGACTTGCAACAACACGTGGCGGATGTACTTTTTGCCAAAGCCCCCGCCGACGGGAAGATGTCGATGAGCATCGGGCGCCTGTTCCCTGCCGGGACGGGCTGCACCATAGAGCCGGGCATGACGCCGGGCAAACTTATCCCGGAAGATTACGGATTGAAATCATACGTATTGCAACGCATAGACGGCGTGGCGCAGAAAGGACTGGCAGCAGGTGCCTATCCGGGCTGCCGCATCCTGGTGTTGAAAGACGGACAGCCGATATACGACAGAGGCTTCGGCACGCATTCGGACAAGGACACCACCGCGGTGCGCTCCACCGATTTGTTCGACCTGGCTTCACTGACCAAGACTACTGCTACGCTGCTTGCCGTGATGAAGCTGTATGACGAAGGCAAGATAAAGCCGGATGATAAGATTTCCAAATATCTGCCCTTCCTGCGCAGCGGCAACAAGAAGAACCTTACGATTCGCGAGTTGCTGTTCCACGAATCGGGACTTCCACCCTATATCCGTTTCTACGTGGATATCATCGACCCGAACTCCGTGCATGGCCCGTACTCCCAAAGCTGGATGGACGAATGGCACCGCACACGCGTGAGCGAGCATAGCTATTACTGCACCGACTTCAAATTCAAGAAGGGTATGATATCCGATAAGAATACATCTACCTACACGCTGCACATGGCAGACGGGTTGTGGTTGAACAAGAGTTTCAAGAATTCTATCCTACAAAGCATCGCCCGTTGCGAGCTGGACCGTAAGCGCTATGTTTACAGCGATCTCGGCTTCGTGCTGCTGCAACAGATGGTAGAGGAAATTGTGAAGCTGCCGATGGATCTGTATCTCGCTAAAGAGTTCTATGCTCCGATGGGGCTGCAACGCACGATGTTCCTGCCGTTGACGAAGTTTACCAAAGCAGAGATTATGCCGACCGCAGCCAATGATTACCTGCGCCGGCAGGATCTGTGCGGGTATGTGCACGATGAAACGGCTGCCTGTCTGGGCGGTGTGTCCGGCAATGCCGGGCTGTTCTCTACGGCAGAGGAAGTGGCGAAGGTATATCAGATGCTGCTCAATGGTGGTGAGTTCAATGGAAAGCGCTTCCTGAGCGAGGCTACCTGCCGTTTGTTCACTACGGAGAAGTCGGCTATCAGCCGTCGCGGATTGGGATTTGACAAGCCGGATGTGCCCGGATCAAAGAGCAACCCCTGTGCCGCCTCTGCGCCTGCTTCCGTATATGGACATACCGGGTTTACGGGTACTTGTGCCTGGGTAGATCCTGATAATGGTCTTGTTTATGTTTTCCTCAGTAACCGCCTCTGTCCCAATGTGTGGAATACGAAGCTGGGGGATATGAATATCACAACGGATATACAGGAGTTGATTTATAAGAGTTGCATAGAAAAGTGATAATTTAGCGCGCTTCGCGCGATAAATAATAGTAAGATGAAAAGATTGTTCTCGTATCTATTGATTGTTTTTGTTTGTTTCGGGTGCTTCGCCGTAAAAGCGCAAACCGTTCCGTCTACCACCCCTTTGTTGGTGCGTTCCTTGCAGAATGATGCGCACTGCCGGCAATGGGTAGACTCCATTATGCGGCGATTGACGCTGAAAGAACGCATCGGGCAACTTTTCATCTATACCATCGCCCCGCAACAGGATAAAGCCAACAGGGAACTGCTGCGCAAAGTCGTGAAAGACTATAAAGTAGGCGGTCTGCTCTTCTCCGGCGGGTTGATTCAGAACCAGGTGCCACTGACCAACGAAGCACAGGATATGGCAGAAGTCCCCTTGATGATTACCTTCGACGGAGAATGGGGGCTGTCCATGCGTCTGCGCGGCACCCCGGTCTTCCCCAAGAATAGGGTGCTGGGCTGCATACAGAACGACTATCTGCTTTATGAATACGGCCGCGAAATGGCCCGCCAATGCCGCGAGATGGGCGTGCAAGTGAACTTTGCCCCCGTAGCGGATGTGGACATCAACCCGAAGAACCCTGTCATCAATACCCGCTCCTTCGGCGAGAACCCCTACTATGTAGCGGACAAAGTTGCCGCCTACGCCCGCGGACTGGAAGCCGGCGGCGTACTCTCCGTCAGCAAGCACTTCCCCGGGCATGGCGATACGGATGTAGACTCGCACGAGTCGCTGCCAATCTTGCCCTTCACCCGCGCACGGCTGGACAGTATCGAACTATATCCTTTTAAGAAGGCCATTCAAGTGGGACTGGGCGGCATTATGGTGGGGCATCTGGAAGTTCCCGCCTTAGAAAAGCAGAAAGGCTTGCCCGCTTCACTCTCCCATAGCGTAGTTTCCGATTTGTTGGTAGACGAACTGCACTTCCAGGGGCTCGTCTTCACCGATGCCCTTGCCATGAAAGGCGTGTCGAAGAATTCAAGTGTCTGCCTGCAAGCATTGAAAGCAGGCAATGACCTGTTGCTCGTGCCCCGCCGCATCAAGGAAGAAGTGGATGCCATACTTGCCGCCGTGAAGAGCGGCGAACTGAGTGAGAGCGAGATAGAGCGGAAGTGCCGCAAAGTCCTTACCTATAAATATGCCCTCGGCTTGAAGCAGAAACCGCATGTACGTCTTTCCGGTCTCGAAAACCGCCTCAATACTGAGGAAACGCGTGAGGTGATACGCCGGTTGAACCAGGCTGCCATCACCGTGCTGGATAATAAGTCCGAAGTGCTGCCGATGGACCCTTCCATCAAGGAAGTGGCTGTGCTCAAGGTGGGAGACTCCCAGGGCATCCAACCCTTCATCAAAGAGTTATCCCAATATACCCGTCCCGTAGAGTTCAGCCTGGGGCAGAACCTGCCGGAAGCGGAAGCCAACCGCTTGAAGGAGTCGCTGGCAAAGTACAAACGCATCCTGGTTTGCGTCACCGAGCAGCGGTTGGCGCCCTACCAGTCTTTCTTTACGAAGTTTGCTCCCGGTGTGCCGGTGGTCTACCTTTGCTTCATTCCCGGCAAGCAGGTGTCGTTGCTCGGCAACGGCATCTCGTCGGCGGGAGCGGTGGTGCTGGCACATTCTGCCGATAGCGATGTGCAGCAGCAGACAGCCCGCATACTGTATGGCAGCGCCGGGGCGGACGGTCGGCTTTCGGCAAGCATCGGCCGCTTGTATGCGGCAGGTGCGGGAGTCACTCTGGAACGGCAGAGCGTGCCACACTTCGTCCCCGACGAGCATGGACTGAATGCCCGCCTGCTGGCCGAAATCGACAAGATAGCCGAAGAAGGCATTCGCGAAGGTGCCTATCCCGGTTGCCAGGTGGTAGTGCTGAAGGATGGCAGGGAAATGTATAACAAAGCCTTCGGCACGCACGTCTGGAATAAGACAGGTGACAAGAAAGCAAAGCCCGTAACAAAGACCGATGTGTATGACATCGCCTCACTGACCAAGACCACCGCCACCTTGCTGGCTGTGATGAAACTATACGATAGCGGCCGCCTCAACCTGACCGACCGCGTGTCTACCTATCTGCCTTTCCTGCAAGATACGGACAAGAAGAACCTGACAGTGCGCGAGTTGCTGATGCATGAGTCCGGTCTGCCTTCTACGATACTGTTCTATCAAGAAGCCATTGACAAGGAAAGCTATCCCGGCACCCTGTTCAAGGCAAGGGCCGATGCCCAGCATACGGCACGCATCGGTCGGCAGACGTGGGCGAATCCTAATTTCCGCTTCCGCGAAGGGCTGACGTCCAAGACAGGTTCGGCGGAGTACACCATGCAGGTGTCCGACAACTTGTGGCTGAACCGCTCATTCAAGAAAGAATATCTTCAGAAGATAGCCGATGCGCCGTTGAGAGATAAACGGTATCGTTACAGCTGCGTAGGCTTCATCCTGTTGCAGCAGGTAGTGGAAGCACGTACCGGCATGCCGATGGATCAGTTCCTGGCTAAAGAGTTTTATACCCCGATGGGGCTGAAACGTACCGGTTATCTGCCTTTGCGCTTCTTGAAGAAAGACGAAATCGTTCCTTCGTCCGTCGATCCCTTCTTGCGGAAGACGACGTTACAGGGATTTGTGCACGATGAATCGGCCGCCTTCCTGGGTGGAATCTCCGGTAATGCCGGCTTGTTCTCTTCGGCAGAGGAAGTGGCAAAGGTTTATCAGATGCTGCTGAATGGCGGCGAGCTGGATGGCAAACGCTATCTGAGCAAGGAGACTTGCCGAATTTTCACAACTACCGTCTCCAAGATAAGCCGCCGCGGCCTGGGCTTTGACAAACCGGCACGCACCGGGCAAGGCGGTCCATGCTCGGAATCTGCACCTGCATCTGTATACGGTCACACCGGCTTTACGGGTACTTGTGCCTGGGTAGACCCGGATAACGGACTGGTCTATGTGTTCCTGAGCAACCGCATCTATCCCAATGCGTGGAATAATAAACTGATGCAACTGGATATTCGCACCCGGATACAGGAGGCGATATACAAGGCAGTGAAGAAATAGTGATTAATAAGAAAGGAGCCTCCCCTGCTCACGCAGAGAATGCTCCTTCTTTCCAATTGAAACAATTAAATTCTATCAGTTAAGCTCTAAGTGTGTGTCCTGTTAGAATGCAATACCAACGCGCAGACCGAAGTTACTCATGCCGTCTACGCTATAGGTAAAGAGATCGCCCTTGTTGGTGGCATAGCTGTAGTAGGCTGCAAAGTGCAAGCCCGGTCCATAAGCCCAAGGGTAGATGCTGAAGCCAACCTCAGGAGATACATAGAAACCCCATGTATTCTTGGTAGCTTGGAAAACATTGAAGTCGGACTTCAATTGTGCGTACTGTGTACCGAGTTTTACGCCGGCATACGGTTGGAATGCACCACCGCGGTTCCATACATAGCGTGAAGCAAGACCGAAAGGCAACTGGAATGTAGTGTGCTGCTGGTCGGTGTTCAGGCTACCACCTTCGCCTACGGGAAGGGTTTGGCGACCTACGTATTCATGATTGCTATGGTAAGCCAGGAAGCCTCCCAATGCAAAGTTATCTGTCAGGAAGTAACCACCTTCAAAGTTCATACCCCAACCGCTTGACTTGTCGGTGAAGTGGTTGCTCAGGGGGAAGTTGTATTGCCAGTCTATGTTGGCATAACCGTTATCGGTCATCTGTGCCTTCGCCGGCATGACGAAGACGAGAGCAAGGGCGGCAACCGCGAATACTCTCAGGGAAAGATATTTTATTGTTTTCATACTTTATTCTTATTTATTGGTTCAATGACGGCTTCTCCGTCCGGATGAGAAGCGGTCTGCTACTTACTACTACCTACTTACTACTTATTCGTCAGGTACGTAGATTGGGCAAAAGCCTGGTTCACGCCTTGTACGGCAAGTTTTGTATTGACAGTGGTCGAACCGCTCAACAATCCGCTCATGTAGCTGGTCCACAGAACAGGGAGCTTTTCGTTTTGACCTTGCGGTGCATCCAGGTTCAGCAATTCGGTAATGAAGGAACCGGTGCTATAAGAGTAGTTCACAGCGTATGGATAATACCATCCGCCCCAGTTGCCCCAGTAGGGTGCATCCCAGTAGCCGGGGTAGTTCCACCACCATTCGGGACGTCCGTAGTCGGTGAAGTAATAAGTACTTCTCACATAGCTTACTTGCAGACCGAGGTCGGCTTCTTCGCGGTCGTCCACACGGAGGTAACCGCGGCTGTTCATGTCGGCAACGTATGCGCTGAGGATTTCCTGGGCGCTTTCGTCTTTCCAGTACTCGGCATCCTTTGAGTCGCCGATGACGAGGATACTATCCGGGAGGTAGTAAGTCTCGAAGGCCTTAAAGTCCGCCTTCTTGTCATAATTGGTATAAACCAGATAGTTATTGTCCAGCTTACCCATGTCGGGGTCTTTCTCGCAAGCTGCGAGGGCAAAGACCGCTAATAATAGGGGAATAAATTTCTTCATACTTCTATAATTGTTTAGGTTTAAATAAAATTCCTGCCCTATGGTACCTTAGGCTTTTGATGGAAAGAACAAGATAAAAAATAAAAGGTTCACGGAGGGATGAAATTGTTTTTTGGGAGATAACTAAAAAAGAGACTATCTCACCCGATGGAGATAGCCTCTTCTTATCTTAAGATTGTGTGGTAACTATTGTTTTTCCAGCGTTTTTACGATAGAGTAGCACTTGCCGTAACGTAACGGTCCCTCTATACCGGCTTTGAAATCCTTTTTATATACTGTGCCGTCGGCAGCAGTAGCTGTGACGGTGAACGGGGTGTCTTCTTCTAAGGTGCCGCCCAATACCATCATATAGGCTTTTACTTTGTTGTCTGCTTTGTCATTGAGCAAAGGGAGTGTGATTTTGTCTGCACGTTCTGTAGGATAGGGATAAGGACCACTATTGCCGTTTTCCAGCCTTATTTGCATGGAAGTGGTGAAAAAATTATTCAATGAGGTCGACAGGGATATCTCTTTTATCTCTTTGGCTTCGGGAAGCGTCAAATCGAAGCGCAACACTGTCAGTCCGTGCGCGAAGTCAATATCTTCAAAATCGTATACACCGGAACAAGTTAAGATGTCGTGTTCTTTCAGATGGGCAGTTGGATGATTACAGTCTTGGGTCTGAGCCATATCAACTATATAATATAGGATGGTTTCACCACTCACTTTTATACTTTGTAGTCCTTGGGGAACGGGACATATAGCACAGTATTCCATATCGTCCTCTCCCGTAGTGACTTCTCCTTTGAACACCGTACTTCTACTGTCGGCTGACAGTCCGCTTGCGTTGCTGCTTAGAATATCGAAGTCTGTACTCCATTCTGTCTTTGGCCATTCTCCATTTTGGTGGAATATGGCTATCTTCTCTTCGCTTTCCCATTTCACCACCATACTGGCGCTTCCGTCCGGTTGTATTCCGCCTTCTTCATAGGCGAGGCGGGTATCGGGTTGCAAATCTCCGTCTCCTATCCGGGCTACGACGCTGACTGCTTTCTTGTTATTGTCGGGTGTTTCTGATGTAACATCATCGTTGGTGCAGGAGAAGCTAACCAATGCGATAGCGATACCTGCCGTTACTTTGAGGAATGTATTGTTCTTTTTCATTTCATTCTAAATTATTGGGTGATACTTTGGTTTGTTACTCGGCTCCTAATAGGCCGCCGTTTTCGAGGTCGCTGATAGAACTTCCACTTCCTTCAAATCCTTTTTCTACTTCCACTTCGATGGTCTCTACCCGTGGAGCTTCATACTTTTCTTCCTGTTTCATAATTGTTTTATTTAATATATTCCACCTGTCCCCTAAGGTGGAGTTATTATACAACAGAGGCGTGAGGACTATCGTTGTCTATCTTTTTATCGAGGCTCTGGAATACCTAATACCACAGATAGACAACAGCCCTCACGCCTGTTTATGATACAGACGTGAAGAAACTGCTGCTACTGTCCCGTGGTATTTAGAATTTTCCAGACTCCGATAAAAGGGACAATAACGTTCGCTTCTTTGCGTTTTCTTAAATTAAATGCATATTCAACTCCTTAAATATGGTGCAAATATAGATAATCTTTTCTAAAGTAGTCTAACTTACTTCATTATTTTTTATTGAGTCCTACTGTCAGTTTCCAGGGAGTCAGTCTCGTCACCCCAAGGAGTTACGTTCGTCTCCTCAGGCGGTCACGCTTGTCTCCGCAGGCGGACACGCTTGTCACCCCAGGCGGACACGCTCGTTTCCTAAAGGAGAAACGCCAGTATCCAAAGGAAGAAACGCTCGTTTCCAAAAGGAGATACGCTCGTTCCCTACTGGTAGGAAACTGCAGTATGCTATATATCAAAAAGATAACTACAGAAAAATGGCGTAAAAAAGAGAGGTAAATAGGTAGATAAATTATCATTTATTTCATTATCCTCTCTATCTCTTCCAGCTCCTCGGCAGAGAACGTAGTGTTCTCTATCGCCTTCAGGTTATCCGCCAACTGTGCTACGGAGCTTGCGCCGATGATGACACTTGTCACCAGGTCGTCCTTCAGCAACCATGCCAATGCCATTTCGGCAAGAGTCTGTCCGCGGCGGGCAGCCACTTCATTCAGCGCTTTGATTTGCTTCAGCACTTCTTCCGTCAGTGCTTCTTTCTTCAGGAAGTTGCCTTTGGCCATGCGCGAGTCTTGTGGAATGCCGTTCAGATAACGGTTGGTGAGCAGTCCTTGTGCCAGCGGGGAGAAGGCGATGAAGCCTGTTCCGTTTTCTTTGGCTTGTTGCAGGATGCCTTCCTCTTCCGGTTCGCGGTTGAAGATGTTGTAACGGCCCTGATAGAGCAGGCAGTGCACATCGCGCTCTTCCAGGTACTTGTAGGCAAATGCCGCTGCATCTTCGGGATATTTGGAGATACCGACGTAAAGCGCTTTCCCCTGCCGCACGATGTCTACCAGCGTTTGCAGTGTCTCTTCAAGCGGAGTGTCTGGGTCGAAGCGGTGGCTGTAGAAGATATCCACATAATCCAGATTCATGCGTTTCAGACTTTGGTTGAGGCTGTTCATCAGGTATTTCCGTGAGCCCCATTCGCCGTAAGGACCGGGCCACATGTCGTGTCCTGCCTTGGTGGAGATGAAGAGTTCATCCCGATAGGGCATGAAAGACTTCTTCATGATTTCGCCGAAAGTTTCTTCCGCCGAACCGTAAGAGGGGCCGTAGTTATTGGCAAGGTCGAAGTGCGTGATGCCTTTGTCGAAGGCATAGTGTGCCATTGCCTGCGAGTTGGCGAATGTATTCACATCGCCGAAGTTGTGCCACAAGCCAAGGGAGATTTCGGGCAACAGAATGCCGCTTTTACCGCAACGGCGGAACTTCATGCCGCCAGCGTACCGGTCGGATGCCGGAGAATAAATGGGATTAATCATATCTAATCTATTTAAGGTGATGAAATGAGGAAATAGCTTGCCCGCTTCTATAAAGAGAGGCAGCATACAAAAATAGGCAATTTCCCTGGAATAGGCTTTGTTTTATTTATCTAAAACTGATAGGCAACAACTTATACGGTAGATGGCAACAAAATAATACTATCATTGGATAAGATTATGCCATCCGCGAATGTCGGAACCCGCTATCTTTGCAGAAGAGAAAAAGTTCCTTATATCTATCAATAAAATTGAATACCATGAAACATTATCTATTAGCAGCAGTACTCACTGCCTTTTCTATTACCGCATCATTTGCACAGAAGTTTGAAGGTTTGGCACAGACACCGCCTATGGGGTGGAACAGTTGGAACAAGTTCGCCTGCAACATCGACGAGAATATTATTAAAGGCGTGGCCGACGCCATGGTGGAGAACGGCTTGCGCGACGCCGGATACGTTTACCTGAACCTGGATGACTGCTGGCACGGAGAACGGGACAGCCTCGGCTTTATCCAGGCAGATCCGGTAAAGTTCCCTTCCGGCATCAAGGCATTGGCGGATTATGTTCATTCCAAAGGACTGAAAATAGGAATTTATTCCGATGCCGGGCGCAAGACTTGCGGCGGACGTCCGGGTAGCTTCGGGCACGAATACCAGGATGCTTTGCAGTATGCCAAGTGGGGCATCGACTATCTGAAGTACGACTGGTGCGAGACATACGACATCAACCCGGTAGGCGCATACAACCTGATGCGTGACGCTTTGAGGGCAGCCGGCCGTCCCATCCTTTTCAGTATGTGCGAGTGGGGCAGTAGCAAGCCTTGGGAATGGGCTGCCGAAACCGGACACATGTGGCGTACCACCGGCGACATCTTCAACTGCTTCGATTGTGTGGATCAGCATCCGGGCTTTGCTGCATACGGCGTGCTTCAGATACTCGATATGCAGAACGGACTGCGCAAATATGCCGGCCCCGGTCATTGGAACGACCCGGATATGCTCGAAGTAGGCAACGGACAGACGGTGAACGAAGACCGTGCCCATTTCACCATGTGGTGTATGCTGGCTGCTCCGCTGATCCTGGGTAATGACATCCGCAATATGTCTCAGGAGACGAAGGACATTATATTAAATAAGGAAGTCGTCGCTATCGACCAGGATGCCCTGGGTGTACAAGGACTGAGGTTTGCCGCAGAAGACGGATTGGAGTTCTGGTTCAAGCCTCTTGCCGGCGATGAGTGGGCGTTTTGTATCTTGAACCGTACCACAGAACCGAAGGAATATACCATTGACTGGCAGAAGTTCAACCTTTATGACGACGTAGCAAAGCGGTTCACCGACTTTGACTCCAAGGTTTATGATATCCGTAACCTGTGGACCAAGCAGGCGGAAGGTAATACGAAGAAGATGAAAGTTGTTACCATCCCCGGACATGATGTAGTACTGTATCGGTTGAAAGTAAATAAGAAAGGTAAATAATAAAACAATAAATAGAATGAGAAACAAACTAATCGTTATGGCAATGGCAGCTTGCTTGGCATCTTGTGGCGGAAGCCAGAAAGAAGTGTACAAAGATCCTACAGCACCGGTAAAGGATAGAGTAGAAGACCTTCTCGGGCGTATGACCCTGGAAGAGAAGGTAGGTCAGATGAACCAGTTCGTCGGCTTGGAACATATCAAGGCGAACAGCGCCGTGATGACCGAAGACGACTTGAAGAATAATACGGCGAACGCCTTCTATCCCGGTGTGACGGAGAAAGATGTATCCGGATGGACGGAACAGGGACTGATTGGCTCGTTCCTGCATGTACTCACTATCGAAGAAGCCAACTACTTGCAGTCTTTGGCCATGAAGAGCCGCTTGCAAATACCGATCATCTTCGGCATCGACGCCATTCACGGCAATGCCAATGCGCCGGACAACACGGTATATCCCACGAACATCAACCTGGCTTGCTCCTTTGATACGCTGATGGCGTACAAGATAGCCCGCGAAACGGCGAAGGAGATGCGTGCCATGAATATGCACTGGACGTTCAACCCCAATGTGGAAGTTGCCCGCGATGCCCGCTGGGGACGTGTAGGCGAGACATTCGGTGAAGACCCATACCTGGTGACGCTGATGGGCGTGCAGTCCGTCAAGGGATATCAGGGGAACTTGAACAGCAAAGATGATGTACTGGCCTGTATCAAGCACTTCGTAGGTGGTAGCGAGCCTATCAACGGCACTAACGGTTCGCCCGCCGACCTCTCCGAGCGCACGCTGCGCGAAGTTTTCTTCCCACCGTTCGAGGCAGGAGTAAAGGCAGGCGCCATGTCCCTGATGACCGCCCATAACGAGCTGAACGGCGTGCCCTGCCACAGCAACGAATGGCTGATGACGGACATTCTCCGTGGCGAATGGAACTTCCCCGGTTTTGTAGTCAGCGACTGGATGGACATCGAGCACATCAACGACCTGCACGCTACGGCGGAGAATCTGAAAGAAGCCTTCTACCAATCCATTATGGCAGGCATGGATATGCACATGCACGGCATTCACTGGAATGAGATGGTAGTGGAACTGGTAAAAGAAGGCCGCATCCCCGAGAGCCGCATCGACCAGTCCGTGCGCCGCATCCTCGACATCAAGTTCCGTTTGGGGCTGTTCGAGAATCCATACGCCGACGAGGTGCAAACCATGAAAATACGTCTTTGCAACGAACACCGCGCTACCGCCCTCGAAGCTGCCCGCAATGGTATCGTCCTTCTGAAGAACGAAGGCGTGCTGCCGCTGGATGCTTCCAAATATAAGAAGGTAATGGTGACCGGTATCAACGCCGACGACCAGAACATCCTGGGTGACTGGAGCGCCCCCGAGAAAGACGAGAACGTGATTACCATCCTCGAAGGTCTGAAGATGATTGCCCCCGATACGCAGTTCGACTTCGTAGACCAGGGTTGGGACCCGCGCAACATGGATCCCAAGAAGGTGGCTGAAGCTGCTGCCCGTGCCAAGAGTGCCGATTTGAACATCGTAGTAGCCGGTGAATACATGATGCGCTTCCGCTGGGCCGACCGTACGGACGGCGAAGACACCGACCGTTCTGACCTCGACCTCGTGGGCCTGCAGGAAGAACTGATACAGAAGGTTGCCGCTTCCGGCAAACCGACTATCCTGGTACTGGTGAACGGACGCCCGCTCAGTGTACGCTGGGCTGCCGAGAACCTGCCGGCCATCGTTGAAGCATGGGCGCCGGGTATGCAGGGCGGACAGGCTGTGGCTGAGATTCTCTACGGCAAGGTCAATCCGTCGGCTAAGCTTGCCATTACAATACCTCACAGTGTAGGTCAGCTTCAGATGATTTATAACCACAAGCCTTCGCAATACTTCCACCCCTATGTAGCGGGCAAGCCGAGCACGCCGCTTTATCCGTTCGGCTACGGTCTGTCTTATACTACTTATAAGTACGAGGACTTGACGTTGGCGCAGAAGGAAATCAATAAAGACGGCAGTGTGGACGTCAGCGTGAAGGTAACCAATACGGGCGACCGTGATGGTGTGGAGATTGTACAGCTCTATATCCGCGATAAGTTCAGTTGCGTTACCCGTCCGGTGAAGGAGTTGAAAGACTTTGCCCGCGTAGCGCTGAAGGCTGGTGAGAGCAAGGTGGTGAACTTCAAGATTACTCCCGACAAACTTGCTTTCTATGATATCAAGATGAAGAAGATAGTGGAACCGGGCGAGTTCATCGTGATGGTGGGTGCTTCTTCGGATGATAAGGACTTGCTGAAGGAGACGTTTACGGTTAAATGATAATTTAGCGGCGAAGCCGCTAAATTAAGTTGACGAGCTACAAGCTACCAGTGACAAGTACCTTGCGGCGTAATAGCGCAGCAACTTGTAGCTTGTAGCTTGTCACTCGTAGCTTAGCGCGCACAGCGCGCTAAATTCCCATTTATAAATACACCTCTTATGAAAACATTCTATTCCTTTCTTATACTTATTATAAGTATCACCCTCTCCCTTTCCGCCCAATCCGTGCGCGAGCGCATTCTCCTGGATGACGGCTGGCAGTTCGCTTTCGGCAATGCCTCTGACCCCGCTAAGGATTTCGGTTGCGGAACGGAGTACTTCAACTACTTGACGAAAGCCGCTTCCATCCATAATGCCGGGCCTTACTCTCCGAAATTCGATGCATCCGGCTGGAAGCAGGTCAATCTGCCCCACGACTGGGTGGTCGATCTTCCTTTCGAGCCGCGCGCCAGCCATAGCCACGGCTACAAAACCGTGGGATATAAGTATCCCGAAACCAGCGTCGGATGGTATCGCAAGACCTTTACTGTTCCTCAGGAAGACTTTGGCAAGCATCTTTATCTCCAGTTCGACGGTATTTTCCGCGATGCCCGCGTTTGGGTGAACGGTTTTTATTTAGGGCATGAACCGAGCGGCTATGCAACACAGTTGTATGACATTACCGAATATCTGAACTATGGTGGAGAGAACCTGATAACCGTCCGTGCAGATGCCACGCTTGAAGAGGGATGGTTTTATGAAGGTGGCGGTATCTACCGCCATGTTTGGCTGAATAAGACAGCTCCGCTGCACGTATCTCCTTTCGGAGTGTTTGTTTCTACCGGTTTGGAAGCCCCCTTTGACAGAGCATCTCTGCAAGTTGAGGTTCAGGTGAAGAATTCGGGAACCGAAGCAGCGCCCTGCGAAGTCTGGTGCCGGTTGATGGATGCCGACGGGCAAGTGCAACTGGAAGATAAAGCCGAGCTGGGTGAAGTGCTTCCTAAGGAGTCGCTTTGCGGGAAGGTGCGTTTCCAACTGCATAATCCCCGTCTTTGGTCGCTTGAAGACCCCTATCTTTATAAGATGGAAACGAGCGTTTGGCAGAACGGGAAGCAGGTGGACGTTGTCGTGACTCCTTTCGGGGTGCGCCACATCCGTTTCGATGCCGACCACGGCTTCTTCCTCAACGGCAAGTCCGTGAAACTGAAAGGTGTGAACATGCATCAAGACCATGCCGGCGTAGGCGCTGCCATCCCCGATGCCTTGCAGGAGTACCGTATCCGGCAATTGAAAGCCTTCGGCTGCAATGCCTACCGTTCTTCGCACAACCCGATGACTCCCGAAATGCTCGAAGCCTGCGACCGCCTCGGCATGCTCGTCATCGAGGAGAACCGTCTGACCGGCATCAACGAAGAGCACATCCGCCTGTTGGAGCGCATGATAAAGCGCGACCGCAACCACCCCAGCATCATCCTTTGGAGCGCCGGCAACGAAGAGTGGGGCATCGAGTGGAAAGAAAGCGGTGCCCTCATCGCTGCCAGCATGCGCGAGTATTGCCATCGCTTCGACCCCACTCGCCTGATGACCGTGGCTTCGAGCAGCGGTCCCAATATATTGATTCCCGCCGATGTGGCAGGCTATAACTATATTCTCCAGAATCCCGTGGAGCAACATCGCAAGGACTATCCCGCGCGCCGTGCGCTTGGCTCGGAAGAGACTTCCGGCAGCGGCACCCGCGGCATCTACTTCGACGACCGTAGCGCCGGACACATGGCAGCCCACAACCGTCGCCCCACCGGTCCGGACAGTCTGCTGAACAGCATCGAACGCGGCTGGAAGTTCTACGACGAGCGTCCTTACCTCGCCGGGCTCTTCTACTGGACCGGCTTCGACTACCGCGGTGAACCCAATCCGCTGGGCTTCCCCGCCACCGGTTCGCAATTCGGCATCCTCGATTACTGTGGCTTCTTCAAGGACGAAGCCTACTACCTGAAGTCCTGGTGGACGGACGAGCCTGTGCTCCACATTCTTCCCCACTGGAATCTGGCAGGTCACGAAGGCGAGAATATCGACCTTTGGGTATATAGCAACTGCGATGAAGTGGAACTATCCGTCAATGGCAAGAACCTGGGCCGCAAGCCTATGCCGAAGAACGGCCACCTCTCCTGGCAGGCGGTTTATCGGCCCGGCACGGTAAAGGCCACCGGTTACAAGAACGGCAAGCGGCTTCTCACCCGTAGCCTGGAAACGACCGGTGCTCCCGCACGCCTTCTGCTTTCTGCCGACCGCACCACTATCCAAGCCGATAACCGCGACGTATCCGTTGTCCGCGTCGAACTTCAGGATAAGAAGAAACGCTTCGTTCCCACCGCTTGCAATGAATTGACGTTGACCGTCACCGGCCCCGTTCGCATTCTCGGTGTAGGCAACGGCGATCCTGCCTATCGCGATACGGAGCGTCCCGCCGATGCCAACGCCCGCACCTATCGGGTGAAAGCCTTCAACGGTCTTGCCCAAGTTCTGTTGCAAAGTACCGGAGAGGCAGGCGAAGCCACGCTGACGGTGGAGTCGGAAGGCCTTCCCGCAGCTACTTATAGCTTGCTGGCTGCTGAATAGCAGTAGGCCACCGGCTAAATGATTACTTGCTGCCGGCCTGAACATTTCTCTTATCATAGGCAAGGGAGTTTCAGATCAAAGGGGGTCGGTCCGAAAACTCGGTTACAGAAGTATCTAAATATCTCATATATGCTTCTCTTTGGCGCATGAAAAAATGGCAAGTATTAAACACCGTATTCCCCGAAGTTAAATGGGAGGAATCTTTTTCTCCAGTCAGGAAAATATTTTTTCCCAGTCAGGAAAATATTTTTTCCCAGTCAGGGAAATATTTTTCTCCAGTCAGGGAAAAACAGGACTTCAAAAAACAAGGAATTTAATGCCAGAGTGAAGGAGACAGTTTAGAAGGGTACCATTCCTTATGCAACCAGGTTTTCGGACTGACCCATCAAAGGGCAGGGAGTTCTGCCTGACAGGCAGGTATCTTCCGGGCGTAGGCAAATATTGTCTTCTGTTTATTGGCTGTTTGGAAAGAATTACTACCTTTGTCATCTGATACTTTTTTAGCCAATCAATATGGAAAACCAAAACTACATTATGCGGGAGATTACCCCGTTGTCCGACCGGGACTGCTTCTACATTGCCGATCGTCGTAAGACGGAATTTACTTATCCCATCCACTGCCACGCCGAATACGAACTGAACTTTACCGAACATGCTTCCGGTGTCCGTCGTGTTGTAGGCGACTCGGCCGAGGTGATCGGCGACTATGATCTGGTCTTGATTACCGGCAAGGAACTGGAACACGTCTGGGAACAGCATGAATGCACTTCCAAGGATATTCGCGAAATCACCATTCAGTTCTCTCCCGATTTATTCTTCGGGCATTTTGTCAACAAGAACCAATTCGACAGCATACGCCGAATGCTGGAACGCGCACAGTGCGGGCTGTGCTTCCCCATGCAGGCCATTATAAAAGTCTACAACTGGATCGACAAGTTAGCTTCCGAGGAACAAGGTTTCTACGCAGTAATGAACTTCCTGCGGATACTTTATGAGCTTTCGTTGTACGACGATGCCCGGGTACTTTCCAGCTCCTCCTTTGCAAAGATTGAAGTATTCTCGGACAGTCGCCGCGTGCAGAAAGTACAGAAATATATTGCCGACCATTACCAGGAAGAAATCCGCCTGAACGCTTTGGCCGATATGGTGGGGATGACGCCCGTATCTTTCAGCCGCTTCTTCCGCTTGCGCACGGGCAAGACGCTTTCGGACTATATTATCGATATCCGTATCGGTTTCGCAACCCGCCTCTTGGTCGACTCTACCTGTACTATTGCCGAGATTTGTTACGATTGCGGCTTTAATAACCTCTCCAACTTCAATCGTATGTTCAAGCGAAGAAAAGAATGTTCGCCGAAAGAATTCCGCGATAATTATAGAAAGAAGAAGATTGTGATATGATAAGATAGTGAAAAGATAAGATAGTATCAGTTTTCTTCATTGTAAGTGCTTATTTTTGTGGTACTGTAATTCTTAAGTATCTGATATCATGAATAAACTCTTCTCTCTTGTAGTGTGTCTGCTGTGTACCCTTGCAGTAACTGCACAAATCCGCGGCAGTGAAATCCGCGTAGTGGTATCTCCCGATCACACGGACTGGACCTACCGTTTGAATGAGAAATGTACGTTTGTCGTTCAGGTAATAAATGCTCAGAATCCCTTGCCCGATGTAAAGATAGACTATGAGTTGGGCCCTGAAATGTATCCTGTTGAAACAAAGAAAGACATCGTGCTGAAAAACGGCAAGCTGAAGTTGCAAGGCGTGATGAAAACGCCCGGCTTCTTCCGTTGCAAGGTGAAGGCATACGTTGACGGCCGCACATACGAAGGCTCGGCCACTGCCGCTTACGATCCCGGTCAACTGCAACCCGTCACCGAACTGCCCGCCGACTTCTGCGAGTTCTGGGCGAATACCTTGGCCGATGCCCGGAAAGCTCCCTTGGAACCGCTTATGACATTGCTTCCCGAACGTTGTACGGAAACTGATAACGTATATCAGGTCAGCTTCCGGACAAAGCCTTGGGGCGGACGTTTCTACGGAATACTCAGCGTGCCCAAGAAGGAAGGCCGGTATCCGGCTTTGCTGCGCGTGCCGGGTGCAGGTGTCCGTCCTTATACGGGCGATACTTATACGGCTCCGGGAAAGCTGATCACGCTCGAAGTCGGTATTCACGGCATACCCGTGACGATGGAGCAATCTGTTTATAATGATCTGGGAAGCGGAGCCTTGGGTGGTTACTATTACTTCGGCCGAGACGATCGCGATGCTTTCTATTATAATCGTGTCATTGTAGGTGCTTTGCGGGCGGTGGATTTTATTTGCTCTCTGCCGCGATATAACGGCAAGGCGCTGGGCGTCACCGGTTCCAGTCAAGGAGGCGCACTCTCCATTATGACGGCGGCACTTGATTCGCGTGTCACTTGCCTGGCGGCCGTTCATCCTGCCATGTGCGACATGGAAGCGTTTTCGAAGAAGCGTGCCTGCGGATGGCCCCATTATTTCTATAATAAGCAAGAAGCGCCAAGTGCGAAAGAACTCGAAACCGCTCGTTACTATGATACGGCCAATTTTGCCCGTTACTTGAACGTACCCGGCTGGTTCAGTTGGGGGTATAATGACAGTGTCTGTCCTCCTACCTCCATGTATGCCGCTTATAATTCAATCACCTCTCCGAAGGAACTGCATCCTTACTTGGAAACCGGTCACTACTGGTATCAGGAGCAATGGGATGAATGGTTGAAGTGGCTGCGAAAACAGCTGGGAATTAATTAAATCATCATTTTTCCTGCATTAGTGTTTGTTTAAGGACCGATCTCTTTCTTGGCTGCGACGAGTTCCGCGGTCTATGGAGATGGTTTGTGTTATAATGTACGGATATTTGTGTGATTCCTTGATTGCTCTATATTGGTAAACTTGAATCAAAATCAAAAAGTATCATTAATGGATAAAATAATATACGGATGCAATTCTTTATGTTGCTATTTTTGCTAACGTCATCAAAGCACATTTTGTTTAACTTAAAAATAATACTTTATGAAACATGTACTAATCCAACGGAAAAAAGTATTCTCGTTCCATCTTTTGAGGTATTTGCTATTATTATTAGTAGTAATACCGGTAGAACTTGCCGCCCAAGATATCACGGTTTCGGGGGTTGTTGTCGACAGTAATAAAGAACCTATTATTGGCTCCAACGTTGTGCTGAAAGGAGCAACTATCGGTACAATTACCGATTTGGATGGCAAATATCACTTGAGCGTTCCTGAAAACGGAACTTTGATTTTCTCTTCTATCGGTTATACTTCTCAGGAGATTGCGATCAACAAGCGTTCTGTTATTAATGTCACTCTGGCGGAGGACGTGATGCTGATTGACGAAGTGGTGGTAGTCGGTTACGGTACGGTGAGAAAGTCGGACTTGACCGGTTCTGTAGGTAAAGTAACTACCGAAGAACTGACGCAGCTTTCTACGACCGATATCGGTCAGGCCATCGCCGGTCGTGTGGCAGGTGTGGACGTAACCAGTAATTCGGGTGCACCCGGTTCGGGTACCAAGATTCGTGTTCGTGGTTACGGAACAATCAACTCTTCCGATCCTCTTTATGTAGTGGACGGTTTTCCGGTATCGGATATCGACTATCTGTCTCCTCAGGACATTGAAAGCCTCGAAATCTTGAAAGATGCTTCTGCAACGGCCATCTACGGTTCACGTGGTGCCAACGGTGTTGTTCTTATCAAGACTAAAGGCGGTAAATACAATGCCAAGACTACTGTCAACGCTACGGCTTACCTCGGTATTTCTTCAGCCGCCAAGCATACAAACTTGCTAAATGCCTGGGAATTTGCAACGTTGAAGAAAGAACTTGCCGCTAATAGCAACGTTACGTTGAGTGCCCGCGACGAAGCAATGTACAACTACGCAATAGAAAATAAGTACAAAGGTACAAATTGGGAAGATGAGGTCTCACGTACTGGCTATTCTCAGAACTACAATGTAGACATTACGGGAGGTACAGACCGCCAAACTTTTAGTGTGGGTGGTACTTATTCAAAACAAGAAGGTATCTTGAAGTACAATGCTATGGATATCCTTACGGGTCGTATTAATAATACTTATAAATTGCCTTTGGGATTTACATTGGGAATCAACGTCATCTACTCTCATCGGAAGAGCCGCGGTGGAAACGGCGACGGTAACTACTACGGCTCAATTTGGCCGTCCGTGATGCGTGCCGATCCTATGATTCCGGCTTGGGATAACTATACGGACAACTGGGGCGAAATCTTGTTCAGCGACCCGGCCTATCATCCTGCACGTTCCGCTTATTTGGGCTCCGATAAATATTCGGAAAGCTCTAACAATATGTTCATCGGTAACTTTACGTTGCAGTTGGATGATATTGCAGGCATTAAAGGATTCGCTTTCCGTACACAATATGGTATACGCGGCAATTATAGCTCATCGAAGAGATATAATCCGGTATGGTATGTTTCTCCGAACCAAAGCCATTCAAACAGTTCGTTGAGCGTATCGCGCAACAATTTCACTTCATGGTTGTGGAATGGTTACCTGATGTATAACAAGGTGTTCGGACAACATTCCATAGGCTCCACACTCGGTAGCGAAGTCCAGGATTTCAGATATTCAACGTTGAGCGGTTCCGCTTCCGACGTTCCCGAGAATCCTAATATGTGGTATATAGACAATTCTCTGACGGCTTCTTCCAAGACGTCTTCCAACTCTATGCCCACTTTCTCGCGTATGGCATCTTTCTTCGGTCGTGTGAACTATACGTTTGCTTCCAAGTACTTGCTGACCGTTACCGGACGTTATGACGGTACATCGAAGTTTGCCGACGGCAATAAATGGGGTTTCTTCCCGTCGTTCTCTCTGGGATGGAATGCACACGAAGAGAGCTTCTTGAAAGACAAAACACCGTTTGAACAACTGAAACTGCGTGCCGGTTGGGGACAAGTAGGTAATGAAAACAGTGCTGCACAGTTCGGCTACATTTCATTGATGAACCCGGGTAACAAAGCCGTGATAGGGGATGTTATACAGGAAGGACAAATACAGCGCACGTTTGCCAATTCTAACCTGATGTGGGAAACTGCCGAACAGTTGAACTTCGGTTTGGACTTTGGTTTGCTGAGTATGCGCCTTAGCGGTACAATCGATTACTTTGTCCGCAATACCAAAGACATGATCTTGCGCACTCCGATTCCGCTCTATGCCGGTATGGGACGTTCTAATACGAATGCAGGAGCGATGCGTAACAACGGTTTGGAATTGACACTCCGCTGGAACGATAAGATTGGAAAAGACTTCTCTTATTCGGTATCTGCCAATGCATCGTTCATTAAGAACGAAGTACGCGACCTCGGCTCACCCGACCCGCTCTATGGCGAAGGCGTAGGCCGTAAGCAAGAAAGCTTTACCCGTACGGAAGTGGGACGCGAAATGGCTTATTTCTATGGTTACAAGACGGGCGGTATCTTCCAGAACTGGGATGAAATTAACAACTACAAGACCCCGGACGGCAGACTGATACAGCCCAATGCAGCCCCCGGTGACGTGAAGTTTCTGAAGACTGCCAATGATGGCGAACCTCTTAACCAAGACGACCGCACTTACTTGGGTAGCGGTATGCCCGATGCTACTTTCGGTCTTAATTTGTCCGCCGCTTATAAAGGTTTCGACTTGTCATTGTTTATGCAAGCCTCTGTTGGCAATGAATTGGCCAATGCGGTGGTAATGGACTTGTATTCTTCCGAGTTCAGCCAATGGAATATGTCGAAAGATATGATGAATCGCTGGCATGGTGAAGGTACTACCAATAAATATCCCAGATTGATAGCTTCCGATCCTAACCAAAACGGACGTTTCTCCGACCGCTATGTTGAAAACGGATCTTATCTGCGTATGAAGAATCTCCAGGTGGGATATACCCTCCCGGCTGCCTTCACACAAAAGTTCAGAATCTCCCGTTTGCGCGTTTATGGTTCAATAGACAACGTGTTCGTAATTACGAAGTACACAGGATTCGACCCCGAAATGGGTGATTATCTCAGCAACCCGTTGAATAATGGTGTAGACCTTGCATCCTATCCGCGTCCTCGTACCTTTGTGTTAGGTATTAATATATCTCTGTAACCTTAAAAAGTATCACATTATGAAAGTCAATAAAAAAAGTAAGACACATGTAATCGCAATCCTGTTGTTAACCTCCCTGGTCAGCATCGGATGCAATGATTTTCTAAACAAAGTCGAGCCGCAAGGACAAGAGTCGAGTGTTGTATTCATGCAAGAGCAAGAAAATGCGGAACTGGCTGTTATCGGAATGTATAACATGCTCTCGTTCTGTAGAGGTAGCGGTCCCGACGGTGACTGGGTGGACAATCACTTCGATTCTTATTTCGGAAGTATGATGTCCGATGATTCAGAGAAAGGCAGCCAGCCGGCCGATAACCCCAATGGATTGACGCAGCTTACGATGTATCAACTCACGACCTCGCTTGCCGTTAACAAGTTCTTCTACATACATGGATTCTGGGGCATTTCGCGTGCCAACTTTGTCATAGACAACGTGACCGATGCCAACTTCGATCCGAATGTAAAGAAGCGTATGCTGGGCGAAGCACACTTCTTCCGTGCTTACTATTATTTCTACTTGTTGCAGCATTTTGGCGGTATGCCTATCTTCCGTTCCTCGGTTGTTGCTTCCGATTTCGGTAACGTTCCCCGTTCTTCTTATACGGAAACGATGCAGTTTATTATCGACGAACTGAAGGAAGCCGAAGATTTGCTACCCAACAGAGAAGACTACACTCCGAGCGATTTGGGACGTGCTTCCAAAGGATCTGCACGCGGTATGCTAGCTCGTGTTATATTGTATCGTCTCGGCACCGACCCGGAATGTTCCAGTACTTGGCAAGATTTATATAATGTGACAAGCACCATTATTTCTTCCAACAGCTATCGCTTGTTGCCCAACTATGCTACCTTGTTCGAAGAGGTTACGGATGCCGATTATCGCAGAGAATCGCTGTTCGAATATACAGGTAAGGACGGCTCGCAGAACTCCGGTATGGTATTACCTTGGTTCTTCGAAGGTAATAGAGGATTCGGTTCCGGTTGGGGATTCAATCAACCGACCCAAGACTTGGTGGATGCTTTTGATAAAACCGACCCGCGCTTAAGTAATACTGTTTATGGTATGGGCTATAATAATGGTATTTTGTACGGCGTTCCTTCGCCATTTCCCGATAGAACCGGCCAGATGATGACTAACTATTATAGCAGAAAAACAGCGACTTATGGTGGCGAAAGTGGACGAGACGCATTGTTGTATGGTACTACAAAAGCGATGTTCGTCATACGCTATGCCGATGTATTGCTGATGCATGCGGAAGCTGCATACTATCTGCAAAAAGAAGACGAAGCAAGACAACGGGTGAATGAAGTACGCAAACGTGCACGTGAATCTTCGTACTGCCAAGGATATATGCTTGGAGACCCTAGAGCATACACTTATCCGAGTACTACACCGAATATCCCCGATCTGGACAACACTGTTACCGGTCAGGCATTGCTCGAAGCCATCTGGCACGAACGTCGCTTGGAGTTGGCAATGGAGAACTTGCGTACCTTCGACTTGATTCGTACCGGTCGTTTGCTCAGTACTTTGAGCAGAGTGAAAGACGAGGCTCGTATAGGCGGTGCAGGTCCGATCAATACCAACAATAATGCTGAACTGGAAATTCGTATTCCAGATATCGGAGCCAATATCCAACGTTATTGTACCAAGGTAAGTGTGCCGGGCCCCGGCGGTGGCGAACGTTACCTTCCTCTGATGGCTATTCCTGATACGGAAATCACTTATTGGAATATATATCCTAATCAAAACAATTAACTATAGACTTATTACGTATGAAAACAATAAAATATCTGATATGTATCATGATGGTTGCTGCAACGGCATTCTTGAGCGGATGCGGTGACGATGACTTCGACTTCTCTAAGGATTATGATATCCCTTGGAAGGTGTCTACCATAACAAGTGTGTCTCCGCTTCAAGCGACACCGGGTACCCACATCACTATCCAGGGAGAAAACTTGGGTACGGACCTTGTATCGAGCACGGGTATCACCATCGGCACGGAGATTTGCGAAATTGTGTCTCAGACGGCTACAAGTATCGTGGTGATTACTCCCAGCTTTTCATCGATCGACGCTCTGGATATTATTGTGACCAACTTGCATAATCGTAAGTATACCTATGAGAGCAAATTTACTCCTATAAAGAATTAATTTTAATAACTATAAATGATATTAACATGAAAAAGAGCATTAGTTTTCTGCTTTTAGCATTATTTACCGTTAGCTTATCAGCACAGTCGTGGCAGCCTGCCGATCCAAACGCAACTCCGGAAGCCAAGGAGCTTTTTGCCCGGTTGCTGAAAATCAAGTCAAAAGGAATCATGTACGGTCACCAAGATGACTTGGTAACAGGACATACTTGGTGGTACGAACCCGATCGCTCCGATACGAAAGAAGCGGTGGGCGACTATCCTGCCGTTGTCGGATTCGAATTGGGCGAATTGGAGTTGGGAGGTAAACTGAGCCTCGATTCGGTAGCTTTTGCCAACATCACCGAAAGACTGCGTTGGTTCCACAAGAAGAATGGTGTTATCACCATCAGCTGGCACTGCGTAAACCCTATTACTTCACAATGGCCGGGCATAAAGGAACCTAACGGTGCCGGTTCCGCTTGGGAAGTAAATATGCTTTCTGCACGCGACTTTAATGCAGTGAAAAGCATATTGCCGGGAGGATGCAACCATGCAATGTTCAACACATGGCTGGAACGTCTGGCTAAGAACTTCCTGACTTGGCGTGATGATGAAGGTAAGTTGATTCCATTTATTTTCCGTCCTTATCACGAACACTCGGGTACCTTCTTCTGGTGGGGCAGAGAGCGTTGCTATGATGAAGAATATGCCGAATTGTGGCGATATACCGTAGACTTCCTGCGTTCCAAAGGCTTGCACAACATTCTTTATGCATATAATACGGATAAGGTGTACTCTGCTGAAGAATTCCTGCAAGGATATCCTGGTGACGACTACATCGATATGCTGTGTATCGACTGGTATGGTCAGGGCGAACAGTTCAACAAGGACGTGAACAATGCATTGCAGTTCACCACACAACTTGCCGAACAAAAGCACAAGCTGCATGCTTTGAGCGAATGCGGTCCGATTAGTGCCGATTTGCAGAAGATTCTGGAGAAATATAACTCTACCTACGTGTTGACATGGAGAAATGCTCCTCCGCGTGGTGGAAAGCGGCGTTTCGTTCCTCTGACTCCTGCACAGCTTGCACAAATGCCTGCCGATGCCCGTGCTGCTTATGAAACAAGAATGAAGCAACCGAAGCATGAAGACTTGCTGAAGATAATGAAAGGTAATAAGCGGTACTTGTTCTTAAAAGATATTCAGAATATTAAATAAGTCCGTATGCACCCGAAAGCAATAAAAAACATAGTATTCATCACATCCGGTCTTTTACTGGCCGGGTGTGGTGAAATGCCGCTCGATAAATATTCGCGCGGCATAGGTATTTATCCCGGAAATCCGGACGAAACATTCGCGCCGGAGTTGGTGGAGGATAATGATACCTATCGGAATGTGGCGGCTCTTAGGGCTGCCTATCATTCGTCGGGCTATGATTATAACCTTACGGCACAGTTGGTGACGGACGGTATAATCAGTAACGAAGAGCCGGCTACTATCGACGTATCCACGCAGAACGGTCATCTAAAGAAGAACGAACGTGAATGGCTTCTTGATGGTAAACCCGACTCGAAGTATGTCATTGAAGGCGATGACATTTATCTGCAATTCGACTTCAATAACATGAACGCCGCTCCCGATAAGATGGTACTGATTGGTGATGTGACCATTGACGAGCAGAAACCGCGAGGCTACGAAATGGCTGTCTATGCATCTGTGGACGGCGTGGAATGGGAAGAGCTGGATGCCGCCAAAGGCAGCGGATATTTGGGGAAGGAACTTCCGACGATGGGTGGAAGAGGTGCGCGTGTACCTGTAAAATCCGAACCGAATGCCTCGCCTGTAGTCTTTAAATACGATTATAAGCCGGCCGTTGAAGAACCTCCCGCTATGTCATTCGGCAACAGACGCGTAGGGCGTCCTCTTACTTATGAAGTGTCGCTGAAGAATCCGAAGAATTATAAGTCTTATAAATTTGTGTTTAAGATGCCTGCCGCCAAGGATTGGGCTTTCAATACATTGGATTTCTATAAGAATGGCAATCTGTTGACCATGCTTCCTTCTACATTCTTCAACAGTGCGTGGAGAAGCGCTTCCGCCGGTGAAGAATGGGTGTATGTAGACTTGGGTGCGCCTGCAAAGTATGATAAGATTAATCTCTATTGGATTAATAAGGCTGTGAAGGGTGAAGTGCAGTCCTCTGACGATGCACACACCTGGACCCGGGTAGCTTCCCTGCCCGGAGGCAGTGACAAGGTGGACGTTATAGAACTCGATAAAGCGGTGAAGAGCCGTTATGTCCGTCTGTTGTTGACCGAGTCGGAATCGAGAAAGCCTTATGAACTGAGCGAGATGGAAGTGTACGGTAAAGGCGGATTGGTGGCACGTCCCAAACAGTCGCCGGCCAAAGCCGACAACCGGCAGTACTTGAGTGGTGGAAACTGGAAACTGCAACGTGCATCGTTGGTAGCGGGTGCCGGCGAAGCTATCTCCAAGCCTGACTATAAAGATGAGGGTTGGATACTGGCCACAGTTCCCGGAACCGTATTGACGAGTTATATGAATATCGGTGCTTTGCCCGACCCTAACTTTGCCGATAATCAGCAACAGATTTCCGAATCGTTCTTCTTGTCCGATTTCTGGTACCGGAACGAGTTTACGGTAGCGGATCCTATAGACTATGTGTTCTTGAATTTCGACGGTATCAACTGGAAAGCCAATGTGTTCTTGAACGGACAAAAGGTAGGGAAAATTGACGGTGCATTCATGCGCGGCAAGTTCGATGTATCGAAACAAATCGTGAAAGGCAAGAATGTGATTGCCGTACAGATTATCAAGAACGCCCATCCGGGTGCCATCAAAGAACAGACGGCTTATAGTACCGATCAGAACGGTGGTTTCCCCGGTGCGGATAATCCTACTTTCCATGCCACAATCGGCTGGGACTGGATTCCTACGATTCGCGGACGTGATATCGGTATCTGGAATGATGTATTCTTGACCTACAATGGTGCTGTCACGATTGAAGATCCCTTTGTGCGCACGGAACTTCCGTTGCCCGATACGACTTCGGCCAATGTATTTGTAGAAGTGACTTTGAAGAACCACTCCGTGAGCGAAGTGCAAGGCGTACTGAAAGGTGCATACGGCGAAGCCGGCTTTGAACAGCCCATCACTTTGAAGGCTGGGGAAGAACGCTTGGTCGAACTCGATGCCTCTAAAATACCGGCCCTTCACTTGGAAAATCCGAAGTTGTGGTGGCCTAAGGGTTATGGAGAACCGAACCTTTATGACGTCAGCTTCAGCTTTGAAGCCGATGGTAAGGTGATGGATAAGACCGCATTTAAGTCGGGTGTACGCCAGATGACTTTTGATGAAGATGGGTACAAACCGAGCGGCGGAATGGCCTTCGGCTCATTCGGACAAAGCGAATCGCGACGGTTGAGTATATACATCAATGGTAGGCGCTTCGTCGGTTTCGGTGGTAACTGGGGATTTGGTGAATCGAATCTGAACTATCGCGGACGTGAGTATGACATCGCCGTTGCCTATCATGCTGATATGAACTTTACCATGATCAGAAACTGGGTAGGGCAGATTGGTGATGAAGAATTCTATGAAGCGTGCGACAGACATGGTGTAATGGTTTGGCAGGACTTCTGGCTTGCCAATCCGGTGGACGGTCCCAATCCTTACTATGTGGATATGTTCAACACAACTGCCGACGATTACGTGAAACGCATCCGCAACCATCCGTCTATAGGTATCTATGTGGGACGCAATGAAGGCAATCCGCCTCCCGAGATTGATGACTATTTGCGTGCGTTGGTTCCTCGTGAACATCCGGGATTGTACTACATCTCAAACTCCGCAATGGGAGTGGTAAGTGGTGGCGGCCCGTACAGAGCATTGCCTCAGAAGTCTTACTTCCAGTCTTATGGACATGATAAGTTCCATAGCGAGCGTGGTATGCCTAATGTGATGAACTATGAAAGTATGTTGATGGCCTTCGGCCCGGATAAGATTGAACCGGTGAATACCTTGGAAACGCCTAACGCTGTTTACGGCCTCCATGACTATACGCTGGGTACAATCGGTTCGTCCGCACAGGCTGCTGCAAGTTTCAATGAAATGATAGAAAAGGCGTTCGGCCGGCCGAAGGATGCAAAACAATTCTCCGAATGGGCACAGTGGATTAACTATGACGGTTATCGTGCCATTTTCGAAGGAAGAAGCGAGCATCGTCGTGGCATGCTGTTGTGGATGAGTCATCCGGCATGGCCTTCCATGGTATGGCAGACGTATGACTATTACTTTGACCCGACTGCGGCTTACTTTGGATGCAAGAAAGCCTCCGAGCCTATTCATATCCAATGGAACCCATTGCGCGACGACGTGGAAGTGGTTAACTACCATGCATACGACCGCTCGGGTCTGACGGCCAAAGCCTCTCTTGTCAATCAAGATGGAACCGTGCAATGGCAAAAAGAGATTACATTGGATATAGATGAAGATCAAACGGTGGCTTGCTTCCCGCTTGAATTACCCGAGACTTTATCCGCTACATTTTTTATCAAACTGGCTTTGACGGATGCCAAAGGTGAATTGCTTTCCGAGAACTTCTATTGGAGAGGTAAAGAAGAAGGAAACTATCAGTCCTTGCTTCAGCTTCCGAAGGTATCGATTAGCAAAGATGTTGCCGTAGAGCTAGTGGGTAATGAATGGCACATGACGGCCAAAGTGAAGAATGATACTAAGACACCTGCATTGATGCTCCGCTTGAAAGTGGTAGGCGGAACGTCCGGCAAGATGTTGCTTCCGGTGTTCTACTCCGACAACTATTTCTCATTGATGCCCGGGGAAGAGAAGGAAGTTAGAATGAAGCTCTATGATGCTGATACGTATGGCGAAAAGCCGTCGTTGACCATATCCGGATTTAATTCCTAAAGAAGAAAAGAATGAAAGAAAAGATTGTTGCAATATGTATCTTTCTTTTAGGAGCGATGGCTATGTGGGCACAAGATGCCGTTCCATGGTATGTAGACCAATGGGATCGGCATCAGCCTAGCCCCAAGGCGAAAGAAATGCAGCTTGTAAAAGTAGAAGGCAATCACTTTGTTACTGCTGATGGTAACACGATACTGTTTCGGGGCATTGCCATATCGGATCCGGACAAAGTAGAAAGACAAGGCTATTGGAACAGAGCGCATTTTGAAAGAGTAAAAGCATTGGGTGCCAATATCGTTCGTATTCCCATCCATCCGGTGGCTTGGCGCGAACGTACGCCCGGCGCTTACTTGAAAATGCTGGATGAAGCGGTGGACTGGTGTACCGATTTGAAGATGTATGTGATGCTTGACTGGCATACGATTGGCAACTTGGAGATGGAAATGTTCCAAGATCCGATGTATGTCACCACGAAGCAGGAAACATTCGATTTTTGGAGAAAGATAGCCAAGCGTTTTGCCGGCAACAATACGGTGGCGTTCTATGAATTGTTTAATGAACCGACTACCTACCGCGGACAATTGGGAGTTTGCTCCTGGTCGGACTGGAAGAAGTTGGTAGAAAGTATGATTACGGTCATTCGTTATTCCGATAAGGAAACGATTCCTATCGTAGGCGGATTTGACTGGGCTTATGATCTCACGCCGTTGCATAACGAGCCTATCAATGCAACCGGTATTGCTTATTCTGTGCATCCTTATGCAAACAAGAGTCCGGAGCCTTGGGCTGCCACTTGGGAAGAAAACTATGGTTTCGCTGCCAATACCTGGCCGGTATTTGCCACCGAGTTTAGTTTCGATTCAAGAAACGGTTCTTTTATCGACCATAATGGCAATCATTATGGCAATCAGATTATAAGTTATCTGGAAGGAAAAGGTATTAGTTGGTGTATATGGGTCTATGACCCCGATTGGGGAGGAGGCAAAATCAAATCCTGGAAATATGAACCTACGGAAGGACTGAAGTTCTTCAGTGAGGCTATGAAAGGGAAGTTGAAAGTGCAAACTAAAAAGTAAGACTCTCTATTCTTTGCATGAGAGGGTGTGTCGTTTGGCATGCCCTCCTTTGTTTATGGGCACTTCCCCCTCCCTCTCTTATTTTCTGATTCTCTGATTATTGCTACACTTTTCGTGTTCCAATGAATTTCTTCACCCCAAATATAGGACATATATTTATCAAAGACACGCATTTCGGACATCAAAGTGCGAACACGTGGTGGAAGCACAATTTGCTTCTTTGAAAAAACTCCGTGTAGAGACTTTTTCAACTGCATCGGCTGGGAATTGTTTTTTAATACAGTAAAGGGATAAAATTGTATCATTATTGCTTGGCGTAATCGGCTATCTTTGTGCCTGAAGACATTGTTCGCATTCACAAAAGCGGACTTATACCAATAATAACAAACATAATGTACATGAAGACTTTTAAAGAGAAGGTAGAAAGACTTTTTCAGGAACATGAAGAGTTGATTACGAGAAAAAATGTAGCTGTAGAGGGTGGAAACGGCATCTTTACACGTTATAAATATCCGGTAGTGACGGCCGCCCATACCCCCGTATTCTGGAGATATGATTTAGACGAAAAGACCAATCCTTACCTGATGGAACGCATCGGCATGAATGCAACGATGAACTCCGGTGCTATCAAGTGGAATGGAAAGTACCTGCTGATGGTGCGTGTGGAGGGAGCCGACCGCAAGTCGTTTTTTGCTGTGGCAGAGAGTCCCAATGGCATCGACAACTTCCGTTTCTGGGATTATCCGGTGACGATGCCCGAAGACGTGATTCCTGCAACGAACATCTACGACATGCGCCTCACCGCCCACGAAGACGGTTGGATTTACGGCATCTTCTGTGCCGAGCGGCATGATGACAGCGCACCTGCCGGTGACTTGTCGTCCGCCACGGCTACAGCTGCTATTGCCCGTACCAAAGACCTGAAGAACTGGGAACGCCTACCTGACCTGAAGACCAGGAGTCAGCAACGCAACGTTGTTCTGCATCCTGAGTTTGTTGATGGTAAATATGCTCTCTATACTCGTCCGCAGGATGGTTTTATTGATGCCGGAAGTGGTGGTGGTATCGGTTGGGCACTGGTAGACGACATGACGCATGCCGAAGTAAAGGAAGAGACGATTATCGACCAACGCTATTACCATACCATCAAGGAAGTGAAGAATGGCGAGGGTCCGCACCCCATTAAGACTCCGAAGGGCTGGTTACATCTGGCACACGGTGTTCGCGGTTGTGCCGCCGGACTGCGCTATGTTCTCTATATGTACATGACCTCTTTGGAAGACCCCACAAAGCTGATTGCCGCTCCTGCCGGTGCTTTCATGGTGCCTCAGGGTGAAGAGCGGGTGGGGGATGTAAGCAATGTGCTTTTCACCAACGGTTGGATTGCGGACGAGGACGGCACGGTGTTCATCTACTATGCTTCTTCGGACACACGGATGCACGTGGCTACTTCGACCGTAGACAAGTTGGTGGATTACTGCCTGAATACGCCTGCCGACGGTTTGCGCTCATCCGCTTCCGTAGAGACGTTGAAAAAGTTGATAGATAAGAATCTGAAACTGATTCATAATACATAAACTAAAACAATTCATGGCAACACTAAAAGAAAAGATAGGTTATGGTTTCGGGGATATGTCTTCCTCTATGTTCTGGAAGATATTCTCTTACTATCTGCCTATATTCTACTCGAATATTTATGGCCTGAGCCTGGCCGACACCGGAATCTTGCTGTTGGTGACGCGCATCTGGGATGCCGTTTCCGACCCGATGATGGGCATTATTGCCGACCGCACGCAAACACGCTGGGGCAAATACCGCCCTTACTTGCTGTGGATAGCCCTGCCATTCTCCGTCTGCGGAGTGCTGCTGTTCACAACTCCCGACTTTGGGCCGACCGGCAAGCTGGTTTGGGCATACGTTACCTATATTATGATGATGACGGTCTACACAGCCATTAATGTGCCATACGGCGCCATGCTGGGAGTGATGACCGATGATTCGGATACAAAGACGGTGTTCTCGTCCTATCGTATGTTCTTTGCCTACGCCGGTAGCTTTGTGGCGCTCTTTACATGGGAGCCGCTGTGCAACTGGTTCCGTGAGATGACCGGTTCGGCAAGCACAAGTTGGCAGTATTCGATGATAGTGATTGCTTTCCTGTGCCTGGTCATCTTCCTGTTGTGCTTCGGCATGACGCGTGAGTATGTGAAGAGCGTATCTACCGTTTCCATCGGAAAGGACTTCAAAGCGCTGGTTGCCAATGTGCCGTGGTGGCTGCTGATAGGTGCGGCGCTTTGCTGCAACCTGTTCAATACGGTTCGTGGCGCTACGGCTGCTTATTTCTTCAAAGATTATATCGGAGACAATGTCTTCCTGAACCTGGGCGATTTGCCTGTCTTCCTCTTTTATGCCGGACTGTTTCTGGGCGTGGGCGAAGTTTGCAATATGGTGGGTGTGGTGCTGACAGTCCCCCTTTCCCGCGCCTTTGGCAAGAAATCAACGTACATCCTGACCATGGCGGCGCTGGCGGGACTGAGCATTCTCTTCTTCTACCTGCCTTGCACTCCGGTGGGCTTTTGGCTGATGCTGCTGATGCAGGTGGTTATCAGCATCTGTACGGGCATCGTGTCGCCGCTGGTATGGAGCATGTATGCCGATGTTTCGGACTATGCGGAACTGAAGAATGGTTCGGCATCTACGGGACTCATCTTCTCGTCCTCGTCTATGGCGCAGAAGTTTGGCGGTGCCTTCGGAGGTGCGGCGGTGATGTGGATCCTTGCGGCATTCGGCTATAACACCGCGGAAGGTGCGGTACAGACGGCGGAGGCCCTTACGGGGCTGAACCTGCTGATGAGTTGGATTCCGGCTGCCGTGGCCGTACTCGCAATAGGGGTAGTTTACTTCTATCCGCTGACCAAAGACCGGATGCTGGTAATAAATGAGAAACTTAAATCGGTACGAAACATTCAACAATAGAACACTATGGATGTCAAGAAACTAAAGCAGGAGGTGCAAGAGGAATTGGTGAGCAATATCCTTCCGTACTGGATGACGAAGATGACAGACGAGGTGAACGGTGGCTTCTATGGCCGCATCACCGGGCAGGAACAGTTAATGCCCGAAGCAGAGAAGGGCGCTATCCTGAATGCCCGTATCCTGTGGACATTCTCATCTGCCTATCGCCTCTTGAAGCAGGAAGAATACCTCGCTACCGCCACGCGTGCCAAGCGTTACCTCATCGACCGTTTCTACGACCACGAATTCGGTGGCATCTACTGGTCGCTCGACTGCAAAGGGCAGCCCCTCGATACGAAGAAGCAGATTTATGCCCTCGGCTTTGCCATCTACGGACTGAGCGAATACCATCGTGCCACCGGTGATGAAGAAGCCCTGGTTTATGCGGTTCGTCTCTTCGAGAGCATCGAGGCACATAGCTTCGACCCCCGGAAGAACGGTTATTGCGAAGCCCTCACCCGCCAGTGGGGAGAGATGGCCGACATGCGCCTCAGCGCCAAGGACGAGAATGAGCGCAAGACCATGAACACCCATCTGCACATCCTGGAGCCTTATACCAACCTCTACCGTGTATGGAAGGACGCCCGCCTGGAGCAACAACTCCGCAACCTGATACAGCTCTTCATCGACCGTATTCTGAACATCAACACCGGCCATCTGGAGCTCTTCTTCAACGACGACTGGGTAAGCAAATACCGCATCGTTTCCTACGGACACGATATCGAGGCTTCCTGGCTGATTCATGAAGCCGCGCTGGTACTGGGCGATCCTGTCCTTCTGGAAAAAGTAGAGCCTCTGGTAGAATACATTGCAGCCGCTGCCGACGAAGGCCTGGTGCCTGCCGAAGGCAGCATGATTTACGAGACCTTCCTCGATAAAGACCGTACCGATACCGACCGCCATTGGTGGGTGCAAGCCGAGAACGTAGTCGGCCACGTCAATCTGTACCAGCACTTCGACGACGAAGTAGCCTTGCAGAAGGCGTTCCACTGCTGGGAGTTTATCAAGCAACATCTGATAGACTGCCACTGCGGCGAGTGGCATTGGAGCGTCCGCGCCGACGGAACGGTGAATACTGCCGACGACAAAGCCGGCTTCTGGAAATGCCCGTATCATAACGGGCGTATGTGTATGGAGATTATAGAACGTTTTTCATAAGTGTTAGTCTGATGATTAGGTTAGGTAGTTTTTTATTTTTTATTTGGGTTGGGATTGCGCTGCAGGCGCAATCCCTTTATCCGGACTTCAGCAAGATGAATTTCGGATGTGATGGCAATAGCATCACGGCGGGTGAACAATGGTCGCGGGCGGTGACTGACGCGCTCGGCTTTGCCACGCACCACAATGTAGCGGTAGGCTCTGCCACCTGGGCGTGCTATGCCGATACGCAGGACTATGGCAGTCCCGGCTTCTCCGGCATCTCCGACGGCTGGCAACCTACGGATGACAAGATGGAGATACAGAAGCGCCACAACAACGTGTCGAAGGTTCACATCCAGCAGTTCATCTCCCAGGTAGAAAGCGGCGCCTATCCTGCGCCCGATGTCTTTGTGTTCTCCATGGGTACCAACGACCGCAACCTGGGCAGTGCCGAAGAAGCCTTGCGTGGAAAGACGCTGGACGAGGTCGACGTCACCACCATGGCGGGCGGTGCCCGCTGGGCTATCCAAACGATTATAGAGCGCTATCCCCACTGCCGTGTATTCGTCTGTACCCCCATTCAGACAGGCAGCCCGGAGCATAACGCCTTGAACCTGCAAAAGATTGCCATCCTGCGCCAACTCTGCCAGGCCCTCTCCGTGCAACTGATAGATTGTTACTCCAACAGCGGCATCACCGAAAAGTTTGAAGTCCCTTCCGGCCGCGGCCGCTACCTGCGCGATGGCCTGCACCCCGACAAAGAAGGCCAGGTGCTGATGGGGCGTTACATTGCCAAGGAGATACGGAACAACTTCTTTTAGTAAGATTCCGTATATTCCGGCTGGAATAACTTATCATTAAGGGCTTGCAAAGCCCTTTTTTTGTCGTCGGTCTTGATAACGAACGCCACGTCATGGTTGCTGCTCCCGTAAGAAATCATTCGCAGCGGAATATCTTTGAGCACTTCTATGATTTTCGCTTCGACCCCGGCGTATTCCCACTGCATGTTTCCCACTACCGAGACAATCGTCATGCGATCTTCTACCAGCACTTTGGCAAAGCGGTTCATCTCGGAAATGATGTTTGCCAGACGGCTGCTGTCGTCTATTGCCACCGATACGTCCAGGTTGGAAGAAACCAGCAGGCAGATGGGTGTGCGATATTTGGCCAGTGTGTCGAAAATCTTGCTGATAAACAGATAAGGACACAGGCTATGGTTCGACTCAAACCTGACATGGAAGATTTTGTCTTTGGCAGCTATGGCCTTGATGATGCCGTCGTCCTGTGAGTTGGATATCAGCGTGCCCTCTGCTGTCGGTTCCATGGAGTTGAGCAGGCGGACGGGGATGTTCTTCAGCCGCGCCGGGGCGATGCAGAACGGATGCAGTATCTTGGCACCGTAGAAGGCCAGTTGCTCGGCCTCGTTGAAGCTGAGCCGTTTCACCGGTTTGGTGCCCGATACTTCACGCGGGTCGTTGTTGTGCATGCCGTCGATGTCTGTCCATATCTGTATCTCTTCGGCATAGATGGCGGTACCGATGAGCGAGGCGCTGTAATCGCTGCCACCCCGTTTCAGGTTGTCCGTCTCGTTGTAGGCGTTCTTGCAGATGAAACCCTGGGTGATGAAGAGGTGGTCGTCGGGGTATAGGGCAAGCTGTTCCCGGAGTTTCTGTTCGATGTATTCCTGGTCGGGTTCGTTGTCCGGGCCGGTGCGCATGAAGTCGAAGGCGCAGAGCAGGACGTTGGGTACATGCTGCTCGCAGAGGTAGAAGTGCATCAGGGCGGTGCTGATAAGTTCGCCTTGTGCCAGCACCTCTTTTTCTTCGGCAGAGGTAAAGGAACCCTTGGTGAACTTCCAGAGCTGCTGGAAGCGTTCGAGGATGTAATCGATGGCCTTTTGCTTGATGCCGTCGTCCGTCAGCAGTTCGTTGGCGAAGTCGATGAACTGGAATTCCAGCCGGGTGATGCGGCCGTGGGCTTGCTCTATATTGCGGTCGAACAGGCTGGCGGCAATCTCTTCCAGATGGTTCGTGGTGCCTGCTGTTGCCGATAGTACTACGATTTTGGGGGTATCGTTTGCCATGAGTGTTGCCACATGTTTCATTCTCTCTACAGTACCGACGGAAGTTCCGCCGAATTTACAAACTTTCATTTCTTGTTTCTTTTTAAGTTATTTCTTGTTCGGGGCTTATCGGGAATTCCCTTTAAGCCTTTCGTTTCAGGATGTTCCTTTCCAAAATGAAAAGGAACTGTTCGGAGCATCCGCCTGCATCACCCCCTCTCAACCTTATTATACGGGGATTTTTTGCCTCGGATGGATCCTGATGTTCACCTTCCTTGTTATAAAAGTTCAAAAGATGTGCCGTGCGTTTCGGGGAAAAGCTTTATATTTGCAGTCCCCTGTTTGATACTAAACTCTTTTTAAATATTCTACTTATGAGTAAGATTCTGATCGTTGATGACGAGGTGCAAATCCGTACCCTCTTGGCACGTATGATGGAGTTGGAAGGTTATGAAGTTTGTCAGGCAGGGGATTGCAAGGCTGCCTTGAAGCAGCTGGAACTCCAAAACCCCGATGTAGCTTTGTGTGATGTATTCCTTCCCGACGGGAACGGGGTAGACCTGGTGCTGTCCATCAAGAAGGCGGCTCCCAATGTGGAAGTCATCCTGCTGACGGCGCACGGCAATATCCCCGACGGGGTGCAGGCCATCAAGAACGGTGCGTTCGACTACATCACCAAGGGCGACGACAACAATAAGATTATACCCCTGATAAGCCGTGCCGTGGAGAAGGCGCGCATGAACGTCCGCCTGGAGAAGTTGGAGAAGAAAGTGGGGCAGGCCTATTCGTTCGACTCCATCCTGGGCGAGTCCAAAGCCTTGAAGAATGCCGTGCAACTGGCTCGGAAAGTATCTTCTACCGATGTCCCTGTGCTGCTGACCGGCGAGACGGGTACGGGCAAGGAAGTCTTTGCCCAAGCCATCCACTACGGCAGCAAGCGTGCCCGGCAGAGTTTCGTAGCCGTGAACTGCTCCTCTTTCAGCAAGGAATTGCTGGAGAGCGAGATGTTCGGCCATAAAGCCGGCTCCTTTACCGGCGCCTTGAAGGACAAGAAGGGCTTGTTCGAAGAAGCCAACAACGGTACCATCTTCCTCGACGAAATAGGCGAGATGGCTTTTGAACTGCAAGCCAAGCTGCTGCGTATCCTCGAAACCGGCGAGTACATCAAGATAGGCGACACCAAGCCCACCCGCGTCCATGTGCGCATCGTCGCCGCTACCAACCGCAACCTGCCCGAAGAAATTGCTGCCGGCCGCTTCCGCGAAGATTTGTTCTATCGCCTCAGCGTCTTTCAGATACAATTGCCGCCGCTACGCGAACGTGTGGGGGATATACGCCTGCTGGCAAAGGCTTTCATAGCCAACTTCTCCGCTCAACTGTCGCGCCCCATTACCACCGAAACGACTCCCGAATTCTTTGCCACACTCGAACAGCAACCCTGGAAAGGCAATATCCGCGAACTGCGCAATGTGATAGAGCGCAGCCTCATCGTCTGTGAGGGTGAACGGCTGGATGTGGCCGACCTGCCGCTGGAAATACAGCACTCGCACTACGAGCAGTCGGACGAAGGCGCACCCGGCAGTTTTGAACTCTCCGCCATGGAACGCCGCCACATAGCCCGCGTGCTGGAATACACGAAAGGGAATAAGACGGAAGCTGCCCGTTTGCTAAAGATCGGACTGACGACACTCTACCGGAAGATTGAAGAATATAAAATCTAACTGATTCAAATTACTTACGAAACTCTCATCACAAGTAAGACTTGTGATGAGAACTTTTTTCCGTGCCTGATGGAACCTCCTTTTCAGGCTATGGAAACCTCTTTTTGTGCCCGTCTAAACTTAGAATAAAGCTTTTATTTGTAAGAATCAAACCTTTATTCTTAGGAATTAAACCTTTATTTTTAAGAATAAAGCCTTTATTCTAAGTTTAGACGGGTGCGGAAGGAAACTTCTGTTATAGCGAGGAGATGTTCTGATAGGAGGGAACTAACTAATTCTTATAACAAGAGGCTTGTCCTTCCATTCGATGGCATACCGAAATAGGTTGCACCTTTTCATTTTGAAAGGGTACAACCTATTCCTTTTTATACCCGCGATGATTCTATGCCGCTGTTAATTAGTGATATATCTCCATCTTCTCCCTCTTGGCACGCATTTCGTATACATAAGGCAGACAAAATAATTAGTAACATTTTTAAAGGTAAAAGAACATGGGAATAACAGTATCATTCGGTTTGAAAAGATTTAAGGAAGGAGAGAGAGATTATGTACACAGCTTTATTTGTATTAGGTATTGCGGTATTCGGGTATTTGATATATGTGCTCGTAAAGCCCGAAAAGTTTTAAACGTTGATGGAAATGAATACAGAAATTTTAGGTGTAATCCTACAGATTCTCCTGATGGTGGTGATAGCTTATCCGCTGGGAAAGTACATTGCCAGGGTATATAAAGGAGAAAAAACATGGTCGGACTTCATGAAGCCGATCGAGAGACTGATATTTAAAGTGGGCGGCATCAAGCCCGACGAGGAAATGAACTGGAAGCAATTCCTGAAAGCGCTTCTCATCTTGAATGCTTTCTGGTTTGTGTGGGGCATGGTATTGCTGGTTTCCCAGGGGTGGCTGCCCTTGAATCCGGACGGTAACGGGCCGCAATCGCCCGACCAGGCTTTCAATACTTGTATCAGCTTTATGGTGAACTGTAACTTGCAGCACTATTCGGGCGAAAGCGGTCTGACGTACTTTACGCAGCTGTTCGTCATCATGCTGTTCCAGTTTATTACGGCAGCTACCGGTATGGCTTGTATGGCAGGTATCATGAAGTCTATCTCGGTCAAGACTACAAAGACGATCGGTAACTTCTGGAACTTCCTGGTTCTGAGCTGTACACGTATCCTGTTGCCGCTTTCGCTGATTGTAGGTTTCATCCTTATTGTGCAAGGCACTCCGATGGGCTTTGACGGCAAGATGCAGGTGACGACGCTCGAAGGGCAGGAACAGATGGTTTCGCAAGGCCCTGCGGCAGCCATTATCCCTATCAAACAACTGGGTACGAACGGCGGCGGATACTTTGGCGTCAACTCTTCGCATCCGTTGGAGAACCCTACTTATCTGACTGATATAGCCGAGTGCTGGTCTATCCTTATCATCCCGATGGCAATGGTTTTTGCGCTGGGCTTCTATACCAGGCGCAAGAAACTGGCTTATAGCATTTTCGGTGTGATGCTCTTTGCTTATCTGGTGGGTGTGGGCATCAATGTTTATCAGGAGATGGGCGGTAATCCGCGTATAGACGAACTGGGCATTGCACAAGACGGTGGCGCCATGGAAGGCAAGGAAGTCCGGCTGGGTGCGGCGGCTACTGCTTTGTGGAGCATCACGACGACAGTCACTTCCAATGGTTCGGTGAACGGCATGCACGACTCTACGATGCCGCTCTCCGGCATGATGCAGATGTTGAATATGCAGATTAATACCTGGTTTGGCGGTGTCGGCGTGGGCTGGATGAACTACTATACATTCATCATCATAGCCGTGTTTATCAGCGGACTGATGGTGGGGCGTACCCCGGAATTCCTCGGGAAGAAGGTGGAAGCGCGTGAAATGAAGATTGCTACGATAGTGGCGTTGCTCCATCCGTTCATCATCCTGGTGGGTACGGCTTTGTCCAGCTACCTGTATGCGCATCATCCCGAGTTCGTGGCGGGCGAGGGTGGCTGGCTCTGCAACCCCAGTTTCCACGGACTGAGCGAACAGCTCTATGAATACACTTCGTCTGCCGCCAACAATGGTTCGGGTTTCGAAGGTTTGGGTGACAATACTTACTTCTGGAACTATTCATGCGGCTGGGTGCTGATACTGGGGCGTTTCATTCCTATTGTCGGTCAGGTGGCTATTGCCGGTCTGCTGGCTCAGAAGAAGTTTATCCCGGAAAGTGCCGGTACGCTGAAGACAGATACATTGACTTTCGGGGTGATGACGTTCGCGGTAATCTTTATCGTTGCTGCCCTGTCATTCTTCCCGGCTCATGCACTGAGCACGATTGCTGAATATTTTAGTCTGTAAGTAGTAGAATAAGAAAGTTATGAAAGATAAGAAATCAGCTTCTTTGTTTCAAAAGGAGCAAGTAATGGAAAGTTTGAAGCAGTCATTCGTGAAGTTGAACCCGCGGATGATGATTAAGAACCCGATTATGTTCACGGTGGAGATTGTGACGCTGGTGATGCTGGTGGTCTGCATCCTCTCCCTGGGCACGACGGAATACGGAACGTTCGGGTACAACTTCCTGGTGTTTGTCATTCTGTTTGTAACCTTGTTGTTTGCCAACTTTGCCGAGGCGATAGCCGAAGCACGCGGCAAGGCACAGGCGGACAGTTTGCGCAAGACCCGCGAAGAGACCCCCGCCAAGGTGGTGGTGGACGGCAAGCCCCGTACTATCAGCAGTTCCCGTCTGAAGAAAGGCGATTACTTTATTTGTGAGGCGGGTGATACCATCCCCGCCGACGGTGAGATTGTAGAAGGTCTGGCGTCTATCGACGAAAGTGCCATTACCGGCGAGTCTGCCCCTGTGATTCGCGAGGCGGGCGGTGACAAGAGTTCTGTGACGGGCGGTACCAAAGTGCTTTCCGATAAGATCAAGGTGCTGGTAACCCAGCAGCCGGGCGAAAGTTTTCTCGACAAGATGATTGCGCTGGTGGAAGGCGCCACCCGGCAGAAAACACCGAACGAGATTGCATTGACCATCCTGCTGGCAGGCTTTACGCTGGTATTTGTTATTGTATGCGTCACGTTGATTCCGATGGCGGATTATACCAATATAGACCATCCGGGAACCTACATCTCTATTGCAGCTATCATCTCGCTGTTTGTCTGCCTGATTCCGACGACCATCGGCGGTTTGCTTTCTGCCATCGGCATTGCTGGTATGGACCGTGCGCTCCGTGCCAATGTCATCACCAAGTCGGGTAAAGCGGTGGAAACCGCAGGCGACATCGATACGTTGTTGCTGGACAAGACCGGTACGATTACCATTGGTAACCGCCGCGCCACGAAGTTCTACCCGGCTCCCGGCATCGATGAAAACTCATTTGTAGATGCCTGCCTGATGTCCTCACTCTCCGACGAAACGCCGGAAGGCAAGTCCGTCATCGAACTGGGACGTGAAAGTGGCCACCGTATGCGCGACCTGAATACAAGCGGCGCCCGCATGATAAAGTTTACTGCCGAAACCAAATGTTCCGGTGTCGACTTGCAGGACGGTACGCAGATTCGTAAAGGTGCATTCGATGCTATCCGCCGGATTGTAGAGGGTGCCGGAAACAAATTCCCCCGGGAAATAGAAGATGTAATCTCTGCAATCTCAAGCAATGGCGGTACTCCGCTGGTGGTGTGTGTCAACCGGAAGGTGACCGGCGTTATTGAGTTGCAGGATATTATCAAACCGGGTATTCAGGAGCGTTTCGAACGCCTTCGCAAGATGGGTGTAAAGACGGTAATGGTGACCGGTGACAATCCGCTGACGGCTAAATACATTGCCGAAAAAGCGGGTGTGGATGACTTCATTGCCGAGGCGAAGCCGGAAGACAAGATGGAATACATCAAGAAGGAGCAACAGGCGGGTAAGCTGGTAGCCATGATGGGCGACGGCACCAACGATGCGCCCGCCCTGGCACAGGCCAATGTAGGCGTTGCCATGAACAGCGGTACGCAAGCCGCCAAGGAAGCCGGTAACATGGTTGACCTTGACAATGACCCTACCAAGTTGATTGAAATCGTGGAAATCGGCAAACAGTTGTTGATGACTCGCGGCACACTGACCACCTTCTCTATCGCAAACGATGTTGCCAAGTATTTCGCCATCATCCCTGCCTTGTTCATGGTTGCCATCCCTCAACTGGCCCCGCTGAACATCATGGGGCTGCATAGTCCTGAGACGGCCATTCTGTCGGCAGTCATTTTCAACGCTATCATTATTCCTATCTTGATTCCGTTGGCTCTGAAAGGTGTTCAGTACAAGCCGATAGGTGCAAGCGCACTGCTTCGCCGCAACCTGCTGATTTATGGTTTGGGCGGTGTCATTGCTCCGTTCGTAGGCATCAAGCTGATAGATATGATAGTAAGTTTATTCTTTTAAAATAGTATGATAATGAAAACTCTTTGGAAATCATTTAAAATAACACTTGCATTCTGTGTATTCTTCTCAGTGTTCTATATTCTTGTCTTATGGATATTTGCACAGTTTGCCGGCCCTAACAAGGGTAATGCCGAAGTGGCCACCTTGAATGGTAAAGTAGTAGGTGCTGCCAATGTTGGGCAGATGTTTACAGAAGACATCTACTTCTGGGGACGTCCCTCTGCTGCAGGCGACGGTTACGATGCTTCCAGCTCTGCCGGTAGCAACAAAGGCCCTACGAATGAGGAATACCTTGCCGAAGTAGCGGCACGCGTGGACACTTTTCTGGTACACCATCCTTACCTCAGCCGTGAAGAGGTACCTGCCGAGATGGTTACCGCTAGCGGCTCCGGCCTGGACCCTGATATTACCCCGGCTGGTGCTTATGTACAAGTCAGACGTGTAGCCGAGGCTCGCGGAATGAACGAGGAAGCTGTAAAGGCTATTGTCGACAAGGTTGTTGAGAAGCCGTTGCTCGGTTTGTTCGGCACGGAGAAAGTGAATGTGTTGAAACTGAACATTGCATTGGAAGAAGCCAACCGGAATAAATAGTGAAATACATATATAAACAAGTAGAAGAATGAGTAGGGAAGAAAGCGTACAACATTTCCTCGATTTGATAAAGAAGTCGCGTCGTGGAAAGTTCAAGATTTACATCGGCATGATTGCCGGTGTGGGCAAATCCTACCGCATGCTTCAGGAGGCGCACGACCTGCTGGATAATGGGGTGGATGTGCAAATCGGCTATATCGAGACGCACGGGCGTGCCGGAACGGAAGCATTGCTGGAAGGATTGCCCGTCATTCCGCGCCGCAAGATATTTTACAAAAGCAAGGAGCTGGAAGAAATGGACTTGGACGCCATTATCCGTCTGCATCCCGAAATCGTGATTGTGGATGAACTGGCGCATACCAATGTGGAAGGCAGCCGCAATGAGAAGCGTTGGCAAGATGTAATGGATTTATTGGACGAGGGCATCAATGTCATTTCCGCCGTCAACATCCAGCACATCGAAGGCATCAATGAGGAAGTGCAGGGTATCTCCGGCATCGAGGTAAAAGAACGCATCCCCGACAGTGTACTGGAAGAGGCGGACGAAGTGGTGAACATCGACCTGACGGCAGAAGAACTGATAGCCCGGTTGAAAGCAGGCAAGATTTATAAGCCGGACAAAGTAGAGCTTGCCCTGAACAATTTCTTCAAGACGGAGAATATTTTGCAATTGCGTGAATTGGCATTGAAGGAAGTGGCACTGCGTGTGGAAAAGAAAGTGGAGAACGAGGTGGTAGTCTCTTGTGTAGGTGTCCGGCATGAGAAGTTTTTGGCGTGTATCAGTAGCCAGGAAAAGACACCGCGGCATATCATCCGCAAAGCGGCACGCCTGGCTACACGCTATAATACCACCTTCATTGCCCTTTATGTACAGACTCCGTGTGAGAGTTCCGACCGCATCGGCTTGGCGAGTCAGCGCCATCTGCTGAATCATTTTAAACTGGTGACCGAGTTGGGGGGCGAGGTCGTTCAGGTGCAGTCGAAAGATGTGCTGGGCAGTATTGTCGCCATCTGTAAAGAGAAGCAAATTACCTCTGTCTGCATGGGCAGTCCTTCATTCCGTTTGCCCCAATCGCTGTTCATGCTCTTGAAATATAGAAAATTTGTGGGCGATTTGGCGCAAGCAAACATAGATTTGATTATACTTGCATAATTTTTAATTCTTAGGAACATTATGAATATTCGTACTAAATTGATACTCAGTGTGGGTATATTGGCCGGAATGATTATTCTATTGGTGGCTCTTTCCGTCGTGAATCTTCAGATATTGACGGCAACGGAGCCCGACAGCCCTGCAGCAGTGCCCGGATTGCAACGTGCATTGCTATGGATTTCCGTTACGGGTGGTGTTTGTATTCTTGCCAGTATCATCCTGTTGGTGTGGCTTCCCCGTTCCATCAGCAAGCCCATCCAGGAGCTGACGCGCGGTATTCTTGAAATAGCTAACCATAATTATAAGAAACGCCTGGACATGAGCGGTCACGAAGAATTCCGTGAAGTGGCGGACAGCTTTAACCGCATGGCGGAACGGCTGACGGAGTATCGCGCCAGTACGTTGAATGATATCCTTTCGGCCAAGAAATTTCTCGAAGCCATTGTGAATAGTATTAATGAACCTATCATCGGACTGAACCGGGAACGGGAGATTCTTTTTGTTAATAATGAAGCGTTAACGGTGCTGAATCTTAAGCGTGAGGACATCATCCGCCATTCTGCCGAGGAACTTTCCCTGAAGAATGATTTGCTTCGCCGTTTGATTCGTGAGCTGGTTACTCCGAGCGAAAAGAGAGAGCCGCTGAAGATTTATGCAGACAATAAAGAGAGTTATTTCAAGGCTTCCTACATTACGATTATCAATACGGGGGCAGATGATGACGAACCTCATACTTTGGGCGATGTGATCCTGCTGAAGAATATCACTGAATTCAAGGAACTGGATAGTGCTAAAACAACCTTCATCTCGACCATCTCCCATGAACTGAAGACACCAATCTCTGCCATCCTGATGAGCTTGCAGTTGTTGGAGGACAAGCGGGTAGGGGCGCTGAATGACGAACAGGAGCAACTCTCCAAGAGTATCAAGGACAACGCCGACCGCCTTCTTGGAATCACCGGCGAACTGCTTAACATGACACAAGTGGAGGCAGGCAAGTTGCAGATGATGCCTAAGATTACAAAGCCTATTGAACTGATAGGGTATGCCATCAAAGCCAATCAGGTGCAGGCGGATAAATTCAACATTCAGATTGAAGTGGAGTATCCGGAGGAAAAGATGCCGAAGCTGTTTGTTGACAGTGAGAAGATAGCCTGGGTGCTTACCAACTTATTGAGCAATGCCATCCGCTATTCCAAAGAGAACGGACGGGTGGTTATTGGTGCCAGGCATGAAGGCGGCTTTGTCGAGATGTACGTCCGGGACTTCGGCAAAGGCATCGACCCGCGTTACCATCAAAGCATCTTCGACCGCTATTTCCGGGTGCCCGGAACCAAAGTGCAAGGCAGCGGCTTGGGATTGTCTATCTCTAAAGACTTTGTAGAGGCACATGGCGGCACGTTGACCGTTCAGAGCGAGTTGGGGCAGGGAAGCTGCTTTATTATCCGGTTGAAAGCATGACTTGGGATTGAACTTTAAAAATAAGATAGATTTATGAAACATTTATTTGCTTGTATTTTGTTGATGACAACCGTTTTGTCGGTTACTGAATTGAGTGCCCAGAACAGAGACTGGGCCAATCTGAATCGCTATGAAAAGGAGAATATCGAGTTGCAACAGGAGAAGAACACCGGTAAGCGGGTGGTATTCATGGGAAACTCCATTACGGAGGTTTGGGTGAACATTCACCCCGATTTTTTCAAAAGTAACGGTTATATAGGGAGAGGCATCAGCGGACAAACCTCTTACCAATTCCTGGTACGTTTTCGTGAAGATGTAATCAATCTTTCTCCGGCGGTGGTCGTAATCAACGCCGCTACCAATGATGTGGCAGAAAATACGGGTGCTTACAATGAAGATTATACTTTTGGCAATATCGTCTCAATGGTAGAGCTTGCCAAAGCTAACAACATAAAAGTAATCCTGACCACTACGCTTCCTGCCGCTGCCTTTGGCTGGAATAAGAGCATTACTGACGCACCGCAGAAAATTGCCGCTTTAAATGCACGCCTGCAGAAGTATGCCAAGAAGAACCGTATCCCCTTTGTCGATTATTACTCGGAAATGGTAGTTGGAGAAAACAAAGCGTTGAATCCTCAATATACCAAAGATGGAGTACATCCTACTGCCGAGGGGTATGATGTAATGGAAAAGCTGGTACGGAAGGTCATTGATAAGGTACTTCGTAAGTGAGGGTGTGTCTGCGAAAGACAACACCCTCATCTATGTAGATTTTAACGATAAGTTATCTCATCCCACTTCGGCGGATTGCCTCCTTGCAAATGGCGTACAAAGAAGTCGTAGCGCTTGTGCTCGCCGAAGTCTTCGCCCATCGTGTGGTGGGCACCGGGGATAACGACCAGTTCAAATTCCTTGTTGGCTTTAATCAGGGCATTCACTACCTGCATAGTTGAGGCGGGATCTACGTTGTCGTCCAGTTCGCCTACTACCAGCATCAGGGGACGGCTCAGCAGGTGGGCGTTCTCTACGTTGGAGCCTTCTTTATACTGATTGCCTACGGGATAGCCCAACCATAGTTCGTTCCACCAGATCTTATCCATGCGGTTGTCGTGGCAGCCACAGGCGGAGTAAGCCGCTTTATAGAACTCAGGATGCAGCAGCACGGCATTCGTCGACTCCTGCCCGCCGGCGGAACAGCCGTAGATGCCCACGCGGTCGATGTCCATGTAAGGGTACTTTTGGGCTGCGGCCTTTATCCAGGCGATATGGTCGGGGAGACCTGCATCTTTCAGGTTCTTGTAGCATACGTTTTCAAACTCGCGTGAACGGAAAGAAGTTCCCATGCCGTCTACCATGACGACGATGAAACCCAGTTCGGTCAGTGAGGTCATGTACCAGTTGTAGGGGATGAAAGTCTTGGGTACATATTGGTCGCCCGGACCTTGATAGATGTATTCGATAACCGGATACTTCTTGTTCGGGTCGAAGTTGGTGGGACGGGCAATCAGTCCCCACATATCCGTTTTTCCGTCGCGGCCTTTGGCTACGAATACTTCAGGCGCTTTCCATCCTTCGGCTACCAGGCGGCTGATATCGGCAGTTTCCAGCGGCATCACTACTTTGCCGTCGCGGGCGCTGCGGAGTACGGCTACGGGGGCTTTGTCCACCATGGAGTAAACGTCTACCAGATAGTTCATGTCGGCGGAGAACCAGGCACGGTGCATCCCTTCTTCCGGTGTAAGGCAGGTCAGGCCTTTCCCGTCGAAGCCGATGCGGTAATAACGGATTAAGTAAGGATCTTCACCGGGTTGCATACCGTTGGCGGAGAAGTAAATCTGACGGTTCTCTTCGTCCACGCGGAGCACATCGCGCACGTACCATTCACCGCGGGTAATCTGGTGCGAGGGTTGCGCAGTGGCGCGGTCGTACATATACAGATGGTTCCAGTTGTCGCGCTCACTCATCCAGATAATCTGTTTGCCGTCTTTCAGGTCGTGGCGGAAACGGCGGGCATAGTTCACATACTTATCACTGGTTTCTTCTATCAGCGGACGTACTTTGCCCGTTTCTGCCGAAAGTTCCAGTATCCGGTATACCTGGTGTCCGCGCTGGTTATATTCAAAAGTAACCGCTTGGCTGTCGCTGTTCCATTCGGGGCCATACAATTCATATTGCCGGGCAAACAAG
>JAUUPT010000030.1 GCA_030843315.1 Bacteroidaceae bacterium | reverse complement strand
CATTACCTGACCGGGGATGATGTATGTGCCATGCTGCACATTTCACGGCGCACGCTGCAAACATTAAGGGATGAGAAGGCGGTGCCCTATACCACCATCGGCGGGAAACTGCTCTATCCGGAAAGCGGACTGTATGAGGTGCTGAAAAGGAATTATAGGGATTTCAGGCGGTTCAGGAAATAAAGAAAGAGAAGAAAAGGAAAAGAAACGTCCTCCGGCTATGACTTGGGGGACGTTTCTTTTTATTGTCATACTATATGGCAAGTTTGTAAACATGGCCTATCTTCTCACATATCTTGTCTGTATCTTTGCCCACTTTCGGATTGATGAGTTCGGCATATATCTGTGTGGACAGAATGGACTTATGCCCCAACACTTTTTGCAGAGTTTCCAGTGGCATCCCTTTGAGGATGGCCAGAACGGCGAAGGTGTGACGTCCGATATGCGGGGTGACTTCGGTATGGCAATCGCACTTTTTGCCGATAATTCTGAGGCTGAGAAACATCGTATTGTATTCGCCTACCGGGAAAACACAATCGGGGGAGTCTTTCTTTTCGTCCGCATCTCTGTACTTTTCAATCAGTTCGATGGCTATGGGCAATAACTTCACGACATAGGCTACTCCGGTTTTTATACGGTTGCCCATCAGCCATGTGCCTCCGTCGGAATCAGTATGGATATTGTCATAAGTAATGGCTCTGAGGTCTGCGTAGGCAAGTCCGGTGAAACACATGAAGAGAAACATATCGCGCATGGCACGCTGGCGTTTGTATTTTAGTTCCACATGAATGAGTCTCTGCAACTCCTCTTCGGTAAGAAAAGACCTTTTCTTGTATTCCGGCTTACACTCGAAAGATGTGAAAGGATGGACTCTCAGCCAGCCCTTTTCCTGCGCGATGTACATCAGCCATTTCAGGGTATTGACACGGCCGAAAGCCGTAGCGTTTGCCAAGCCGCATGTGCCGATCATCCAAGTGTAATAATCTTCGATAAACGATTTTTCAAGTTCGTCTATGACAATATCTTCTATATTCTTCATGCTCTTCATGAACAACAACAGACTTTTGTAATCGGCAATCAGTCCGCGATAGGTACTTTCCGCCTTCCCTTTACCTATCTTTTCCTTGTAAGATTCAAGCTGTTCTCTGAACAGTCCCATCAGAGTGTGGTAATCATCCCCGAAACCGACATAGCGGTTATAGACTTTCTTAGCGGTAACAAAACTGTCATGGTCGCAAATGTACTGATAGTGTTTGGTGATTTGCGCCTTGATGTTGTCAAGCTCCTGATTGAGAGTACGGGCTTCTTCGGATTTACCTTTTGCCCGGTTGGCCTTGACGTCCCACAAAGTAAGGGACACTTCTTTTTTACAGCTGAAACCTGCCTGGGTTCCATTGATGGTGATACGGCCCATAATCGGTGCCTTACCGTTTTTCACTGACTGGTTTTTGGTGTAGAATAACACCTTGAATGTACTTCTCATAACTCAACTTTTTTTAGTTACAAATTTAATTGTTGTTGAGTTATTTAAAGTTACGCAAAAGCAGGCAATAGGCTGAAAACTAAACCATTAAACCACATTTTGGTGCTATTTGGAGTGAGTTACGATTTGGTAACGCAACTTCCCTCCAAATGTGCTTTCCTTTGCTTCTTTTTCCGACCTTGCTAAAAAATATGTTTTATAACTATTTGATTTTTAGCATGGTTGCGTTATCTTTGCGCATCTTTTAAAAATACGTTGTTTCAATATAAAGAACATTATCTTTGCAGGTATGGGTGTAGTAGGTAGCGACGGTAATAAGATCTACGAAGATCATTTGTCTACTGATGGCAAAACCATTGCAGATGCTACTCGCGTATCCTTCTCTCACGAGTTCTTTGTAAATGATGGTACATTTGGTACTACTTACAGCAACTCTATCAACAACAAAGTAATGGAAGAATCTGCTTTAGGTTTGACTGACCCTGCCAAGACAGGCCAGAACTACTGCCCGAGCACTGCTATCTCTGATGGCAACGGCGGTTACATCGGCGCCTTCAAGGATGCCAGCGACAACTGGTTGGAAGGTTGGACTAACTTCGACCCACAAAATACGGCATACTAGCGACTTCTACAAAGATTTGATTAGCACAGCCTGCACGACTCCGGTCGTTGCAGGCTGTTTCAGTTGAGCTCCATCTACGAGGGAACATTGTTCCCAATATACATGAAGTACCTTCTCTATACGAATGAAGTGCCCTCCCTATACGAGTGAAAGAGAGTCCCACTACTACAGAAAATAGTGGGACTTTTTGTTTTCCGATGCAAGACAGGTTATTACAGCTAATTAGTATCAGGAGAACGCCTTTTGGAAGTCCCTGCCTGACGGTGACTGGAACACCTGCAAGTCGAACTCGGGAATGATGGCGAGGACATGGTCGAAGACATCGGCCTGCACACCTTCATAGGGCACCCAGTCTTTGATGGCGGAGAAGAAATAGAGTTCCATAGGCATACCGTGGTCGGTAGGCTGTAGTTGGCGCACCATGCAAGTCAGATTCTGATTGATGGTGGGAAGACTCTTGAGGTAAGCGGTGAGGTAAGCGCGGAACACACCCAGGTTGGTCTGGCGACGGCCGTTGACGAGGATGGAGTTGTCGATATCATGTTCCTTGTTATAGTCTGTTATCACTTGCTCCGTCTCGTCCACGTAATCCTTCAGCAAACGAATCTTGCGGTACTTGGCAAGCATTTCGGGCGTACAGAACCGGACGCTGGTCATGTCGATGTTGATGGAACGCTTCACACGGCGTCCGCCGCTCTCCTGCATGCCGCGCCAGTTCTGGAAAGAGTCGCTGACAAGCAGGTAAGGGGGAATGGTGGTAATGGTATTGTCCCAGTTGCGCACCTTGACGGTGTTCAGGCTGACTTCTATCACGGTGCCATCGGCGCCGTACTTGGGCATGGCAATCCAGTCGCCCACCTTCAGCATATCGTTGGCAGAGAGCTGTACACCGGAGACAAAGCCCATGATGCTGTCCTTGAACACCAGCATCAGGATGGCTGCCGAAGCACCCAAGCCTGCCAGCAGGGATACCGGCGAACGGTTGATAAGGATGCTGACGACGATAATAGCACCCACAAACCACAAGATGACTTGCACGGTTTGCAGCATTCCCTTCAACGGGCGGTTGCGGAAGTGCTCTTTCTCGCTATATACCGTATAGACTGCTTTCAGAAGGGAGTTTATGAAACTAAGGAAAGCTATAATGATATAGATGAGGCAGATGCGCTGTATAAAGGCCATAGTAGAGGGGCTGGTCTCAGCAAAGGCAATGGGGATGAAGATGTAGATGATAATGGGAGCCACCATGCGACTGAGATGTATCATCACTTTACGGTCGAATATTATATCGTCCCAGGTGGCCTTCGTTTGTTTCACCAGGTGTGCCACTACCCTCAGCAGGAGTTTCCGGCATACAGCATCGGCAAGATAGGCAACGATAAGGATTAGAGCAAAAGCGATAAACTGGTCGAGCATATCGGCCAAAGAGGGGGACATGCCCCAAGAGATCAAAAGTTCATCAATGTTCTTCAATATTTCCATAGATTTTATCTATTTAGTCTTATTAGTGGGAATTAGCCTTTCCCTCCAAAAAATCCCTCACATCTTCCTTCAACCACTGATACAAGTAAAGGTTCTTATAGCCGCTGTTTTTCTTCAACATCAAGGATACATTGACCTGACTGTTCTCATATCCCGTCAGTTCATTGCGGTATTGTTCGTTGTGCTCTGCCAGGCGTTTTATTTCGGCTTCACGCTCGCGGCGCAGCACGGTGCAGACGGGCATGAGGAGTTTCAGCACCACACTGTCCATGATATGATGCCCCTGTATATAAAGATAGGTAGTATCGGGCGTCAGGCCTAGGCGTTCCAACTCTCCGCCCAGGCGGTCGACTTCATCAATGTGCTGCGAGAAACGTGCCCGCATCTCGGAGAGCTTTGCCGATACCGTCTGCTGCATCTCGTCCAGGCTGCTGTAAGGATGGCGGACGTTGACTTCGCGCAAGCGTATGCAGGCATTGAAGTCGTACATCGGAAAGGTATGCGTATCCCGTTGGCGGTAGAACCATATATTCCACAGGAACAGCGGATAGGCTATTTGCGAATAGCGCTTCATGAAGGCGGGGAAGTCCAGTATGGGGCGGTCATTCAGCGTGGCCTGCACGCAAACCTCGTGGAGGCTGTCAGCAAAGCAGTGGAAGTTCTCAATGGCATAGCCGTAGGTCTGAAATATGTAGGGATTCTCGTTTATCTTTTTGGATACATGGGTGGCGCCTTGCAGCAGCAGGTCGTAGTCGCTGTCTACGCAGGCTATCAGGCTGCGTCCCAGCTCTGCCATGTTCAGCGTATTCATTAACACCATCTTCTTACCCTTGGTCAGGGAAGTGGCGGAAGGAAGCATCACCTGGAAGTAGCGTTCTTCGTTCTCGAATTCTGCCAGCAACGTACGCCAGAAAGCGATGTCATCATAGCTTTCTACATACGCCACGATACGCCTGCGAACTCTCTTGGGGGAAAGCTTGCGGGCAGCATCCAGATAGGCGGAAGTGAGGTTGTGTTTTAGAGATGTTGCCATAGTTAGTTATAAGTGATAGGGGGATAAGGTGATAACCCTACCACCTTATTGTTCTTTCATATCAGTTGAGATTTCTTCTACTTCCGTCACTGCATCCAGCCAGCCTTCCATGATGACGGCGGGTGAATGGGTGGTGAGGATAAGTTGAAGGTTGGGATTGAGTTCGCGTATCATGCCGATAAGCTTCTGCTGCCATTCGATGTGCAGGGAGGCTTCGGGCTCGTCCATGAAGAGGACGCAGTGGTCGCCGTCGCGCACCAGTACGGTGAGCAGGATGACCAGCATCTGCTTCTCGCCGGAAGAGAGCTTATAGGGCAAGAGGCGTTCGCCATCCTGGTAGAACACGATTTCGTTGCTCTTGCGATCTATCTTCTTGCGGGTGTAGCTGAAGAGTTCATCTATCATATCCTGGAACTTACGCTTGGGGATGGAGAGCGAAGAAGCCTGGCTGCGCTGCTCTTCATCGCCGCCGCTAAGGAGCTCTATCATCTTGTTGCCGATGTTCACCTGGTAGTCCAGGTAGTGGCGTTGCAGAAGGTAGAGTTGCCAGTCCAGTTCGGACTTCACGTCGGGATCGGCCATACGGGCGGTAAAGTCGCCCATGATGAGGGGGCGGTCGTAACTGCGTATTACATCATAAGGGATGAAGGTAGCTTCGGGGTTGTCGAAAAAGACGTGTACGCCATTCTTTTCGTCACTCTTCACTTGACCGGAAGTCTGTTCCAGGTAGTTTACCGAACGGTTCAGGATGGTAGTTTTCCCTACTCCATTGATACCGGAGAGTATATTGACGTCGGGACGAAGGTCCCAGGCAATATTGTATCGATGCCACAGTCCGTGTATCTCGATACGCTTGATGTAATTGGCTTGTACTTCCATGATTTCTTGGTTTAAATCAAGGCAAATATACACGATAATATCAGATTTCCACGCCGCCCGGATAGAAAAATCATTCTCCGCCCGGCAAATCAATGCAGAAACAGGCACCGTCCCGGTAAGAGGTATCAAGATATATGGAGCCGCCCAAACGGGTGACAATGAGGCGACAGGAATAAAGTCCCAATCCGGTGCCCGGCATGAAATCATCCAGCTTGGTGAAACGGTCGAATATATATTCGGCCTTTTCCGCCGGAATACCGATACCCGTGTCACTTACGGCAATACGGACCTTTCCTTCTACAATTGCCAAGCTCATGCGGATAGTGCCGGAAGCGGTAAACTTTGCCGCATTGCCCAAAAGATGCTCCACTACGCGTTGCAGATATTGGATATTCGTCGTTACGGGACACTCGTCCAATGCTGATTCAAAGACGTAGGCAAGGGCAGTGTTCTTTGCCCTCTCCCTGCATATATCGAGAATCTCCACGCAAACCGGCAATACGTCCACCCGTTCGATAGGAAACAACTCCAATGAACTGCTCAGGTCCGACACATGCAGGATATCCTCGAAGAGTTCGGTCAACTGGTTTGAGTTCTTTTCAATGATGGCGGGGAATTCCTCCCTCTCTTCCCGGCTCAGGTCTTCATTCAGCAACAGAGTACTGAAGCCACAAACAGCATTCAGCGGAGTACGTATTTCGTGGCACATGGATTGAAGAAACTCCGTCTTCATACGGTCACTTTCCTTGGCACGCTCACTCTCCTCCGCCACCTTCTTGTTCGACAGGATCAATGCCTCCTTGGTAGCCTTCAGCCGTTTCGTCAACCGGTACTGGTAGAGGCTCCAAATCAAAATAATCAACAACAAGATTACAAGTACGGCAAGGGCAATACGATGGTAACGTGCCTGAAGTTCGGCTTGCTCAATCTTCAATTTGTCCACCTCAAACAATGAGCGCATTTCCGCCAGTTGCTGATTGGTCTCTTCCACACGACTGCCTTCCATCAGGCTTGTATATTCCCAAAAGGCATCAAACCCCTCCTTATAGTGCTGTTTCCATTGGGTAATCAGATTGATTTTCTTTGCCAACAATTCAGTCCTCCCGTTCGTGTCGGCGGTATCTGTCCGCGCCAACAAGTCATCGACCGTCTGCATGGCAAGGCCGTACTGCCGGGTATAAGAATAATAGCGGAACGAAGCCTGAAGCATATCTTTACTGGTTTCTGAATCTCCATTCTGATAGTATGCCTCCATCCGAGAATAAACCTCATCCATCCTTTCCCTGCCAATGACATCGCCGAAGTAAAGCATCTCGCTGTAAACGCCCATGCGCAATGCTTCGCGGTTGCGGCTACGGAGGTAGGCACGCCGCTTATAGAAAGGCAATTCAAACTGATTGTCATAAAGTTGCTCCAATTGCTCCAGAGCCTCCACAGCCTTCACTGTTTCGTCGGTCTTTCCGTCGGCACGAAGAAGGTATTCAATGCGGGTTAGGTAATACCAGTCAAACTTATAGCTGACCTCAAAAGGCAGACCGCTAACCAGCTGATGAATGTTTCTCAAATGGGTGATACGGTCCTCCGAACTGGTTACAGACGGTGAAAAATAGCTAACGCACTCCATCGCCGAACAAAGAATCATCTCCCACTGCACTTCCTGCGACTTGTCCGAAAGATTGGCCTTATGCTGTTTATACCGTGCAATCTCTTCGTTGGCTTCGTTAGGTTCTTCGGCCTCGTCCATCTTGCAGACAGAGGGATAGGCCTTGAGCCATGCCATATAAAAATCCTTGTAAGGTCCCGTCAGATGCTCTTCTCCTATCCGCCAGTAGTAATGCAAAGAATCGGCTTCATCCTTGTAATTGCGGCAAAGGATGTCAAGTGTTTCAAAAATATAGGTCTGATCTTTCTGCCGGACGGCAAGCTCCAGCGATTTCTTGATATAGGCATACTTATCCGCTTCATTGTCGGACAAGTCATAGAGGTCAACGTACAGTTCCATCTGTCGCCTTTCGTCAACGATATCACTTTGTAACGTCTCCAACAGATTCTTTTTAGTCTGACTGGTATCGACTTCCTGAGCACCACTGCTTTGCAGACAGAGAAGCATCATCCAAACAGCTGTTGTTATGCTTCTTATCAAATAGTTATTCATATTCGGACAGTTTTAAAGCTTGCCACTTGGTTGCAAATATAGAATAAATAGAAGGTAAGAGCAAGTTTATTTGCAAATTAGTTACCTTTGCCGCTGTTTCAGACAAATAGAGATTATGATGAACAAAAACGTACAAGGGCATCTCTTTGCCCTTACCGCAAATATTCTGTGGGGCTTGATGGCCCCTATCGGCAAATCGGCTCTGACTGAGTTCTCTGCATTATCGGTAACTACCTTCCGCATGGTGGGAGCGGCGGCCTGCTTCTGGCTGCTATCCCTGTTCTGTAAGCGCGAGCAGGTGGATCATCGCGATATGCTGAAGATATTCTTCGCCTCGCTCTTCGCACTGGTGTTCAATCAGGGGGTATATATCTTCGGGCTGTCGCTCACCTCTCCCATCGACGCCTCTATTGTGACAACGACGTTGCCTATCGTCACCATGATTGTAGCAGCGCTTTATCTGAAAGAGCCTGTTACCAACAAGAAGGTGCTGGGTATTTTTGTAGGTGCTATGGGTGCGCTGATACTGATTATGAGCAGCCAAAGCGCAGGCAGCGGAGACGGCAGCCTTGTCGGTGACCTGCTTTGCCTGGTAGCCCAAATCAGTTTCTCCATCTACCTGACGGTGTTCAAGGGATTATCGCAGAAGTACTCGCCCGTGACGCTGAACAAATGGATGTTTGTGTATGCGTCCATGTGCTACATACCGTTCTCTTACCACGATGTGGCTGCCATCCAGTGGAGCACGATCTCCACAGCCGCGATGCTGCAAGCTGGATATGTGGTAGTAGGCGGCAGTTTCCTGGCATACATCTGCATCATGACGGCACAACGGTTACTACGCCCTACGGTAGTGAGTATGTACAACTATATGCAGCCGATTGTAGCCTCAACAGTAGCCATTATCTTAGGATTGGGAGTGTTCAATATGGAGAAGGGAATGGCAATAGCACTGGTGTTCTTAGGAGTGTATATCGTGACACAGAGTAAGTCGAGGAAGGATTTTGAGAAAGAAGGGAAGGAGATTTAATGTGATAATGTGCTAATGTGATTAATGTGCCAATGAGCTGCGACGTGATAGCGCAACATACACATAGCGCAGCCAATTAGCACATTGGCACATTAATCACATTAGCACATTAATCACATTGCGAAGCTCCGCTTCGCCTATTTCTTCAGTTCTGCAAAATAAGTATCCAGCAACTTCTTCGCTGCTATAAACGAAGTGAGATTTCCTTGCAGTACCTGGTTTTCTTTATCGGTCAACATGGCTTCTATGGCAGGGTTATGATAGAAACTGTCGCGAAGTTGTTCGTTGATGGTTTCGTACATCCAGTATTTGCTTTGTTCGTTGCGGCGATATTCAAAGTAACCGTTCTCTTTCACGAAGTCGATGTACTGGTACACCATATCCCAAACCTCCTTTACACCAAGGTTGTAGAAGCCCGAATAAGTAAGCACCTGTGGCGTCCAACCGCTCTCGGGAGCAGGGAACAGATGCAGGGCATTACGGAACTGGGATGCAGCCAGCTTGGCACGGTCCAGGTTGTCACCATCGGCCTTGTTGATGACGATGCCGTCCGCCATCTCCATGATGCCGCGCTTGATGCCCTGAAGTTCATCGCCCGTACCGGCAAGCTGAATCAGCAGGAAAAAGTCCACCATAGAGTGTACGGCAGTCTCGCTTTGGCCTACGCCTACGGTCTCCACAAATATCTTATCGAAGCCGGCAGCTTCGCAAAGCACAATCGTTTCACGCGTCTTGCGCGCCACACCTCCCAATGAACCAGCCGAGGGACTGGGACGGATGAAGGACTTGGGATGAACGGAGAGCTTCTCCATACGGGTTTTGTCGCCCAGGATGCTGCCCTTGCTGCGTTCGCTGCTGGGGTCGATGGCAAGAACAGCGAGTTTGCCGTCGTATTTTTCCAGCACATGCAAGCCGAATACATCAATGGAAGTACTCTTGCCCGCTCCCGGCACACCACTGATGCCGATACGGATGGAGTTGCCCGCATAAGGCAGACATTTCTCTATTACTTCCTGCGCCACAGCCTGATGGTCCTGCTTCACGCTTTCTACCAGTGTGACGGCGCGGCTCAACACCGTGACGTCACCTTTCACAATGCCTTCTACATAGTCTGCCACGGAGAGTTCACGTTTCTTGCTCCGCTTCAGATAAGGATTGACTGACGACGGTTGCTCAATGCCTGCATTGACAACCAAGCCTTTATATGCTTCGTTATTTTCAGGATGGTCCATGATAATAGTGTGTTAATGTGCTTTTATATTTATCTCTACTTTCGGCTGCATCGGGTCATTGGTAATCATCAACAGACGCAGATGACGGCGGTGCTTGCCGATGCTCTTTTTCTCTATCGTGACGCGCAGACGGGTACTTTCGCCCGGTTGCAATACGGTTTTCTTGAGGTTGGCTCCTACTGCCGGATGGAATACCTGTAGCTTGTTTATCTGCAACGGAGAGCGCCCGGTATTGGTGATTGTGATGTCTTGCTTTGCCTTCGATTTCTTGGCGAGCACTCCACTCATATCCACGTCGGTGGTAGAAAGTTTGATAGCAGGGGCATTCGCCTTTTCCGTCTCGGTCATGCCGGAGAAGTCGGGCAAGAGGATGGCGGAAACAGGGATTTCGTTTTCATCTCCCACCTTGTCGCCAGTGAAGCGTGCCAGGTAGACGGATGCTTGCGTCAGGCCGAGGTCGGTCAGTTTCTCGGAGTTCAGCGTGAGGGTGATGACGCCGCGTTCGCCTTTTTGCAGCACGTTGGGCTTGACGTCCATCTGCAGGTAGGGAGGCAGATGCATCAGTACCGGTTCGTAGGGACGGTCCGAGAGATTGACCACACCGATATAGATGACCGGCTGCTCACCATGCTGCAAGTCAGGGAAGTCGAGGCTGTTCTTGTCGATACGTATCTGCCCGATGAGGTACGGATGGGTATTGGTAAAGTCTTTGATTTCCTGCACTACCTCACCGGCGAACTTCAGATAGACCAGATGGGGACTGGCATTGCTATAAATGGCTACGGACTTCTGAAAACGTCCCAAGGCCTCAGCATCAAAAGTAACGTTGATAGTACCTTTCTCACCCGGAGCGATAGGAGTTTGGGTCCATTGGGCTACGGAGCAGGCGCAATCCGGCTCTACTTCGGTCAGCACCAGGGGCTGGTCGCCGGTATTGGTGATGGTATATTGTACTACGGCGGGGTGCTTCCATTCTATCTGCCCCAGACTGTGCATCTCGGTATTGGAAGTGAAACGCGGTTGCGCTAAAGCCGTTAAAACCATCGCTACAAGTATATATAGAGTGACAAAGGTACGTTTCATTTATTCTGTTTCTAAATTAGGATGCACAAAAGTAGGAGTTTTCGGTGAGAGTTCCTAAAATAGAAGAACGCAAATTTGCGTTCTTCTATATCTTTCTTACTTCACCATCACAGTTCCTCCAGTCGAATGCGAAGCATACTCCGGTGCATAGGCACACTGAATAGTGGCTATTCCGGTTTCATACGTTCCGCCACGGGCTATGCAATAGCTGTGCTCAAGGACGTAAGTTCCCTTGCCCAGATGATCGAAGAAGAAGTTGGTGGCAGCATCTTCTACCTCTGTGTAGTAGCCGAAGCCATTGCTCCAGCGATAGCCGGAAAGGGCACCGACGGGTTCAAAGCAGGCACCACGCTGATCTTTCAGCTGAACGAAGTCCATAGCACGATCCAGGCGGATGACGATGCGGGAAACAATCTTATCGCCTACCGTCAACTGTGCTGCATCCGCAATCGGTTGCAAAGACTTCTGCCCGTTGGCAGCAATGCGTTCTACATACAATTGTTTTTCCACATCCAGTTCACCGCCTTGCTGCTTCACATCGGATATCGGCGACAGATATTGAGCATAGACAGCTCCCCAGGCAATGCCTGCATCGCGCTTCTCCACAGTGATGGCTTTAGCTTTCAGTTCGGGGCTGCCCTGCGTGAAGGTTTCCTTGATATATCCCAAACCGGGGACAGTAGTCTTGGCCGGTGAAAGAGTCTCCAACACCTTATTTCCTAAAGTGATGCGCACGTCTCCACGGCTCTGCAGCAAGTCGTTGCCCTGGCAAAGCAAGGCATAAACGGCATCGGCAGTAGCTACAGGAGAATTCCAGCTTGTAGTCTGCTTCTGTTTCAGCAGCCATAGTTTCATCTCTTCTACCAAAGCATCGTTGCCACCTGCCAGGCGCAATGCCTCCATCACTTCTACATGAACGGGAATGGGCAGCATGCCCCAATTGTACGGGCTATCGTAGAAGGCAAAGTGTGCACCCATTTCATCCGTCTGCACCAAATGTTCCTTGATGGAAGCAATAAACTCGTTAGCTTCTGCCACACGGCCTGCTGCCCGCAGGATAATGGCGGACTGTGCTTTTCGTACCATGCTTCCATTAGTAAGGTTGCTACCTACTTTCGAGAGGAAGTAGCGCTGGGCGGCCTGGTTATCGGCAGGAACCTTCTCACCTCTGAGAGCTACAAGATAGAGATATTCCATCGTAGCATCCGACAGTGTGGTAATCTTGGCACCGTTCTTTTCGGCTTTGAGCAAGTTGCGATAGTCCTCCAAGGCTTGCTTATGCAAATAGGAGAAGGCATGCTGACGCATCTCCATGACTTCCGAAGGAAGCGTGGCTTTGGTCAATAGCGGCAAGCGTACCAGCAGTTCGGTGATGTAAGCGGTGATATAGCGGCTACCCGTCATACCTTTGTACCAGCTCCATGCACCATCTGCATCCTGCAACTCTTTCAGTTTGGTGAAAGCCGAAAGATTGCGACCGTTCAGCAGGTTGACGTCGAACAGGGTGGCAATGCGGGCTTGCTGTTCCGCTTCGGTGGTAGCCTCCATCAGCCAAGGGGATTCGTCGAGCAGGATATTCTTCACATCCTGGTTCTTTTCAAGCTGGCTGAGGAATGTCTCTTTGGTTCCGCCGGTAGCTTTCCAGCTATCGAATATAGTCTTGATGCGCGGTTGGCTGTTGGCGATGAAACCTGCCAGGCTGTTGGCGTAGTAAGCCGTTGCCCAAGATATAGCGTTGTCTCCTGTGGGCAGGCTGAGTACAGGCAGAGCTTGCACAGCATACCATGCCGGATTGCCGGTAAACTCTACCGTCAGGCGGCGGTCGGTGGCGGTGCGGCTATTGCCGTTGAAGAGGCTGTCCAGCGAGAAGGTACGGGTCTGCTCACCACGGATAGGCATGGCAAGGGTTTCCGTGAGATATACTTTGTTGCTCAGTACGGGGAGCAGGTGTTGCTCGCCGTCACTAAACGTACCGCCATCGGCTATCATACGAACGCCAAGCAAGTCGTAACGGTCGGTAACGTCGAAATGGAAGTTTACGGCAGTGGTTTTGCCGGCTTCCACCGAGAATTTCTGGCGTTGGGTCGCAATGACTTTCTCCGTCATGGGGTCGAATAAGGTTAGTGTAGCTGTTCCCTTCACAGCTTTGCCTGTCAGGTTGGCGATGCTTCCGGCAATCTGCGTCTTGTCGCCCACCCGGACGAAGCGCGGCATATTGGGAGTGAGCATGAATTCCTTGGCAGTAACCACAGAGGCATCGAGCATGCCCGTCATCATGTCCTTGGTATGCGAGTATCCGCGAAAGTTCCAGCGGGTCAAGCTTTGGGGCAAGGTGAAGGAGAAGGCAATCTCTCCCTGCTCGTTGGTGCGAAGCTGGGGATAGAAGAAGGCAGTCTCGGCAAAGTTAGTGCGAAGGTCGGCAACAGGCTGCAGGGCTTGCCCCACAGGAATCTCTTCCGACTCAAATACAACATCGGCTACGGCACTTTCTTCTGCATTCACGGGGGCATACTTGACCTTTACCGCTTTAGAAGCCTGGGCAACCGATCCCCGGATTCGCAACCCTCCGGTCGCAGAACTGTTTCGGGTAGTGCCATAGCCTATCACGGTGGTTTCTTCCAGAACAGCATTGTCCTCTATCATCACTATCCGCATGATACCATCCATATAAGGAGAACAGAAATGGTCAAACGACCACATCGGCGTCTTCCAAGCCTTCAACGGGAAATAGAGTGAAAAATAAGTGTTGCCATAATTACTTGCATTACGGAAAGCACCATACAGATTACTCGGATAAAGAACCTGCAACAACTGATTGCGCTTATAAATCTTATCCAACGAAGCATCGTACATTGTCGCCAGCATCTCGGCTGCGGCAGGCATACCTTGAGGAGTCTTTATCGTAAGCTTCCACTCCTCTTGCTGACCGGGACGCAGGCGGTCACGGAATACCTCCCACTTCATGTCGAGGGTACGTTCGGGCTGCCGCTTCTTCAAATAAACCGGCCAATTGTACATTTCACCGCCTTTCACAAAAGTGAAAAGCACCGTAACCCCGTTTCCATACGCCTCTTTGTAAGGATACTCCATACGGACGATGGTATCATTCAATTGCAACACACGGCTTTCAATGCGTTTCCGGTCACAGAAAACATCCATAAGCACATAGGTGTCAGGATAAGAAGTTCCCAAAAGGAAAGCGGCAGGATGTTGCTCATCAAACTCCTCATTTTCCTTATAGTAGAAGAAGTCTGTAAATGCTGCCGGACGTGTATCATTCTTCGAGAAGAGCAGAAAACGGTTACTGCCATATTCTCCATCGTTCTCTTCATGTCCCAGGCTGTCACGTACGGAAAGTTCCAGGCGGTAATTATCCGAAGGAAGCTTGCTCCACGCTGAGAAATCCTGAGGCTGATTGGCGATAAAATCGCCTGTCAATACGGGGTATTTCGGTTCTGTTTCCGCTTTTACGTTTTTGGATTTGTTTATATCTTCAGCCGGATAAAGACGATAGGTACCTTCTATGTTCTGAGGAATGTTCATAATATTATCTACGCCAAAAGTGAAGGACATACTGTCTTCCTTGCAAATATACTGGGGCAAATTGACATGAAACGAATAAGCCCTGGGACCTGCCAACAGATTGTAGGTAGCGGTCTGCGTCTCACCGGCTTCATCCGTCACCACAGCCTCTATATGATAGGTATAGACGTTTCCGTATCTGCCCGTATTTTCGGCAGGCATATCCAAAGTCAAGGGAATGGAAAAATCTCCATTGGCATCCAGCCGTATGGTATCTGCCAGCATCGGTTTGTCGCTACTGTTCCAGAAGCCCGGGCGCGGGTCGCGACGGTTCACCGTATAAGCCAGCGGCACATCCTGCACCGTCATTCCATTAAAAGCTTTGACGTTTCCTTTGAGCACAACCTTGTCTCCCAGCCGGTAAGCCTCGTCAACCGGAGTAAAGGCAATCTCGAAAGTAGGACGTTTATATTCTTCCACTCTGAAATTGGCGGTGGAATAAGGGTCTTGGGTCTGCACCGTGAACATACCGTTCAGACAAGCGGCCGGAAGCACAAACTCCGCAGTGAAAGAACCAAAGTCATTGGTCCGCACCTTCTTAGTGGCAACTTGCTTGCCGTTGACGTCCAGCAAAGCCAGATTATAGTCTTCTCCTTGCAGCACATGGGCGCTGTCATTGTTCTGCTTATAGGCTATTCCTTTTACATAAACGGTCTGTCCGGGGCGATAGAGCGAACGGTCTGTCAGCAGAGCAACGGTTTTCCGGTCGGTTTCCTTGTTGCTGTAGGTGCCTGGCCCGGATATATAAACAGATTGCGGCATCATGGCAGTATCCTTACCCTTGCGAGCCACATAACTGCGAATCCCGCTCTTCCAGGATAATATAGCCTTTCCACCGGCATCCGTCGTAACTTCTGCCAAAGGTTTCCGGTCTTCTTCGTTATAAGAAGAGTAGAAACTCACTTCCGCACCGCCAATCGGTTGTCCGCTGGAAGCGTCCAACGTAGTAACTTCCGTACGTCCGTCTCCCAAATTCAGCGTCAGTACCTTGAAGCGGGTAGAAACCAAAAACTTATCTTCAGTACGGGTGGTACCGGCATCTGGTATCACCTGAAGGATATATACTCCGGTCTCTTGGGGTATTCTGAGTTTGAATACCGTATCTGTAGAAAGATAAGGAATGTCTTCGGGCAACTTGTCCCTGCCCGGCAACGGCTGCAAATCGAAATGCATGGAAGACAGCTTCTCCCGGGCATATTTCTTATAGGTATCTTTATTGATACCATGATCCATCCAAGGCACTTCGCTCAAAGTAGTGGCATACAGGTTCAGAGTGAAACCCGACAGATTGCGGAAATTCACGTTCACATTGACCGAATCGCCGGGATAGCCGCTTTCGCGGGTGGTTACCACCAGTTGGGGCTGCAATATCTGCTCCCGTATATTCCTCAATTCATTGATACGTTTATAAGAAGGGTAGCGCTTCAATCCTTCGTCGCACACTTTCAATGCCTCGGCCACACTGCGTCCTTCCGTACCGGCACGCAAATAGGATGCTTTCTTGATATAGACTTCCGCACACACCTCACGGCTACCGAATTCTTCAATCAAATCGTTCAATGCCCGGAAATATTCTTTGTTCATCTGCTCCCTCCGCATCCTTAAATTCTGATAAGGCTCACTACTGAGACCGCCGGACAGTTTCCAGTCCCAATAATCCAGCGAGCAAAACAGTACGGCATCTTCCAAACCGGCACGATGACGGTAAGCATTTATCATGTTTCCGTAAACAGCATTTACACGAGTATTCAGCAAGGAATCTACGTTGAAGCCCCTCATGTCTTCATAAACCGAGACGGCACGCCCGCCCAGCAAATGATACATGTCGTGCCGATAAAAGCGGCTACCATCCTCCAATACAGTAAAAGGTACATATTCTTCAGCGGATGTTTCGAGCAGACGGACGGAATCCTGCAAAGAAGCACGGCTGTGTTCGTCTATCTTGTCCACAAACTGGCTGATGCTCCACTCACGGATATCTCCGGGCTCCTCATCAACATCCAGCAATGTACGCGACAACAATGCACGCCGGTTCTGCTTCATCAAGTCGGCATATTCGCATGCCAGCAAGGAATGCAAGATAGCCTTGTTCACCGGATTCACCTCCGACTGCGCCCAACGTTCCATATACTTCAGACTGGAATAAAGGCTGTCCGGAGTCAGTCCTTGCTGATAAGTTTCCCGGCAGATATATGCTTTCAGCATCTGTGGTGCATTCTGTTCCCGTTCGCCTTTCCGATAGATTTCATCGGTCAGCTTTATCACTGTTTGGGGCAAGCTTTTCTTCTGTGCCTGCTCCACTTGTTTCCATAATTTGTCATACGACTGCGCATGCAATGCCGGCAAGCCAAACACCGCCAGCAACAACAGCATGGTACAAAATCTTTGAATCTTCTTCATGTTTATTCGTTTGTTAGTCTATGTATTAATAACAAAGGAAACGAATAAAGTTCAAACAAATGTACTTTTATTGATAAAAAATCTTATTACAGCTATTCTGCTCCTATCTGCCCGACATCTATGCTATACACCCCACCACTCGGACTATAAGTCAGACCCGAAAGAGTCCTATTGAAAATACGACCACCTACGATATATAATTTTCCTTCCCAAAAGAACAAACCGGCATCTTCCAATACGCCAATACTATCATTGGTGGCATCTTGTGCCGACATTTCCGGCATGGGATAAGCCGTAACACTATTAGTAGAAACATTATATATATGCAACTCAGCTCCCCCGTTGATATAAATTTCGTTTCCATTGCAAGCCAAACCCGGATAACCCATCTCCTCGGACAATTCGCCAATATGTTTCCATTCTCCCGTCAGCAGGTTGTAAGTATCTATCTGTCGCATCAATATATTATTCCGCCGCCCACCAAAGAAATACACCAGATGCCCTACCCGTATACCGATCATCTCCCGCTGAAATTCTTTAGGAATATCGCCCATCTCATACCATATACCCGTGCGCAGATCGAGCGCATGTATCTTGGAAGAGTAGACCTTCTTCTTTACCGAACCGCCAATCATATACAGACAGTCATTGTATATAAAAGAGGTAAAGTTAACAGCCTGATGTGGATTGACAGGATCTACATAAAGCGTATCCTTTTCTATATCATAGACTTCCATCGTGGCATCAGTATACTCCCGTTTGCGATTGGTAGAATTATTCTTTCCACCTATCACATAAATCTTGTTTTTATAAAGATGTGCGGCATGACAGGCACGAGGAGTAAAAATATTCTCATGGATTGTCCATTTATCCCCTGCAATGTCATATTCCAATAAGTTGGGAGAATGATACAAATTCGCTATAATTCCCCCTGCGGCAAACAATGTAAGGTTGTCATTATACAAAACAGACGATTCATCACCGGCTACCACATAAATCTTTCCGTCATGCAAGAACGAGCCAAAAGAGAATAAATCTTTCGGCATAGAAGCCAAAGATACGCAGTTCAAGAAGTAAGAGCGCTTGTTTGCCGTCACCGTAACTTCTCCCAAACGCTGCGTATCCTCAAATAACCGGATTTGATACTCCCTGGTCGACAAGTCTTTCCGGGAATGCTTTATATGCTGATAACCGATATAAGAGAATACCAATGTATCCCCCGGCGGTAGTTTCGACAACTGCAACGTGTCAAAACGCCCGTTTCTGTCCGTTACTTCCAAGGTCGTACTATCTTTCTGCAAATAGATATGCACGCCGGAAAGAGGAACATTTGTTTTCCCGTCAATCACTCTTCCTCCGATTTGCGCAGAAAGAGTGAGAGCATTGGCAAACAGCAGAATTACCAATATTCTTGCACCAGTTATAAACTTCATTATACTACTTCTTTTTATTCCATACTAATCCGTTGTACATCCACACTAAGAACCGCAGAACTCGGGTATATATAGATGCCTTCATGGGCACAACCGCCAACAAGATAAAATTCATCGGTCTCCCAAAGATACAAATATTTGAAGAAACAGAGTATTGAAGCCGATAAATTAACGCTGCCAAGACAGAAAGTCTTGCACTCCACATTTTGTTCTATTTCTCTTCTCCCTCGTACCTGATTCGCGTTTTCTTCGCTTCTATAGGGGGAGAAAATGAGCGAACCAGGTACGACTCGGGTACGGACCGGGTACGAAGAAGGTACGAGGCGGATAACATTGTTCTATTTGTCGGTTTTAGAAAGTGTGATAAATTAAATTCTGATACAAAAAAGAAGGGATACATTCTGAAAAGAACATATCCCTTACTCTATAATAAATTTAGTGCGCTTACATCTGAAGGCTATAATACTGCATCGCCTCCATCCAATTCTTACCGGCTTTGGTAAGAATGTTCTTAAACGAATTCACAATCTTTTTCTTCATACTCTTAATAATTAATCTAATACCTAAACTAAAACTGGGGTCCCGGAAGGGCAGTATTACTACTTCTCCGGCATATAACCCATCATCAACATCTCATTTCTACCTACTTCGGCAAGAATACGCTTCAATACCTTTACAATCTTCTTTTTCATAACCTTAAAATTTAAATCTAATACCTGAAAACTAAAATTCAATACTCAACGAAAGGGGATGAATGCTTAAAGCATTACATAACCCCAAATGTTCTTATCGGCTTCGCCGATGTGCCTTAATAAATTCTTTAACTTTTTCATTTTGTTATCCTCCTAAAATCAATCTTGTTATCCTTAAAAATCACTTATTATTCTATTGAATTCATGTTTAACAACACAAAAATAGAGCCTTTGTTCAAGATAGCAAGCAAAAAAGAGAAGAAAAGTATGTTATACAACACATTTCTTGATTTGCGTCAATTACTCCGAAGTTACAACAAAAGAAGGATGGGAAAATGAAGAAAAGCAAAGCCGTTTTGGCAGAAACGGGACAAGATGTCAGAGACAAAAAAGCAGGATGCTTGTGGAAGCACCCTGCTTTATACCTTATATTATATATAGGTTATTTTATCCTTATTTTTCCGGAGTCTGTTCCAGCGTAGCAACGAGGAAGTCATAGAACTTGGCTACCGTAGGAATCAGCGCACGTTCATCCGGCGAGTGCGGAGAACGCAAGGTAGGACCGAAAGAAATCATATCGAGTCCCGGACAGTTGGCGCCAATGATGCCACACTCCAGACCGGCATGGATTACCTTCACGGCAGGTTCTACACCAAACTGCTGCTTGTAGGACAGCTTCATGGCATGGAGAATGGGAGAATCCACGTTGGGTTGCCAACCGGAATAGCCGCCACTCAGTTCTACCTTCATGCCTGCCATAGCGAAACAAGCGCTCAGGCTGTCGGCCAGGAAGTCCTTCATAGTATCGCAAGAACTGCGTGCCAGGATGCGCACTTCGGCTTTGCCTCCGCCGATGATGACAATGGCGAGGTTTGAAGAGGTTTCTACTGTATCGGGCACAGTGGGTATCATGCGCATTACGCCGTTCTGGCAAGCCATCAGGACGTTAATCATGTTATCCTGGATCTCTGTGGGAACAACGGAAGCCGGCACCGGCACTTCCTCCATCGTCAGCGTGATGTCGCTTTCGATCGGGGCATATTCGTCATTGAGCTGTGCTTCGTATTCCTTGATGTAATCTTCCAGACCTTCCGTATCTTCGGGGTTGAATACCAATACGGCATGGGCTTCGCGCGGGATAGCATTACGCATATTTCCACCTTCGAAACTTGCCAACTGGGAATCGAACTCTACCAATAAATCGTGTGCCACGCGGGCCAGCAGTTTGTTGGCATTGCCGCGTCCCTCGTTGATTTCCAGACCGGAGTGTCCGCCACGCAAGCCTTTCAGCGTGATTCGGCGGGCTACGAGGTCGGCAGCAGGGGCTTCTTCTTTATATTCCAGCGTAGCGGTGATGTCGAGACCCCCGGCACAGCCGATATAAAGTTCGCCTTCGTCCTCAGAGTCGAGGTTCAGCAAGATTTCTCCTTTCATGGTTCCGGGCTTCAGACCGAAAGCGCCATACATGCCCGTCTCTTCATCCTTGGTAATCAAGGCTTCCAGCGGACCGTGCTTCAGGCTGTTGTCTTCCAGAACTGCCATGATAGCAGCTACGCCCAAGCCGTTGTCGGCACCCAGCGTAGTGCCTTTAGCTTTCACCCAATCGCCGTCGATATAGGTCTGAATGGGATCTTTTGTAAAGTCGTGAACGGTATCGTTGTTCTTCTGAGGCACCATGTCCATGTGTGCCTGAAGGATGACGCCTTTGCGATTTTCCATACCCGGAGTGGCAGGCTTGCGGATAATGACATTGCCGACTTCATCGACAAATGACTCCAAGCCCAACCCCTTGCCGAAATCAACCATAAACGCGGTGATCTTCTCCATGTGTCCCGACGGACGGGGGATTTGGGTCAGTGAATAGAAATGCTTCCACACATTCTGTGGAGCTAACTGTAAGATTGTACTCATAATTCTATAAAGTTAGTTTTCGCAAATATAACAGTTTATTCCCATAACTCGTAATAAACAATGTTTTTTCATGCGAAAAAGCAAGCCCTTTATTTCCTTGTCCGGTTCACATACGAGAGGTGTAATGAGCCCCAAATGCCCAGCACGATGACCAGCAACGTCTGTATGCCATGTACTATCAGTGCAAAGATACCGGCATCCGTAGCATTCACCCCGTAGAGCATCATCATGGTGATGACGGCGAAGTGCCAGGGACCTGCCCCGTTGGGCGTAGGTACAATGACGGCAAACGTTCCGCCGACAAACATCACCAACCCGGCAAGGAAGCTGAGGTGGTCGGTGAACTGGAAACAAAAGAAGGTGATATAGAAGTGATAGAAATAGCATCCCCAGATAAGCACGGTATAAAGGATGAACAACGGGACATTCTTCACTTTCCGAAGTGACATCACGCCTTCCCACACGTTCAGCACGATCCCCTTCACCCGCTCAAAGAAAGAGAGCATACGCAGAAGGTAATACAAAAGAACGCACACACCGATAATGCAGAAAAGGACGACGTAGAACCAGGGAGACGTCACCAGGTGCACCAGCGACGGTATCTTTGTTCCCGTCTCGGCAAAGAACTGCATGAAGACGGGCATCTGCACCAGAAAGGTGATTCCGGTAATAAGGAGAATGCAGAGGGTATCGACCAGTCGTTCGGTAACTACTGTGCCCAAGGACTTGGCAAAGGATATATTGTCGTACTTGGCAAGCACTCCGCAACGGGATACTTCGCCCACACGGGGCAATATAAGGTTAGTGGCATAGGAGACGAAGATGGCATCCACACAATCGCTCGTTTTGGGACGGGCACCCATAGGCTCCAAAGTCTGCTTCCAGCGCCATCCGCGAAACACATGGCTCATCACTCCGAAGAACAACGAGAACAGCATCCACCCCCAGTTTGTGCCATGCAGCAGAATGTCTTCGGCCTTTGCAAAGTCAAAATCGCGATACACCCAATAGAGGATAAAGCCGCCCAACAGGATAGGTAAGACAACTTTCAATGTCTTTTTTAATAGTTTATTCATCTTGAATTCGTCATTCTTCAAAATTAAGGATTACCTTTGCTCCGCAAATATAGCGCAAACCGAGAGGCATACAAAATAAGTTTGTTTATTTTAATGCGGAAGGGGCAGTTTGTATTTGCGGAGCAAAAGTAACGATTTAGTTGATACATGAGATTAGTTAAACCCAAAAAGTTTCTCGGCCAACATTTCCTGAAGGACCTGAAAGTGGCGCAGGACATTGCCGACACAGTGGACGCTTGTCCCGGATTGCCGATACTTGAAGTAGGTCCGGGCATGGGCGTACTGACCCAGTTCCTCCTGCCCAAAGAGCGTATGGTCAAGGTGGTAGAGGTAGATTATGAGTCGGTAGCCTATTTGCGCGAGTCCTATCCGCAACTGGAAGACTGCATCATTGAGGACGACTTCCTCAAGATGAACCTGCAACGACTGTTCAGCGGCCAGCCTTTTGTGCTGACGGGGAACTATCCTTATAACATATCCAGCCAGATCTTTTTCAAGATGCTGGATAACAAAGACCTGATACCTTGCTGCACGGGCATGATACAGAAAGAGGTTGCCGAGCGTATTGCCGCCGGACCGGGCAGTAAAACATACGGCATACTGAGTGTGTTAATACAGGCATGGTACAAGGTAGAGTATCTTTTCACAGTGCATGAACATGTATTCAATCCGCCTCCCAAGGTGAAGAGCGCCGTCATCCGCATGACACGCAACGATACGCAGGAATTGGGATGTGACGAGAAGTTGTTCAAGCAGGTAGTGAAAACAACCTTCAACCAACGCCGCAAGACGCTGCGCAATTCCATAAAGCCGATACTCGGCAAGGATTGCCCGCTGACGGAAGATGTTCTGTTCAATAAACGCCCGGAGCAGCTTTCGGTACAGGAATTCATAAACCTAACGAATGGGGTGGAAAAAGCGTTGAAGGAAATTAGTGAAAGACAAAGAAATTGATAGCCAAGTCCTATGGAAATAGACCAAGAATACATAAACAACGTCAAAAGCCTTATCGAGCAGAAAGACGCGGAAAACGTCAAGTCGCTTTTGACCGACCTTCACCCGGCGGATATTGCAGAGTTGTGCAATGACCTCGATGCGGAAGAAGCCCGTTTCGTATACCGTCTTCTCGACAACGAAACGGCAGCAGACGTATTGGTTGAAATGGACGAGGACGTCCGAAAAGAGTTCCTGGAAATCCTTCCTTCCGAAACCATCGCCAAGCGTTTCGTGGACTATATGGACACCGACGATGCCGTAGACCTGATGCGTGAACTCGATGAAGATAAGCAGGAGGAAATTCTCTCGCACATCGAGGACATCGAACAGGCGGGCGATATCGTAGACTTGCTGAAATACGACGAAGACACCGCCGGTGGTTTGATGGGTACGGAAATGGTAACCGTCAACGAGAACTGGAGTATGCCGGAGTGCCTGAAGGAAATGCGCCTGCAAGCCGAGAAGCTGGATGAAATCTATTACGTGTACGTCGTCGACGACGAAGAGCGTCTGCAAGGCGTCTTCCCGCTGAAGAAGATGATAACCTCCCCCTCGGTCTCCAAAGTAAAACATGTGATGAAGAAAGATCCTATCTCCGTCCATGTAGACACGCCCATCGACGAAGTGGCACAGATCACTGAGAAGTACGACTTGGTGGCAGTACCCGTGGTCGACAGCATCGGACGTCTGGTTGGTCAGATTACCGTGGATGACGTAATGGACGAGGTGCGCGAACAGTCCGAACGCGACTACCAGTTAGCATCCGGTTTGTCCCAGGACGTAGAAACGGACGACAATGTGATGCGCCAGACCTCCGCCCGCCTGCCGTGGCTGCTCATCGGTATGATAGGCGGTATTGGCAACTCCATGATATTGGGCAACTTCGACGCCACCTTTGCCGCCCATCCCGAAATGGCACTCTACATCCCGCTGATTGGCGGTACGGGTGGAAACGTGGGAACCCAGTCTTCGGCCATCGTGGTACAAGGCCTTGCCAACAGCTCGCTGGACGCTAAAGACACTTTCAAGCAGGTAGCCAAGGAAGCAGTGGTGGCACTTATCAATGCAACCATCATCTCCTTGCTGGTATATATCTATAATTTCATCCGGTTCGGCGGTACGGCCACTGTCACGTATTCCGTATCCATCAGCCTCTTTGCAGTAGTCATGTTTGCCTCCATCTTCGGAACGCTGGTGCCCATGACCCTCGAAAAGCTGAAGGTTGACCCTGCCATTGCCACCGGCCCTTTCATCGCCATTACCAACGACATCATAGGCATGATGCTCTATATGGGTATCACCGTACTGCTGTCGTAAAAACAAGGCGATTGAAAAAAAATCAAGTAAAATTGTATGAAGTAATCATTTTATTTCATTAATTTGTAACCTAATGTAATCCGAACGGGAGAATCCCGTTTCTAAAAAAGTAAATACAATGACGGACACTCATGACACTAATCTCCCCGAAAAGCCGGTGGAATTAGAAGAAGAAAAGAAAGCAGCAGAGGTCTCTGAACCGGCAATAACAGAAACTCCTACTGAAAATGTTACCTCAGAAAAGCCGGCAGAGCCTGTTCAGAAGTTCACCAAAGAGGAAATCCTTGCCAAGTTGAAAGAGGTGGCCGCAGATGTGGAGAACATCGCCAAACCGGAGATTGACAGTCTGAAGCAAGCTTTCTACAAGATACACAATGCTGAACAAGAAGCGGCCAAGAAACTGTTTATTGAAAACGGGGGTGCCGCAGAGGACTTCGTGCCACAGACCGACAGCGTGGAAGAGGAGTTCAAGGATATCATGACCGTCATCCGAGAAAAAAGAAATGCCCTGACTGCCGAAGTGGAGAAGCAGAAGGAGATGAACCTGCAAGTCAAGCTTTCTATCATAGAAGAACTGAAAGAATTGGTGGAATCTCCCGAGGATGCCAATAAAAGTTATACAGAATTCAAGAAGCTGCAACAGCAATGGAACGAAGTGAAACTGGTACCACAAGCCAAAGTGAACGAACTTTGGAAGAACTACCAGCTATACGTCGAGAAGTTCTACGACCTGTTGAAGCTGAATAATGAGTTCCGCGAATACGACTTCAAGAAGAACCTGGAAATAAAGAACCACCTCTGCGAAGCTGCCGAAAAGTTGGCAGACGAACCGGATGTAGTATCGGCTTTCCACCAACTGCAAAAGCTGCATCAGGAGTTCCGCGATACGGGACCGGTAGCCAAAGAACTTCGCGACGAAGTATGGGCACGCTTCAAAGCAGCCTCTACCACCGTGAACCGCCGCCACCAACAACACTTCGAGTCACTGAAAGAAGTAGAGCAAAACAATCTGGACCAAAAGACAGTAATTTGCGAAATCATCGAAGCCATAGACTACAGCGAACTGACCAACTTCACCTCTTGGGAAAGCAAGACGCAAGAAATCATTGCCCTGCAAAATAAATGGAAAACCATCGGCTTTGCTCCGCAAAAGATGAACGTCAAGATCTTCGAGCGCTTCCGCAAGGCCTGCGACGAGTTCTTCCGCAAGAAAGGAGAGTTCTTCAAAACGCTGAAGGAAGGCATGAACGAGAACCTGGAAAAGAAACGCGCCCTCTGCGAAAAGGCCGAAGCCTTGAAGGACAGCACCGATTGGAAAGCTACTGCCGACGAGTTGGTGAAGTTGCAGAAGGAATGGAAAACAGTAGGCCCGGTAGCCAAGAAGTACTCGGATGCCATCTGGAAACGCTTTATCTCTGCCTGTGACTATTTCTTCGAGCAGAAGAACAAGGCCACCTCTTCACAACGGAGCGTGGAACAGGAGAATCTGGAAAAGAAGAAAGCCATCATTGAAAAGTTGAGCGCCATAGGCGAAGATGCAGATAGCGAGGAAGCCACTCAACTGGTGCGCGACCTGATGAAAGAGTGGAACAGCATCGGACACGTGCCATTCAAAGAGAAAGATAAGATTTATAAGCAATACCACGGACAGATAGACAAATTGTTCGAGCACTTCAACATCAATGCTTCGAACAAGAAGTTGAGCAACTTCAAGTCATCTATCAGTTCTATCCAGGAAGGCAGCCCGCAGGCTCTCTACCGCGAACGCGAGAAGCTGATGCACGCTTATGAAAACATGAAGAGCGAACTGCAAACTTACGAAAACAACCTCGGCTTCCTGACTGCCTCTTCCAAGAAGGGCAACAGCTTGCTGACGGAGATTAACCGTAAGGTAGAAAAGCTGAAAGCTGATATCGAACTTGTGAAAGAAAAAATCAAAGTGATTGACGATAATATCAAACACGAAGGATAACAAGGAAGACTTAGTAAAATGGAATCCGTCTCTATAAGTTGTGGTGCAATTTATAGAGACGGATTTTTTATGAGGTGCTCCCAAAAGGGCACCCTCTTTTGTGGAGAAGATTAATGATGGAACAAGCGAATGCCTGTAAACGTCATGGCAATGCCGTACTTATCACAGGTTTCAATCACATGGTCATCACGTACAGAGCCTCCTGCCTGGGCAATATATTCCACACCGCTCTTATGCGCCCGCTCTATATTATCGCCGAACGGGAAGAAAGCATCCGACCCTAAAGCTACACCCTTCAGTGTATCCAGCCAGGCACGTTTCTCTTCACGCGTCAGCACTTCCGGCTTTTCGGTGAAGAATTGCTGCCAAACGCCTTCAGCCAATACATCCTCATGATCGTCGCTGATATAGATATCAATCGTATTGTCACGGTCGGCACGACGGATTTTCTCTACCCAGGGCAAGTTCAGTACCTTTGGGTGTTGGCGCAAGTACCAGATATCGGCCTTGTTGCCTGCCAGGCGGGTACAGTGGATGCGGCTTTGCTGTCCGGCACCGATGCCGATGGCCTGGCCGTCTTTCACATAGCACACCGAATTTGATTGTGTGTACTTCAAAGTGATGAGTGCAATCATCAGGTCGCGCTTGGCTGCCTCCGGGAATTCTTTGTTCTGAGTCGGGATATTGGCAAACAGTTCATCGCCGTTCAGTTTAATCTCATTGCGTCCCTGCTCAAAAGTTACTCCAAACACATCCTTGTGTTCAATCGGGGCAGGCTTATAAGCCGGATTAATTTTAATGACGTTATAAGTTCCCTTACGCTTGTTTTTCAAGATTTCGAGCGCCTCTTCCGTATACCCCGGAGCAATGACTCCATCCGATACTTCCCGATTGATGAAGCGGGCGGTAGCTTCGTCGCAAACATCACTCAAAGCGATAAAGTCGCCATAAGACGACATGCGGTCGGCACCACGGGCACGTACATACGCACTGGCAAGCGGAGAAAGCGGCAGGTTATCAACAAAATAAATCTTTTTCATCGTGTCGTCCAACTCCAGCCCAATTGCTGCACCCGCCGGGCTGACATGTTTGAACGAAGTTGCCGCCGGCATACCGGTAGCCTCTTTCAATTCTTTCACCAACTGCCATCCGTTCAGTGCATCCATAAAGTTAATGTATCCCGGACGTCCATTCAGGACTTCAATAGGCAATTCCCCTTCCTGCATAAAGATGCGGGCCGGCTTCTGATTGGGGTTACAGCCGTACTTCAATTCTAATTCTTTTGCCATAGTATTTTTACTTGATATGATGTGCAAAACAGAAAAAGCCCTACTAAGTTATCTTAGTAAGGCTTTTTTGTTGGGCTACCTGGATTCGAACCAGGAATGACAGGACCAGAATCTGTAGTGTTACCATTACACCATAGCCCAATTACAGGTCATTTCTGTTTTGCGGTTGCAAAGATACAAAGATTTCTATAAACCAAAACAAAATAGGATGTTTTTTTCCTAAAAATCTGATAAGATACCGTAAGACAAAGGATTATATAACTAAAAAAAATCAAAAATTGAAAGAGTTTTCCCCTTTTGCGTGTTTGATATGATAAATCAACGTATATTTGTCAACTGTTTTAATATAATAATATATAATGAACGAAACGAAAAGACTGATTCAACAGATAACAGAAGGTATTCAAGATAAAAAAGGAAAGAAAATCGTCATCGCAGACCTTACTAAAATAGGCGATACAATATGCAACTATTTCGTCATTTGCCAAGGTAATTCCCCCAGTCAAGTGTCAGCCATTGTCGACTCCGTGAGAGACTTCACGCGCAAAGGAGCTGATACCAAGCCTTTTGCCATAGACGGCTTGCGCAATGCCGAATGGGTGGCTATGGACTATTCGGACGTATTAGTGCATGTATTCCTTCCCGAAACAAGGGAGTTCTATAACCTGGAACACCTTTGGGCAGACGCCAAATTAACTCAAATCCCCGACCTCGATTAAATTAGACGTATGGACAATAACACCAATAAGAAGCCCACTAAAGTAAATATGCCCAAGTTCAACCTGAACTGGTTGTACATGATTATAGCTATGATGCTACTGGGGCTATACCTTACCAACGAAAATGGTACGGCAACCAAGAACATTTCTTACGACGAATTCCAGCAATACGTGCGCGACGGCTATGTAAACAAAGTTATCGGCTATGACGACAACTCCGTAGAAGCCTATATCAAGCCGCAATATGTAGGAAATGTCTTCCGTCAGGACTCCAGCCGTGTAGGCAAAAATCCTCTTATCACTACCGAAGCCCCCTCGCGCGAAAGCCTGGGTAACTTCATGCAGAAGGAAAGAGACGAGTCCCGCTTCGACGGTTCTATCAATTACGAAAAGAAACGGAATTATTTCGGCGCCATCCTCTGGCAGATACTTCCTTTTGCATTCCTCATCGGTTTCTGGATATACATGTCCCGCCGCATGAGTGGTGGCGGAGGCATGGGCGGCGGTGGAGGCATCTTCAGCGTAGGTAAGTCGAAAGCCCAACTGTTCGAGAAGGGTTCTCCCATCAAGATTACCTTCAAGGATGTGGCCGGACTTGCCGAAGCCAAGCAGGAAGTGGAAGAAATTGTAGAGTTCCTTCGGGAACCGCAGAAATATACTGACTTGGGAGGTAAAATACCCAAGGGTGCTTTGCTCGTAGGCCCTCCGGGAACCGGTAAGACCTTGCTTGCAAAGGCTGTGGCCGGAGAAGCGAACGTACCATTCTTCTCTTTGGCAGGTTCCGATTTTGTGGAGATGTTTGTCGGTGTGGGTGCATCCCGTGTCCGCGACCTCTTCCGCCAGGCTAAGGAGAAAGCGCCTTGTATCGTGTTTATCGACGAGATTGATGCTGTGGGACGTGCCCGCGCCAAAGCTGCCGCTATGGGTGGCAACGACGAGCGTGAAAATACCCTGAACCAGTTGCTGACCGAAATGGACGGCTTCGGCTCCAACAGCGGTGTCATCATCCTTGCCGCCACCAACCGCGTGGACGTGCTGGATAAAGCTTTGCTGCGCGCCGGACGTTTCGACCGCCAGATACACGTAGACCTGCCCGACCTGAACGAACGAAAAGAAGTATTCGGCGTACACTTGCGCCCCATCAAGATAGATGATACAGTAGATGTAGAACTGCTGGCACGCCAGACTCCGGGCTTCTCGGGTGCGGATATTGCCAACGTCTGCAACGAAGCTGCCCTGATAGCAGCACGCCACGGCAAAAAGTTCGTAGGCAAGCAGGACTTCCTCGATGCGGTAGACCGTATTGTAGGCGGATTGGAAAAGAAAACCAAGATTACCACCGAAGCGGAACGCCGTTCCATTGCCATACACGAAGCAGGCCATGCCAGTATCTCGTGGCTGTTGGAGTACGCCAACCCGTTGATCAAGGTTACCATCGTGCCTCGTGGACGCGCTTTGGGTGCCGCCTGGTACTTGCCGGAAGAGCGCCAGATCACGACTAAAGAGCAGATGCTGGACGAAATGTGTGCCACCCTGGGAGGACGTGCCGCCGAAGATTTGTTCTTAGGCAGAATATCCACCGGCGCCATGAACGACCTGGAACGCGTGACGAAGCAGGCATACGGCATGATTGCCTACCTGGGCATGAGTGAGCAACTGCCAAATCTGTGCTATTATAATAATGATGAATATTCTTTCAACCGTCCGTACAGCGAAAAGACTGCGGAACTGATTGACGAAGAAGTGAAGAAGATGGTTAACGAGCAGTACGCGCGTGCCAAACAGATACTCTCCGAGCATCAGGAAGGTCACAAACAGTTGGCACAACTGCTGATTGACAAGGAAGTAATCTTTGCCGAAGACGTTGAACACATCTTTGGCAAGCGCCCTTGGGCTTCCCGTTCCGAAGAGATTATCAGCAATAAAACTTCCGCCGAATTAAAGAAAGCAGAAGAAGCGGAAGCCAAGAGAGCCGAAGAAGCTGAAAAGGAAGTGAAAGAAGAAGAGCACAATGAAAAATAATTTCATCCAACGCGCTGTTACCGGCGTGTTATTCGTAGCGGTATTGGTGGGCTGTATTCTTTACAGCCCCCTTTCATTCGGCATACTGTTTACCATCATCAGTGCGCTGAGTGTACATGAATTTGCCCACTTGGTCAATCAAAACGACGAAGTAACCATCAACAAGACCATCACAGCCCTGGGAGGCGCTTATCTCTTTCTCGCCATGATGAGTTTCTGCACGCAGCAAACAATTGGTTCGGGCGTATTCCTCCCCTACTTACTGCTGCTGCTTTACCTGATGATAACGGAACTGTACCTCAAAAGGAAGAACCCGATAGGCAACTGGGCGTACTCCATGTTGAGCCAATTGTACGTAGCACTCCCCTTTGCACTGCTCAACGTACTTGCCTTCCAGAATTCTCCCGAAACCAGTAGCGTGACATACAACCCCATACTACCGCTTTCCATCTTCGTATTTATCTGGCTGAGCGATACGGGCGCCTATTGCGTAGGTTCACTCATCGGCAAACACCGTCTGTTCCAGCGCATCTCCCCCAAGAAATCCTGGGAAGGCAGCATCGGCGGTGCCGTTTTCTCCATTGCATCGTCTTGCGCATTTGCGCATTTCTTCCCCTTCATGTCCTATCTGCAATGGGCGGGACTGGCTATAGTAGTCGTTATCTTCGGCACATGGGGAGACCTGACGGAGTCACTGATGAAACGACAACTGGGTATCAAAGACTCAGGAAACATTCTGCCGGGACACGGCGGCATGCTCGACCGCTTCGACAGTGCACTGCTGGCTATTCCGGCAGCAGTGGTTTATCTGTATGTGATGATGATGTTCAAATAAGAAAGTACCTACAAGACATAAAGAAAGCGCCAAGGCTGTGATACATTTATCTCACCTTGGCGCTTTTTCACACACTATGATTCTCTCTCCTATCTTAACGTCAGTTCAATATAAGATATAGATTATCTTAACTGCATATTCGACAAATCGAAGTCTTTCATATCCTTCACGTTGCTTTCCGAAGTCTTCTTCAAGTCGAACGTCACTTCTACTTCGCCGTTCTTCTCTGAGTTCAGTTTCAACTTGATACCTTTCGTTTCGGAAGTTACATCCAAACTGTTCAGATTGTAAGACACAGCGCCGTAGTCATAGCGGTCGGTCAGGTCGTCGAAATTGTTGTAGCGCAGTTCCAAATGAATGTAACCATCTTCGCCATACAAGTCTGCATCGTCTTGCGGACGCACCAGACTGATGCGGTGCTTCGTCTTGGCGGGCAGGTTCTGCACAAAGAAGATATTCATGTAACCACCACTGATGGTGATGTCTCCTTGATAAATCACTACGGGGTCATTACCCAGTTCTTCATCATTTTCGGGGGTCAACGTCTCTACTTCTTTGGTCAGCACATTCTGCAACCTCAGCAACTTCACGGCATGGTCGTATCCTTGGAACTCATCCGACAAGGGATTGAACATCGTCAGCACACGCTGTCCGTCTACTGCATCATACCATCCCAGGTCTGTATTCACCGGCCAAAGCGTTCCCCAGACGTCGCTGTCCAGGTAGAAAGCATTCCCCGTGACGCGCACGGTGGCCCACATAGGAGGGGTGAAATCACCCAATGAATATCCGTCAGTATCATCACACGATTGCAACGCAGGCATCACTGCCAAGCATATTGCCATAAATAACCAATGTAGTTTCTTCATAATCAAAGTCCTTTTTTTGTTTGTTTCTGTATAGGAAATACAAAAGCCGGGCATTTACTGCACCGGCTCTATGTATTTTAACAATTTCTCAGAAGTGTTGAGAGACAGATTCACGCAATGCTCTTTTCTTTGAGTAGCGCCACCATCTCCTGCGCCGCCCGCTTCGGCGCTCCCGCCTCGCCCAGGCGCGATGCCATATACTCGTACCCGCCCAGCATCTGCTGCCGGTACTCTTTATTATATAGGATACGTTCCAATTCCGAGCGGATTTGCTCCACCGTCATCGTGTCGGCCACCAGTTCCTTCACTACTTCGCGATTGGCAATGAGGTTGACCAGAGAGATATACTTCACCGTCAGTATATGCCGCCTCAGAAAGGCAATAACCTTCCCTATCGGCGTATGATAGCACACAGCCTGCGGCACACGGAATAAAGCAGTCTCCAGTGTTGCCGTGCCCGAAGTGACCAGCGCGGCATCTGCCTGCCGGAGCAACGGGAATGTCTTTCCGAAGATAATCTTCACATCGGCATCGCCCACGTACCGGTTATAGTATTCGGGAGAGATGCCGGGAGCACCCGCCAGCACCAACTGATAATCGGGGAAAGCAGCAGCAGCCCGAAGCATATCGGGCAGATTGTCCTTGATCTCCTGCTTGCGGCTGCCTGCCAGCAAAGCAATGATGGGGCGGGAAGAAAGTCCGTTGGCTTGCACAAAGTCGTCGAACGTCTCGGTATAGGAGGTACTAAAGGCGGTCACTTCATCCATCGTCGGATTGCCCACATAGTGTATCGGGTATTGGTGCTTGCCTTCGAAGAACTCCACCTCGAAGGGGAGAATGGAGAACAACTCGTCCACATCCCGCTTGATGTTCTTGATGCGGTACTCCTTCCATGCCCATATCTTGGGAGAGATATAATAGTAGACAGGAATCGACGTATGGGCATGGACGAACTTGGCGATGCCCAGGTTGAAGCCGGGATAATCCACCAAGATCAGTACATCCGGTTGCCAGGCCACGATGTCTTCCTTGCAACGCTTCATATTGGCAAAGATAGTGCGCAGGTGCAGCAACACGGGGATAAATCCCATGTACGCCAGCTCCTTATAGTGCTTCACCATCGTGCCACCCACGGCAGCCATCAGGTCGCCGCCGAAGAAGCGGAATTCCGCCTGTGGATCTTCTTCTTTCAGTGCTGCCATCAGATGCGAGGCATGGAGGTCGCCGGAAGCTTCGCCGACAATCAGATAGTACTTCATAAACAGGTGATGGTTTAGAACCAGGTTTTCAATTCATCTATCAAGTCGTAAGCCGTAACGTCTACGGTAGTCGGAGTGATGGCTACGTAGCCATTGTCCAGTGCCCAATGGTCGTTCTGTTCGTTCTCGGCATCTAAATTTGCGTACTCACCAGTCAGCCAGTAGTAGTGGGCATCGCCGCGGTGGGCAAAGTTTTCCCATTCGTTGGTCCACGCGCCTTTGGTCTGCTGGCATATCTTCACTCCTTTGAGTTCTTTCGTATCGGGAAAGTTCACGTTCAGGCACGTCAAAGGGGGAAGGCCCTTCTCCAATACCTGGCGGGCTATCTCGCGGATATAAGGACCGGCAGGCTCGAAGTCGGCATTCGGCTCGTGATTGCAAAGGGAGAAGCCGATGGAGGGAACGCCTTTCAGGCAGCCTTCCACCACTACGCCCATCGTGCCGGAGTAATGCACATTGACGGAAGAGTTGTCACCGTGGTTGATGCCGCCCACAACAAGGTCGGGTTTGCGGTCGAGCACGGTATGAAAAGCTAACTTCACACAATCGGCAGGGGTACCGGAGCACTTATAGACGGTCAGCCCCACGTCCTTACGAAGCAGTTGATAGCGTATCGGCTCCGTCACCGTCAGCGCGCAAGCACTGCCCGAGCGCGGAGCATCCGGTGCCATTACTACAATCTCGCCCAGCGGACGAAGGAACTTTATTAACTCGCTAATACCTTTCGCAATGATGCCGTCATCATTGGAAATCAATATCAAAGGTCTCTGATTTTCCATATTCTTCTTTATTATGATGCTGCAAAAGTACTCAAAAATGAAGAAAGCACCAACTGCGGAGGAAAGAACAAGATGGAAATGTATAGTATGCGGATACTTCATTGGGCAATTCATACCTACACTGATATAAGTCTCTTTCTGAGAGACATTCCCCCTTCCCCTGAAAGATACTTACTTTTCATCCGAAAGATACTTGCTTTTCTACCAAACCTTCCTTACCTTTGCTGCACAAGATGCCATCTTGTGTTGCATAAGATGCCATCTTGTGCAGCTTAAGATGGCATCTTGTGCAACCAAAGCAAGAGTGTTCAAGACGAAAACAATAAGTATTCTGATTGCCAGACTACTGTATTTGAAGTAACAAACTAACGAAGATTAAGAATATGGGAATGGTTTATTTAGTAAGGAAGAAGCTCTTCCGCACCAAGGAAGGGATGCAGCAATTGTATTATGCCGTGCAACGGACGTTGCAGGTGCGCGGCGGAGTGACCACCAACCTGCTGGCACGCCGGATGGCCGCCCGCAAAGGCATGAGCGAAGGCGACGTGCAAAGCGTATTGGTGGACCTGCCGAAGTACATTGAAGAAGCCCTTCGAGAGGGCGAGTCGGTCACCATCAAAGGACTGGGTTCCTTCAACCTGGCGATAACGAGTGAGGGATTCGAGCACCCGGATGACGTGATGCCCGGCAAGGTGCAAGTGTCGCGCATCTACTTCAAGCCCGACCGCGGGCTGATGAACCAGCTGCGACGGGACATGAGTTTCTTCCGCTACCCGCTGAGCAAATACTTCCCTGCCGACCAACTGAGGCCGGAAACACTAAAGAAGGAACAGGCAGAGATGCAGTCGGAAGCGCATACCGCCGACGGTGAACCCGGGTGAAACCAAGGCCTTCACCCGCCACCACCCGCCTACAAGCGAATGCAGAGTCCGATGAAGGCTTGAAGGCACAAAGCGCTAAAGCAAAAATTGCGTAAAACAAATCTTAATCTTCTGCAAGCGAGACAAAAAAGCTGCTTCAATTCAAGATAAATACGTATATTTGCCCACCAAACAGAGAAGGAGTACTTTAGGCAGATGCTTAAAGGAAAGAACAGAGATAACCGCCTGTGAGTTATTAACAAAACTGCCGACTTATCAACCGTTTTTGCAATCTTTCTCTGAATTTGTAGGCGCTATCCGGAATTATCACTTATTTCGCTGCCAATAAATACTTTGATTATGGGAAAAATAATTGCTATGGCTAACCAGAAGGGTGGTGTAGGTAAGACTACGACAACGATTAACCTCGCAGCCTCACTCGCCACGCTCGAAAAGAAAGTCCTCGTTGTAGATGCCGATCCGCAGGCCAACGCCTCTTCAGGCTTGGGCGTAGACATCAAGCAGTCGGAATGTACTATTTATGAATGCATTATCGACCGTGCCGACGTGCGCGAGGCTCTCCATGACACGGAGATAGATACCTTGAAGGTAATCTCCTCCCACATCAATCTGGTAGGTGCCGAAATAGAAATGCTCAACCTGAAAAACCGCGAGAAGATACTGAAAGAAGTACTCGCCCCGCTCCGGGATGAGTTTGATTATATTTTGATAGACTGCTCGCCCTCTCTGGGCTTGATTACAGTCAATGCCCTGACCGCCGCCGACTCGGTTATCATACCCGTACAAGCGGAATATTTTGCATTGGAAGGTATCAGCAAACTGCTGAACACCATCAAGATCATCAAATCGAAGCTGAACCCGGCACTCGAAATCGAAGGCTTCCTGCTGACGATGTACGACTCGCGCCTGCGCCAGGCCAATCAGATCTACGACGAAGTGAAACGCCACTTCCAGGAATTGGTGTTCAACACCGTCATCCAGCGTAACGTCAAGTTGAGCGAAGCGCCCAGCTACGGGCTGCCCACCATCTTGTACGATGCCGAATCGGCCGGAGCCAAGAACCATATGGCGCTTGCACAGGAGCTGATAAACCGGAATGAGAAAACAGCAGGGTGATAAAATGGTAGAGTGATAAAGTGTGGCAAGCATCCCGCATGGTTAAATTGTAATTAGTAATTCGTAAATAAATAGATGGCACAGAAAAGAAACGCATTAGGACGCGGGCTGGACGCCCTGCTCTCCATGGATGAAGTGCAGACCGAAGGCTCTTCCTCCATCAACGAAATAGAACTGTCGAAGATTGCCGTCAATCCCAACCAGCCCCGCCATGAGTTCGACCCGACGGCGTTGCAGGAATTGGCCGACTCCATCTCCGAGATAGGCATCATCCAGCCTATCACTCTGCGCAAACTCAGCGACGACGAATACCAGATCATAGCCGGCGAGCGCCGCTTCCGTGCCTCGCAGATGGCCGGGCTGACAAGTATCCCTGCCTACATCCGCACAGCCGACGATGAGAACGTCATGGAAATGGCGCTCATCGAAAACATACAACGCGAAGACCTGAACTCCGTGGAAATAGCCCTTGCCTACCAGCACTTGCTGGAACAATACGACCTGACGCAAGAACGCCTCAGCGAACGCGTAGGCAAGAAACGCACCACCATTGCCAACTACCTGCGACTGCTCAAACTCCCCGCCCCCATACAGATGGGACTGCAAAACAAGCAGATAGACATGGGCCATGCCCGTGCTCTGGTGACGCTGGGCGACCCCAAACTGCAAGTGAAGATATACGATGAAATCGTGGAGCACGGATATTCCGTGCGCAAGGTGGAAGAGATCGTAAAATCCCTGAGCGAAGGCGAAACCGTGAAAAGCGGCACCCGCAAGATTGCGCCCAAGCGTGCCAAACTGCCCGAAGAATTCGATGCGTTGAAGCAACAGTTATCGGGCTTCTTCAGCACCAAAGTGCAACTCACTTGCTCGGAGAAAGGAAAAGGCAAAATCAGTATCCCATTCAGTAACGAAGAAGAATTGGAACGTATCATCGGCATCCTTGATACGCTGAAGAAATAAATGAGGAAAAAGAGTAGAATATATCAAGTAGCCATCGCCCTGCTGCTTTGTTTTATACAGACGGCAGGGATTGCTATGTATGGCCAAAATCGTCCACGCGCAGCCGCCAAACGGTCGCAACGGATTCACACAGACACACTTGGCATCGCACGCCAACCCCTGCACTTACAGGCCGACAGTTTGAATCTGAAAGACAGTTTGATTCTGGAAACAGACCGGACCGCCCCGCAGAAAATTGCCATGAGCACCGACAGCCTTGCCGTGGCGGACAGCCTTGCTGCCGAGAACAAAAAGAAACTGCTGGAAATGACCGCCAGCCCCAAATTGAAGCCACAGCCTGTGCCAACGGACAGCCTGCAAAGAGCAGTAAATAAAAAGGTATGGATTCCCAACCCCGTAAAGGCAACGTGGCTGGCACTTGTCATCCCCGGCGGCGGACAAATCTATAACCGCAAATACTGGAAACTCCCTATCTTTTACGGTGGCTTTGCCGGTTGTGCCTATGCCTTGACCTGGAACAACAAGATGTACAAGGACTATTCAGCCGCCTATAAGGATGCCACACTCGACCACTGGGACTCCACCAGCATCACCGACCTGCTTCCCCCCGGTTATCAGTTCTCCAAAACCCAAATGACCGAATTATTGCGAAAGCGCAAAGATACCTATCGCCGATACAGGGATATGAGTATCTTTGCATTCATCGGCGTGTACCTGCTATCAGTGGTAGATGCCTATGTAGATGCCGAACTGTCGAACTTCGACATCACGCCCGACCTCAGCATGAGGGTAGAGCCAGCAGTATTCGACAACCAGACCACCACGCGCTCGTCGGGCAAGTCTGTGGGGGTGCAATGCAGTTTCCGATTCTAATACTTAAATAAAATACCAATACCTATGATACATAAACCCGCATATATAAAGAAAATACTCGTCAGTTCCTCATTCCTGTTCTGCGCTCTCCTTGCCGCTCCGCCGATGCATGCGCAAGAAAGCGTGGAAGTGCTCATTCGCGAGAATGGAGCAGAACGCCAGGAAAGCATCGAACTGCCCAAAAGTATGACTTACCCGCTGGACAGCCTGCTCACCGACTGGAAAGCAAAGAACTACATCGACCTGGGCAAAGATTGCAGCACCTCGACAGAGAACCCTCTGTTCAGCGACTCGGTATACATCGACCGCCTGTCGCGCATGCCGACCGTAATGGAAATGCCCTACAATGAAATTGTACGCAAATTCATCGATATGTATGCCGGACGCCTACGCAACCAGGTAGCCTTTATGCTAAGTGCCTGCAACTTTTACATGCCTATCTTCGAAGAAGCCCTCGACACTTACGGGCTGCCGCTCGAGCTGAAATATCTCCCCATCATCGAGTCTGCCCTCAACCCCTCTGCCGTGTCGCGTGCAGGCGCCTGCGGACTGTGGCAATTCATGCTGAACACCGGGAAGATGTACGGTTTAGAGAGCAACAGCCTGGTGGACGAACGCCGCGACCCGATCAAAGCAACCTGGGCCGCTGCCCGCTACCTGAAAGAGATGTACGATATATATAAGGACTGGAACCTGGTGATTGCCGCCTATAACTGCGGCCCCGGAACCATCAACAAGGCCATCCGCCGTGCCGGCGGCAAGACCGACTACTGGGAAATCTACAACTTCCTGCCCAAAGAGACGCGCGGCTATGTGCCCGCCTTCATCGCCGCCAACTACGTGATGACTTACTACTGCAAGCACAACATCTGCCCCATGGAAACCAACATCCCCGATGCGACCGATACCGTGCAGGTGAGCCGTAACCTTCACTTCGAACAGATTGCCGATGTATGCGGCATCGGCCTGGACGAGATAAAGAGCCTGAATCCGCAGTTCAAGAAAAGCATCATCCCGGGAGAAAGCAAACCGCAGACACTGCGCCTGCCGGTGAATTATATCAGCACATTTATTGACAGCCAGGACACCATCTATGCCCACCGCAGCGACGAGTTGTTCAAGAACCGCCGGACGGTTGCCGTCTCCGACACACGTGCCACGGCACGCAGCGGCAGAGCCACCGCCAGCAAGGGGACGGGCGATGTGACCTACCATAAAATACGCAATGGAGAAACCCTATCAACCATTGCCCGGAAATACCGTGTCACGGTGAACCAATTGAAGAACTGGAACGGGCTGCGCAACAATAATATTTCCGCCGGAAAGCAATTGAAGATTTACAAATAAAGGAGCAAATGCTTGTTCGATGTTGAAATTTGCTTATTTTTGCAGAAAGTGAAGAAAGGAGAAACAGTATGGATGAGAATGTAAGCCAGAAAGAAAAAGCCGAAGAGGAAATGATTGAACAGGCATTCCAAGAACTGTTGAACGACTATTTGGCAACCAAACACCGCAAGCGCGTCGAAATCATAACCAAAGCATTCAACTTTGCCAACCAGGCGCACAAAGGTATCAAGCGCCGTTCGGGCGAACCCTATATCATGCACCCCATTGCCGTTGCCAAGATTGTGTGCAACGAAATCGGCTTGGGATCCACCTCTATCTGCTCGGCATTGCTGCACGATGTGGTAGAGGACACCGATTATACCGTAGAAGATATCGAAAACATTTTCGGCTCCAAGATAGCTCAGATCGTAGACGGACTGACCAAAATCTCAGGCGGTATCTTCGGCGACCGTGCTTCGGCACAGGCAGAGAACTTCAAGAAGCTGTTGCTCACCATGTCCGACGATGTCCGTGTGATCCTGATCAAGATAGCCGACCGCCTGCACAATATGCGCACGCTGGGTTCCATGCTGCCCAACAAGCAGTTCAAGATTGCCGGAGAAACGCTCTACATCTACGCTCCGCTTGCCAACCGCCTGGGTTTGTACAAGATCAAGACCGAGCTGGAGAACCTGAGCTTCAAGTACGAACATCCCGAAGAATATCACGAAATAGAAGAGAAACTTGCCGCTACCGCTGTGGAGCGCGACAAGGTATTCAAGGAATTCACTGCCCCCATACGCGAGCAATTGGACAAGATGGGAATGAAGTACCGCATCCTTGCCCGCGTCAAGTCCATCTACTCCATCTGGAACAAGATGCAGACCAAACACGTGCCCTTCGAGGAAATCTACGACCTGCTGGCAGTACGCATCATCTTCGAGCCCCGCAACATGGAGGAAGAGTTGAACGACTGTTTCGATATCTACGTCTCCATCTCCAAGATATACAAACCGCACCCCGACCGCCTGCGCGACTGGGTGAGCCATCCCAAAGCCAACGGCTACCAAGCCCTGCACGTCACCCTGATGGGCAACAACGGGCAGTGGATTGAGGTACAGATACGCAGCGAACGCATGAACGACGTTGCCGAACAAGGCTTTGCCGCCCACTGGAAGTACAAAGAAGGCGGTGGCGGCGAGGACGAAGGCGAACTGGAGAAATGGTTGCGTACCATCAAGGAGATTCTGGACGACCCGCAACCGGATGCCATCGACTTCCTCGACACCATCAAGCTGAACCTGTTTGCATCGGAAATATTTGTATTTACCCCGAAAGGAGACCTCAAGACCATGCCGCAGAACTCTACGGCGCTGGACTTTGCCTTCTCCCTGCATACCGACATCGGCAGCCACTGCATCGGGGCAAAGGTGAACCACAAGCTGGTTCCGCTCAGCCATAAGCTGCAAAGCGGTGACCAGGTAGAGATATTAACCTCCAAGTCGCAGCGCGTGCAGCCTGAATGGGAAGTGTATGCCACTACCGCCCGCGCCCGCGCCAAGATTGCCACCATCTTGCGCAAAGAAGCGAAAGCCAACCAAAAGGAAGGCGAAAACATAGTGGGCGAATTCCTCAAGAACGAAGACATCCGCATGGACGATGCCTCGCTGGACAAGCTGACGAAGCTGCATAACTTCCATACCCGCGACGAACTGCTTGTAGCCGTAGGCAGCAAAAAACTCGTACTGGGCGATGCGGACAAGAATGCCTTCAAAGAAAAACAAGGCACCAACTGGAAGAAGTTCCTGACTTTCTCCTTCGGCAACAAAGACAGCAAAGACACTGCCAAAGAACAACCCGAAGAAAAGACCCCGCAAGAGAAGATTAACACCAAGCAGATATTGAAGCTGACGGAAGAAACCATCTCGAAGAACTATATCATGGCCGACTGTTGCCACCCCATCCCGGGCGACGACGTGCTGGGCTATATAGACGAGAACAACCGAGTTATCATCCACAAGCGCCAATGTCCCGTTGCCGCCCGCCTCAAGAGCAGTTACGGCAACCGCATCATCGCCACCGAATGGGATACGCACAAGGACTTGTCCTTCCTCGTCACCATATATATAAAAGGTATAGACAGCATGGGACTGCTGAATGAAGTGACGCAGGTCATCTCGCGCCAGCTCAATGTAAATATCCGTAAACTGACCATCGAAACGACCGACGGCATTTTTGAAGGAAGAATACAGTTATATGTACATGATGTAGATGACGTGCGAAGCATCTGCGATAATCTGAAGCAGATACAGAACATCAAGCAGGTGACGAGACTCGAAGAGTAGGACGAGCCTTTAAAGATAAGGTCAAAACCATTTATCTAAAGAAAGTTTTATCTTACATAGTTATCTAATATTGATATAAAATAGCTACTTTTGCAGTATATATCAATGAAGTATACTATGATAGTCGGCAAATATATAAATTTGGAGACGCTCCAGAAGCTATTGTTCGATGATGAAAAGATAACCATTTCCGATGAGAGTTTTCGAGAGGTAGATAAAAGTTTCCACTTCTTAGAGGACTTTTCTAATGATAAAATTATTTACGGAATCAACACCGGCTTCGGTCCTATGGCACAATATAGAATCGATGATAAATCATTAGTGGATTTACAATATAACATCATCAGAAGCCACTCCACCGGAGCGGGAGCACCATTACCCCCACTATATGTAAAGTCGGCTATGATTGCCCGATTATTCACTTTCCTTCAAGGGAAGTCGGGTATACATCCAGAATTGGTAGAGTTACTTGTTAAGTTCATCAATCTGAATATCTTTCCATATATACCGGAACACGGTAGCGTAGGTGCCAGTGGAGATTTAGTGCAACTTGCCCACATGGCTCTAACTCTGATAGGAGAAGGAGAAGTGTTCTATCAAGGGCAACTACAACCTACTGCCGAAGTTCTTGAGAAGAATCATCTCAAGCCTTTTTCCATACACATACGCGAGGGGCTTTCCGTTACAAACGGTACTTCCGTCATGACCGGCATCGGCATCGTCAATCTGATTTATGCCCGGCAATTACTAAATTGGTCGATATGCGCCTCAGTAATGATGAACGAAATCGCCGCTTCGTATGATGATTTTATCTCCCGGCCATTAAATGAAACCAAGCTCCATAAAGGGCAGCAAAAAATAGCAGAAGCCATGAGGACTTGGACAGCAGACAGCAATTGCATGCGAAAGAGGGAGAATGAATTGTATGGCCGTAAGCATGAGGAGAAAATCTTCGAGCACAAGGTTCAGCCCTATTACTCGCTAAGGTGTACTCCGCAGATATTAGGACCGGTTTATGATGCGTTGATGAACACGGAAGAAGTGCTCATTAATGAAATCAATTCGGCCTGCGACAATCCGATTGTTGATCCGGAAACACAGAATGTATATCACGGTGGAAACTTTCATGGAGACTATGTGTCTTTCGAGATGGACAAACTGAAAATAGCCATTACCAAACTGACCATGCTCTGCGAACGCCAGTTGAACTATCTGTTTCACGACCGTATCAACGGTATACTTCCTCCTTTTGTCAACTTAGGCGTATTAGGATTGAATTACGGATTGCAAGCTTCACAATTCACAGCCACTTCAACCACTGCAGAATGCCAGACATTGTCCAATCCGATGTATGTACACAGCATTCCGAACAACAATGACAACCAAGACATTGTAAGCATGGGGACCAACTCTGCACTAATAGCCAAAACAGTCGTTAACAACTCTTTCCAGGTTATGAGTATCTTGTTTATGGGTATTGTACAGGCTGTAGATTGCTTGAAAATACAAGAAAAACTAAGCACGGAATCGCGCTGTGTATACAATGAGATCCGCACATTCTTTCCCGTATTTTCCGAGGATACTCCCAAATACAAGGATATAGAAGCTATGGAGAAATATCTAAAAGAGAGGAAATTCAATTCGTGCCTTTGGCAATGAGTTAATGACAAAATGTAATGAACAATCAATGAAATACGCATTAATAACAGGCGGAAGCCGAGGCATAGGACGTGCTGTCAGCATAAAACTGGCAAAGATGGGATATTCTGTGCTGATAAACTATCAAAGCAATGACGAGGAGGCTGCAAAGACTTTGCAGCTGGTCCGCGAAGAAGGCGGAAACGGAGAATTACTGAAATTCGATGTTACCAACTCCGCATCGGTATCCGAAACGTTGAGTGCCTGGAGCACCCGGCATCCGGATGAATATATTGAGGTGCTGATAAATAATGCAGGTATCCGCAAAGACAACCTGATGCTTTGGATGACGGAAGAGGAATGGAACGGAGTACTGAACACCGGTTTGAACGGTTTCTTTTATGTCACCCAAGCCTTGCTTAAGAATATGCTGGTCAAACGCTTCGGGCGTATCGTCAACATCGTTTCATTGTCGGGCATCAAAGGAATGCCGGGACAGACCAACTACTCTGCTGCAAAAGGAGGTATTATTGCTGCAACCAAAGCCCTGGCTCAAGAGGTTGCCAAGAAACATGTCACCGTCAACGCCGTTGCTCCGGGATTCATCCGTACGGAAATGACCAAGGACATTAACGAAGACGAATGGAAAAAGCATATCCCCGCAGGCCGTTTTGGAGAAGCGGAAGAAGTAGCCGATTTGGTAAGCTTCCTGGTATCTCCCAACGCTTCCTATATCACCGGTGAAGTTATTTCAATCAATGGAGGGCTATATACATGAGAAGAGTTGTCATCACCGGAATGGGAATTTACTCATGTATCGGAAAGAATCTGGACGAAGTAAAAGATTCGCTATATAACGGGAAATCAGGAATCGGCATCGACCCGGAAAGGAAAGAGCTGGGTTATCTGTCTTCCTTAACCGGTCTGCTGGAGCGTCCCGACCTTAAAAAACTATTAGACAGACGGAAACGCCACTGCTTGCCCGAACAAGGTGAGTATGCATATATGGCAACCGTAGAGGCTTTTAAGAATGCAGGCATAGACGAAGCCTTTCTGGAAGCCAACGAAGTGGGAGTTCTGTATGGAAACGACAGCAGCACGGCACCGGTTATCAATGCGGTAGACATTATCCGCGAGAAGAAAAAAACTGTATTGGTAGGTTCTGGCTCCATCTTCCAGTCCATGAACTCGACTGTATCCATGAACTTGTCCGTCATATTCAAACTCAGAGGAATAAACTTCACAGTTTCAGGAGCTTGTGCAAGTGGATCTCATGCCATCGGCATGGGCTATCTGCTTATCAAATTGGGATTGCAAGACTGCATCTTATGCGGTGGCGCACAAGAAGTGAACCCTTTCTCCGTAGGTAGTTTTGACGGATTAAGCGCTTTCTCTACCCTGGAAGCCGAACCGCAAAAAGCATCCAGACCTTTTGATAAAAGCAGAGACGGGCTTGTGCCCAGCGGAGGTGGTGCCAGTCTGGTATTGGAAAGCTACGAATCGGCAATCAAACGAGGGGCGCCTATTCTGGCAGAGGTTATAGGTTATGGATTCTCGTCTAATGGAGAGCATATATCTGTCCCCAATATAGACGGCCCGAAACGCTCATTGGAAATGGCCATCCGGGAAGCAGGAATCACACTGGATGAAATAGGATATATCAACGCGCATGCCACTTCGACCCCCATAGGCGACTTGAATGAAGCAAAAGCGATAGCAGAGGTGTTCAAAGGCCACAGCCCATACGTTACCTCTACCAAGTCGATGACCGGACATGAGATGTGGATGGCAGGTGCCAGCGAAGTAATCTACTCTACCTTAATGATGCATAACAACTTCATAGCTCCCAACCTGAACTTCAAGGAACCGGACGAGGCATCTTGCCAACTGAATATCCCTGCCCAGCGGGTAAATACGGAATTTGATACCTTCCTGTCAAACTCATTCGGATTTGGAGGAACAAATTCCACACTAATTATAAAGAAAGTAAAATAATATAAGTATGACCAACGAAGAAATCATTGAAAAGATAAGAGAAACCTTATCAGAGGAATTTGAAGTAGACATCGATCTTATCCAGCCGGACGCTCCGCTCATGCAAACGCTTGAATTAGACAGCCTGGACCTGGTAGACATGGTAGTATTGATTGAGAAGAACTTCGGTTTCAATGTAACCGGACAAGACTTTGTAGGAATTAAAACCTTCCAGGACTTCTACAATCTCGTCATCACCCGTATGTCAGACGGCAAAAACGAATAACAGGATGTGGAAAGGTAAAACCCGTGGCGGTGTATCCGGATACTTGTTTTTCATTTACATGATCAGGTATCTTGGTGTAAAAGCCGCTTATGGTTTTCTGACTCTGATTGTGCTCTATTTCATACCGTTTGCTCCGAAAGCAACGCGAAGCATCTGGCAATATGCCCGCCGTATATTGAAGCGAAGCCGCGTGCGTTCGGCAGGTTTATTGTTGAAGAACTATTATCGCCTGGGGCAGATACTCATTGACAAGGTGGCCATCGGAAACGGGATGATAGACAAATATCATTTCAAATTCAGCCATTATCAGGAGTTCCTGGATGTTCTGGACAGCGGCCAGGGAGTAATCATGATCGGTGCACACGTCGGGAACTGGGAAATCGGAACTCCCTTTTTCAATGATTACAGTAAGAAAATGAATGTAGTGATGTACGATGCCGAACATCAAAAGATAAAAGAGATACTGAAAAAGAACGGTCAGAAACAACCTTATAAAATAATACCGGTCAATGAAGATAATCTGGCACATATATTCAAGATAACAGAAGCCCTGGATAATAAAGAATATATATGTTTTCAGGGAGACCGTTATTTGAATGCAGATAAACTGCTGACCTGTACTTTTATGGGGCAAGAAGCATCTTTCCCTATCGGCCCTTTTCTTTTGGCATCGCGAATGAAAGTTCCGGTTGTTTTCTACTTTGCAATGAGAGAGGCCGGACAGACTTATCATTTCCATTTCATCCAGGCGGAGAAGGTTACCGGTTCCAAAGAGAAAAGAGCAGAACAGTGCTTACTGGAACAGTACGTCAATACTTTAGAGAATATAGTCAATCAATATCCCGAACAATGGTTCAACTATTATCCTTTTTGGAAATTGCCCCAATAAAATAACATCAACTGCATGAAACTATCTCCTTCTTTACAAAAGAAATACAGTCAGGAACGGTTCACTGCTGTGCAAGCGCAACGGTTGGCACAAGAAATAGCCTTTGGCCCCATCGTATTTCAAGTGTCACGCCTAATGCTGAAGTTCGGCATATTCCGTTTATTATCCGACAATCGTGAAGGCAGGACATTAGAACAAATCAGCCAGACTACCGGACTATCGCTTTATGCTGCACAAGTACTGCTGGAGGCCTCGCTCACCATTGGTACTGTGTTGGCAAAGGATGATCAGTATGTGTTGGCAAAAGCCGGTTGGTTCTTGCTGAACGACGAAATGGCACAAGTAAATATGGACTTCAACCAGGATGTGAATTATAAAGGACTGTTTCATTTGGAAGAAGCGCTGGTCAACGGCCGGCCGGAAGGTTTGAAAGAGTTGGGAAACTGGCCTACGATATACGAAGGCTTATCCTGTTTACCCGGGCAAGTACAGAAAAGCTGGTTTGGCTTCGATCATTTCTATTCCGACAATTCTTTCGACCAGGCACTCGAAATCGTATTCAGCCATTCCCCCCGTACCCTGCTCGACGTAGGAGGAAACACCGGAAGGTGGGCTACCCGCTGCGTACAGTATAACGAAGAAGTAGAAGTGACCATCATGGACTTGCCCCAACAACTGGAAATGATGAAGCAAAAGACCGAAAGCATTCCCGGCCATGAACGCATTCATGGGTATGGAGTAAACCTTCTCGACAAGAATGTACCTTTCCCGAAAGGATTCGATGCCATTTGGATGAGCCAATTCCTGGACTGCTTCTCCGAGCAGGAAATTATCAGCATTCTGTCACGTGCCGCTCAGTCAATGTCTGCGGGCGGAAGACTCTTCATCATGGAAACCTTCTGGGATAGGCAGAAGTTCGAAACTGCTGCATATTGCCTGACACAAATCAGTATTTACTTTACTGCAATGGCAAACGGCAATAGCAAGATGTACCATTCGGACGATATGTCACGTTGCATCCGGGAAGCCGGACTGGAGATAGAAGAAATATATGATAACCTCGGACTGGGTCATAGCATCGTAAAATGTAAACTGAAATGAAACGACCCCCCATCATATCCGGCGAAGAAATTCTGAAGTTGATACCACAACGTCCTCCCATCGTTATGGTAGATACATTTTGCAGTCTGGAAGACAATTCTTCCTATTCGGGTCTGACGATAACCTCTGACAATATATTCTGCCGGGACGGGAGATTGCAAGAAGCCGGTATCATTTAGCATATAGACCAGTCTGCTTCTGCACGAATCGGAAATATCTACCGGATGAAGAATCAAGCCGTACAGTTAGGTTTAATCGG
>JAUUPT010000135.1 GCA_030843315.1 Bacteroidaceae bacterium | reverse complement strand
GAAAAACACAGATAGAACAATCTACGCATCTCATCAACAACAGATATGAAAAAAGTAGCAATAGTGGGCACCGTAGGTGTACCGGCTTGTTATGGAGGTTTTGAATCTTTGATAGAAAATATCATCGGCACAAATTGTTCACGCAACATTGAGTACACGATATTTTGCAGCAGCAAAGATATGCCAGACAAACAAGAGTCGTACAAAGGATGTTCCTTAAAATATATACCGCTGCACGCAAATGGCATTCAAAGTATTGGGTACGATATACTGTCAATGATACACAGTATTCGAGGATATGATGTAATTCTCGTGCTGGGCGTATCCGGCTGCATATTCCTGCCGGTATTAAAATTTATAAGCCGTGCAAAAATCATTGTCAACATTGACGGACTTGAACATAAACGAGAAAAGTGGGGAAAAATAGCCCGGCGATTCCTTCGCTTTTCGGAAGGTTGCGCTGTCCGGTTTGCCGATACAATAATTGCCGACAACAAAGGGATACAAGACTATGTACGCAACACTTATCGTAAAGAAACTGTATTGATAGCATACGGTGGAGATCATGTACTGAGAAAAGTATCGGAAGAACAGCAAAACTACATATTAAGAGAGTACAATCTGAAATCCGGAGAATATGCCATCTGTATATGCCGCATAGAGCCGGAAAACAACAGCCACATCATTCTATCCGCCTTTGCCAGAACAAAGCATACTTTAGTTTTTGTAGGAAACTGGGAAAGATGTGAATACAGCCGATCACTCAAAGAAAAGTACAAGGCATATCCCAATATATCCCTGATAGACCCCGTGTATGACCTGGATATACTGTACACCTTGCGAAACAACTGCAGATGCTATGTGCATGGACATAGCGCAGGTGGTACCAATCCTTCGTTAGTAGAAGCCATGTTCTTTGGGAAACCGATTTTAGCATACGACGTAATCTACAATCGGGAAACCACAGCCAACACCATTTACTATTTCCGCAACAAAACAGAATTACAATCCCTGTTGCAACAAACCACGCTAAAAGGGAACGGCATAGAGGAATTAGCTAAGGAACAATATACTTGGAAACACATTGCCAATCAATATGAAACATTATATAAATAAAAAAGCATTCTTTTTCATTTTAATGATATGCTGCAATACAATCTGCAATGGGCAAGCACACAAACCATCGTATATAGATGTATTCTCGGGCATAGAGTTTAATTACCGGAACATCTATTACAACAACCGGCTATATGATGTACTGATAAATCTGACACCCGGTGTGAAATGGCATATGGGCGACCAATGGATGATAGCAGCACAAGGATATATCCCGGTATATAATGACTATGGCGACCGATACAAAAAAGTACGACTGAACATGGCTGTTCTGTCCAAAGAAGTACAGTGGGGCAAACAGTTCTTCAAATTTAGTGGCGGGTTGTTTGGAGAAGAACGGTATGGCGTGGATATGAAATGGATGTATCCGATAAACCGTTGGTTTGCTGTAGACGGGCAGGTGGGCTATACCGGACTTTGCTCAATGGCTGTGGACTGGGAGTGCAGCAAAATAGAACGGGTAACAGGATGGATTGGTGCAAGAATGTATATGGAGAAATACAACACCGAATTTCGCCTGCAAGGAGGAAGATATATCTACGAAGATTATGGGGCAAGAGTGGAATGTATGAGACATTTCAAACACTGTACGGCAGGTGTATACGTCCAATACAGCGATTTAGGCAAAGAGAACTTCGGTTTCAAAGTTATCATGATGATTCCACCCTATAAGCGGAAGATGCGGAAAGTAAATTTCCGTCCGGCATCTAATTTCCGGTTGACTTATAACAAACAGGCTGACCCTTATTCCATGCGGATGTATCAGACCGATCCGGAAGAGAATGAGCGGGAAGGGCACTTTGACCGGAATTTATTGCAATGGGGGGCAAACAGGATGCCTGCTGATTTCAATCAGAAGGAAGGAGGTGGGAAATGAAGAAAATAATCATAGGATTGTTGATGCTACTCGCCATATTCGGTAAAGGATATGCCCAGCAATATACAGGAACGACCGGACTTATACATACGCCTTCTGCTGAAATGAATAAAGAAGGAACGGCAAGAATCGGTGTACACTTTCTGTCTGAAGAATTCAGTCCGCAACAATTTAATTATAATACAGGGAGTTATTATTTAAGCCTGACCCCTTTCCCATGGGTAGAAATAGCCTATACTTGCACCTTACAAAAGGGGAACAACAGGGATGCTGGTGGAAATATCGGCAAAAAGACGGGATACTATTACCAAGACCGCTACTTTTCACTGAAATTGCGTCCGCTGAAGGAAGGGAAGTATTGGCCTGCTATTACCGTAGGGACGAATGACCCATATGGCACAGATAATAAAGATAACAAAGTCACAGTACCTTCTAAGGTAACCGAAGGGCATAATGGCGACGGGAAAAGTCAATACTTCTGCAACTATTACATCGCCGCCACTAAGCATTTCAATTTAAAAGGTAGTACACTCGGCATCCACGCCGCATACCGTAAATGGAAACGCAGCTATAACCGCAAATGGAACGGCCTTGTAGGCGGTATTACCCTCCGTCCCGGCTTCTACAAACCGCTGCGGGTAATAGCCGAATATACGGGCGACGACATCAACATAGGTGCAGACTGCCTGCTATGGAAACACTTGCTGTTACAAGCATCGTTGCAGAACGGGAAAGATTTCTCCGGGGGAATCTGTTTCCAAATCAATCTATTCTAAGTTCATCCCATATAGATGACAGGTTTATCAAATCAATTAATAATTAACTAAAAAAGAGGAGACATGAAAATGAATCTAATTAAAAGTAAGTGGAGTCTTTTGACTCTCGTTGCAGTAGCAACAACTTTAGGCTTTTTGTCCTGCAGTGATAAGGATAAAGAAACCATAGAGCCCCCTGTAGTGGAAGCCGTGGTGCATAGCATCAATGGTTTAGTAGTAACACCTGCCGAAGCAGCCATCAGCGGCGTTAAGGTAGTAGCAACCATCGGAGACAAGACACTGGAAGCTACCACCGATGCCCAAGGCAAATTTGCGTTCGAAGATTTGGAAAAAGCCGGTACCTATACCTTTGCTTTGACTGCCAACGAACGAATGGATGCGAGTGCGGAAATAGTGATTCCCGACGACAAGCAATCGCACAACGAAAGCCTCGTTATTGTGATGGATAAAAAAGCGGTAGAGCAAACAATTCCTGAAGAAACTAAAGTGGAACACGCCACCAATGAAGAAGCTCAGGAAGCCGTAAATGAAGTTCTTGGGCAGGAAGATGCTACCGAAGCTGCAAAAGAAGACTTGAAAGAAGTGACTAAAGAGCAAGTGGTTCAGGTGAAAGAGGAAGTAAAAGTAGAAGCTACAACCGAAGTGGCAGCAGAAGACGCAGAAGCTGCAGTAACGGTGGAAGTAGCGATTCCTGCACAAACCGTGATGTACGTGAAAGATGATGCAGGTAAAGTGGTGGAAGCTCCCAAAGATTTGGCAATTACCGTAGCTCCTGTAGCCAATGTAGCTTCGGCAGAAGACAACACTGCCAGTTCACCGGCTGCCGCACCTGCCGTAGCCACTGTGGTTTGCGGTCCTGACGGACTTCACTTTGCCACTCCTATCGAACTGACGGTTGCCAACCCGATGGGAGATGAAAGCTTTGAAGGCGCTGCGCTTTATTACCTCAACCCGAAAACCAATAAATGGGAGAAAGAAACGGCAGAGGTAAAACTTACCGATGCCGGCTATAAAACGCAGGTAACGCACTTCTCGGCTTACTCAGTGAAGCTACCGGAAATCACTCCGAGCGTGACAACAGCCTCTGAGAAACTGAACGTAACAGGCGTGGATAACACGAACGGTTCCAAAACGCTGACTAACGTAGAAATCCCCTATTCCATAAAGCAAGGCGTAGAAACGAGCGATATAAAATCGGCTTGCAGCGGACAAGGCTTATCGGACGTATGCTACCGCATGATTAAGAACATTGTGGCCAACCGCATAGGTACAACTACAGTAAGCAGCGAAAGCAAGACTTACAAGACCGGCATGAATCTGCTGGTAGGTCAAGGCATCCGTATTGTATCTGCAACACAGGCACTGACCAACTACTCCTGGAACTTCAAGGTGACAACTCCCGGTGGAGTGAAGACAGTGAACGTGACTGCCAAGAAATATGGTGCGGCAAGCATCCAGATTCAAGGCTTCAACAGAGATCACACCGGTGGTTCGAACTAAGAACCGGTAACAGGCTACAAAAAAGGAGTCAAAACAGAGATGAGTATTTCTGTTTTGACTCCTTTTTTGTTTTATAGCACTTACTTCTTTTCCTTCAAGATATCACGGATTTCCGTCAACAGCACCTCTTCTTTCGTCGGTGCGGGAGGAGCAGGAGGAACTGCGGGAGCTTCTTCTTTCTTCTTTTCCGTCAACTTGGTAAGCAGCTTGATGAACATGAAAATGGAGAAAGCGATAATGAGAAAATCGAACGTCGCTTGCAGAAAATTACCGTAGTTCAATGTCACGGCGGCAATCTCTTTTCCATCCAATACCTCGGCAGGTTTCAACACCCACTTTAAGTCAGTAAAGTTCACACCACCCACCAATAAACCGATAGGAGGCATAATCACATCCGCCACAATGGACGATACAATCTTACCAAACGCGCCGCCAATAATCACACCGACAGCCATGTCTATCACATTGCCTTTCATGGCAAAAGACTTAAATTCCTGTAAAAATGAACTTTTTCCCATCTTTTGAATTATTTAATTATGAAATTAAGTGCGAATATAAAAACAATTTCGTACTTTTGCACCGCATTTAGGAAATAAATGCAGTTTTGGAATGAGAGATATTTGAACAAATATTATAGAACCCTTAAAAGTTTAAACAAAATGATTAAAGTAGGTATTAATGGATTCGGACGT
>JAUUPT010000029.1 GCA_030843315.1 Bacteroidaceae bacterium | reverse complement strand
GCAAATGGAGGTGTTGTTAAAATTAGAGATGTAGCGGATGTGTTTGATACACAGAAAAAAACAACAACGATAAACAGAGCCAATGGAATTAATTCCATTGGTATTAGTATTAGACGCCAAACAGATGCCAATGCAGTACTTATATCTAAAGAAGTAGAAAATATACTATCAGCTCTAGAACGGCAATATAGTTTGGAAAATTTAAAATTTCACATTGCTTTGAATGATTCCGAGTTTACTATTGAAGCAGTAAATTCGGTTATATTAGATTTGATAATGGCAGTAATTTTTGTTGCTATTACTATGCTTCTCTTTTTTCATAGTTTTCGTAATTCACTGATCGTTCTTATTTCTATTCCAATATCTCTTGTTTCAACATTTATTGTGATGTATGTTTTCGGTATCACCATAAATCTCGCAACGTTGCTGGCTTTATCTTTAATTATAGGAATTCTTATTGATGATGCAGTTGTAGTTGTAGAAAATGTACACCGCCATTTAGAGATGGGGAAAAACCGTATTCAAGCTACTTATGATGCGATTAAGGACTTGGGACTTACTTTGTTATCAACGACGCTTGTATTAGTTGTCGTTTTTATTCCTATTGCACTGACACAAAGCGCTGTTTCAGACTTGTTCCGTGGATTTTGTTACACTGCAGCAGCGGCGGTTTTATTTAGTACATTAGCATCATTTACTCTTGTTCCTTTTTTATCATCACGAATTGGTAAATTAGAAAAGATAAATAAACAAACATTTATAGGACGATTTATTAACTGGTTTGAGGAAGGTATTCAGAAACTTGCAATTAAAATACGGAAGTTATTGGCGTGGTCGTTTAACCATAAAATTGTAGTTTTTGTTTGTACTTTCTTGTTATTTATTTGCTCACTGATGTTAGTACCATTAGGATTTATTGGTACAGAGTTTGCAAGTATTGGAGATAGAGGCGAATTTTATTTAGACATTGAAATGCCTAAAAATTCGACAATTGAACAAACGAATTTACTAACTCATAAGGCAGAAGCTATAATTGATAAAAATCCGCATGTAACGTCCATCTTCACAACTGTAGGTGCAGAAGAAGATGGGTTAGTTCAACCATATTTGTCCGAAATACTCGTAAAAATATCACCTAATGATAAGAGGAATTTATCAACGGAAGAATGTGCAAGAGAAATAAAGAAAACTCTGCAAGAGCAGCTTGTAGGTGCCAAAATAATGATAGCTCAAAGTGCTATTACCGGAGGTAAGGATGTAGATCCAATTGAAATGTATGTTACAGGAAATAACGTTGATACTATATTAGTTGTTGCTGAAGCTATAAAAAACCGTATATCTCAAATCCCGGGAGTGATTGACGCTAAACTATCATTAGAAGTCGGAACGCCCGAAATCAATATTAAACCCGATAGAGAGAAAATGACGAGATTAGGTATTCCTTTTGAATTATTGGGAGCTTCCTTAAATAATGCTTTCAGTGGTAATCAAGATGCAAAGTTTAGAGACGGTAATAACGAGTATGATATTAATATTCAACTCGATAAATTTGATAGGAAAGATATTCAAGACGTTAAAAATTTCTCTTTAATCAATATGTTTGGTAATACTATTTACCTACACCAATTTGCCGAAATATCAGAGGCTGAAAGCCCCAGCAAAATAGAACGAAGAAATCGAATTCCTTCTGTTCGGGTTATAAGTCAAATTGCCGGAAGATCTGTTGGAGTTATTGGCGAAGATATTATAAAAGAAATAAATACACTTAAAATGCCGTCTTCTGTTTCTGTTGCATACGGTGGAGAAATGGAAATTCAAGATGAAGGTTTTGAAACTATTGGGTGGGCGTTTATTATATCCATTGTTCTCGTATATCTGATTATGGTGTTATTGTACAATGATTATATATATCCATTTGCTGTCTTATTTTCATTGCCTCTAGCTTTAATGGGTGCTTTAACAGCCATAGCATTGGCAATGGAAAATATAAGCATATTTACATTACTGGGAATGATCATGCTGATTGGTTTAGTCGCTAAAAATTCAATATTAGTTGTTGACTTTGCTAATCAGTTACAAAATCAGGGAATGAATGTAAAAGAGGCTCTGTTGGAAGCAACACAAAGAAGATTCCGCCCAATCATCATGACTGTCTTATCCACAATAGTCGGGATGTTGCCAATAGCATTGGCACAGGGGGCGGGTGCTGACTGGAAGAATGGTTTGGCTTGGGTACTTATTGGCGGATTGACCAGTTCGACTTTTCTTTCATTATTGATAGTGCCGCTTGTATACTATCTTTTAAATAGAGTTATGTTTAAATTTGGAATAAAGAGAAAGATTATAGATTTGAAGGACTAATATAGATTTCTCAAACCAAGACAATATTGTTGGTTTCTTATATAATTTATTGCATCGGAAAGAACTTTGATTATTTAATAGAGAAGGAAAACAAATGTCATGATTGATTTATAGGTTTATTTGTAAAATATTAGAATAGAAACAGTTAGTCTGGTAATAGCTAAAGGACATTACCAGACTTTTTCAATATTGAATATATACTTTGAATTTAACTCTTCGTCTACAGCTTTTTACGGATTGTTGCATAACAATTTTAACGCATTTTCTCTAATCTCCTTGATATATTGAATAAGGATGGTCGGATTCATATATTTGTTATCTCTTTTGCAGGCAATATGCAGATGTTTTCCCGTGCTTCGTCCTGTACTCCCAGTAATACCGACTACCTCTCCGGATTTGACCTCCTGCCCTTTCTCTACCCAAATACGGGATAGATGGCAGTAAGTAATCTGGAAGTTGTCGTGTGTGAGCATCACGTATTTTCCTGAACGCCGGTCTTCTCCGGTCTTTTTGACCTTTCCCATCATCATGGCATATACTTCGTCATCGGACGCACGCAGGTCAAGTCCATTGTGTTTTCGGTGCTTGCCCGTAAAAGGGTCTGCTCTCCAACCGAAGGGAGAGGTAACTACTAACTGTTTCATCGGGAATGAAACACTCATATAGTCTTCAATGCACCTTTTTTGCAAGCTGTCTTTTCCAGTGACATCTGGAATCTCTGCATTCGGAATAAGCGTTGGAGAAACAGACTTGTCCTGTATGGCAAGGGGATTGTTTGTGGAGTTGGTTGCGTGTGCCTTTTCTATTTGGTAGAGTGGGCGCTGCTTGCTGACCGTGTTGAATTGTCCTTGTGCGGGAATGGTTGATGCAAGCATTAAAAATACTAAAAACCCAGTAGATTTGTTCATGTAATATTCTTATAGTAAATAATAGCTCTTAAATTTGCGGCAAAGATAAATACGAATATTACAAATATGTAATTTATGAATATAAATAGAGTTAATGAAAAAGAGATTCCCTATCAGTCACTGGAAGAGTTTGGCTTGACCCGTAACATGATTAGCGACTTGCCTATGGATGTGATTTTACAAATCCTTTCCGGGCAACGCTCTCCCGTCCTGCCTATTGAGGTGGTAGGGGCAGATGGGCAAAAGGTACGGTCGAAAGCCAAGTTTTCCCTTGTGCGCTCGGATGCGGGAAAGGTAGATGTGGTTTTCCATCCTGTTTTCAAAACGATGGAAGATAGCCTTTGTGTAGTATCGAAAGATCCGTCTACCGGAAAAGAGAGCTTGGCGGTGGTCGATGCGCGGACACTCTATTCTCTTGATGTATTTAACGGGTTGAAGATGGGTAAGGTAATGATGGATTACAGTACTACCGGAGACGGCCGTCGCATCAAGTCCTTCCTGCAACTTGACCCCGAAACCCGTGAGGTACTCTCCGTACCATCGCAAGTAATCGGGCGGAATATTCAGACACTTGTAGGGGAGTTCAACCTAACAACAGCAGAAACCAATTGCCTGCAAAATGGGGAGGTACTGACGGTTTCGCAGGAAGATGAATTATTATCCATCGGCATTGACCTGAACTATCCGACCGGGCTTCGGTTGGAGAAAGGTGATGAACGACGGTGGAAGGAACGTGCCAGTCGCGAATGGAACTCATACTCTGTGGGTGTATTCGGTTGCTGGAAAATGGAAGACGGTGAACTGTCGTATATCGATGAAGACGATTATACAGAGGAAGTCTGGACGGAAATTGAGCGACAACGAAACTTCCGGAAAATAAACCAAGTTTCATTCAAAATGTAGTAATGACGTATAGTAGTAAAGTAGTAATATAGTAAAAAAGTAATTGTATGAAAAAGCAGTATTATTCAGAAGATGAACTGGTTGAGAAATTTCAAAAGGGTGAAATTGGTTGGTTGGAATATGTGACCCATCATTCCAAAGAGTGGGATGAAGAGTTTGCGGAGTTCGTCAAAGAACGAGGGCTTCCGACCGATAATGATTCCGCATTGAGCTTCCTTGAGTCTAAGGAGGCACAAATGGATTTCGCCCAATCGGAAGGCAACCTCTAATCATTTAAAAAAATAGAGTTTATCTCTATTTTTTTTGCCCTTTTTAGTTCGATTAATATATATGATAATATAATGGCACTTAGAAAGAATACAAATCCCAGTCCGGTGCAGTTGCATCCGGATTTTCTGGAATTGCTTGCTCGAAATGGTATGCGGGCGAATATCGTGGCGGGTGAAGATAACAAACCCCGGTTGATGGTGCAAGGGCACGATTCTCCCGTGCTGACTTATGGGCTGACTTCGGATCAGATCAAGAGGCTGACGGATTGGGGGAGCAATTACGCCAATAAGAGTGCTTACACTACTTTTACTGCTTTAGTTGAGAAAGATTTTAACCTGCCCAAAGACCTTGTACATGCCCGTAACGCAAACGGACGGGTTGCGATGGGGTTGCATGGCTACCGTATCGGAGCTGGTGAGTATGGCCGTCCTGAATATTCCGCACCTCCACGGGGATTCTGGGGAAGGATGACCGGTCTGCTGGGCTGGACACCTCGCAACCAGGAGGGTTTCCACTTGCGACGGATCGGGGGAGAACTGCAAAGGGGGGCTCCTATGGTACCTGACAGGCCCGATGGCCGGATGAAGCCGGGCGAGTTGCAATCGGGCGGTTATGGGTTCTATTATAAAGGGACTCCGACTGAAGAGCACCGTGGGGAAGATGTTGACCCTTTGACTGAACTCAAAGTGGTTTTTGCTCCTGTAAAGACAGTGACTGCTGAACCTGCCAAACCGTATAAGGAACTGGTTACATCACCGGTGTATTTCACCAGTGAGAAGTTTCGGGAATGCCTGGCATCCCACGGGATGGTTATTGACACAGAAAGTCGGACGCTCTCCGTTCAGCCGGAGAAGTCGGAGGTGACTTTGAAATATGATCTGACCGACCAACAACTGGCGACAATCACTTCGAACTCGCTGAAGAAAGTCGGTTTGGAGGAACGGCTGGAGGTGATTAACGGTCTACTGGCGGATGATTACGACGGCAAGGTGACGATGGAGATGCTGAACAGCACACAGCGGGTGAACCTGACATTGAAACCGGAGGTACGGCTACCGGAAGGAATGAACCTTACGGATGACGAAACGCTTCCGGATAAAACACAACTTCTGGATGATAGGCAGAAAGTGACGATTACGGCTGACGGAAAAGTGCTGCCCATCCTCTCGGAGATGGAGGGACGGCATTGGGAACAGGACGTGAAGGGTGGACGGGATGTTGTCCTGACAGGCGTGGTGGCTTATGAAAGCGAAGGGAAACATTACTTGCGAGCGGAGGTGAACGGTGAAACCTACATCCGACCCATTACCGCAGAACAGTTTAAGGAGCTGCATACCGGACGGACGAAAAAAGGATAGCAATAGTGGATGAGTTGCTCAGCGGTATCTCCCTGAAAAGCGGAGATTACAAGGGAGAGGCGGTGAATGCAAGCAGTACGGATGCCTCCCGGCTGACAGTAATCAAGGATACGAAAGGCTGGTTCCGGGAGGGAAAAGACGGTCGTGAAATCCAGGTGGGACGGATAGGTGTACAGGCTTTGGAGGGTGGAAAGTACACTCTGTCCGGAGAGGTGGACGGCGAGGTGATTGCGCGCGAAATCTCCAAAAAGGAGTATGACAAGTTCCTTGCTATGGACGATTACCACCGGATGCGGCTTTTCTCTAAACTGTTTGAGGAAGTGGATATGAAAGAACGGCTGGGGGTTGGCTCCCGTATCACGGCTGCGCTGGCTGCCGGACTGACGGTGATGGGAGAACTGACCTACGGACAGGAACCTGAGGCGGGTTACCACCGACCCCACGGAATGGGGCAACCCGTGAGAGCCTACTTTAAGCCGGGTGTGGACACTCCTGAAGAGGTAGCCATGCGCAATTACGAGGCAGCGGTCAATACAGAAAATATACATAACGGATTAAGAAAATAAGACTTATGAGCGAACCAACTTACGAAGACTTCAAGAACCGTATCAGCATCAAAACCGTGCTGGAAGATGCGGGATATCACTTCAATCGCAGAGACGGTGTGAGATACCCCTCTTTTGTCCGTCTGGATAACGATGGACGTCGCATTCATGGAGATAAATTCATCGTTACAGGCAACGGTCTCTGTTGCTTCCGTCCGCCTGAACGGCGGAACTATACGGTCATCTCGTTTATACAGGAGCATCCGGAATTGTTTGCGGAGTATACGCCGGGAATGGATAAGAACCGATTGGTGAATCTGGTCTGCAACCGGTTGTTGGGGAGGGTTCCTTCCGGTGTTGACCGTGCCATCAAAGAATCCCGTCCGGCGGCAACGTTCGATTTCTCGAAGTATGAAGTGCAACCTTACGATACAACTGACTGGGCAACCCGGAAACGTTTCTATCCTTTTTTCATTCAACGCGGTTTGGACTTGAATACACAAGCGGCTTTTGCCGATCATTTCTTTATGGCGAGTTATACGGGGCGTGAGGACGGCAAGAAGTTCAGCAACCTGGCATTCCCGTTTCGTGTTCCGGGAGATGAACGTGTGGTGGGATTGGAGGAACGCGGACGACAGCAGACTGACCGCCCGACTTACAAGGGAAAGGCAGAGGGAACGAATTCAGTGGAGGGATTGTGGATGGCGAATATCGGTAAAGTTCCTCTTGACGAAGTTCGACGGGTGTTGTGGTTCGAGGGAGCTTTTGATGCGATGGCGTTCTATCAGATACAAAGGCTTGAAGGGAAAGAGATGAATGGCCTTTATCTTTCGACGGGTGGGAATCCCGGAGAAAAGCAATTTCAGGGCATTATGGATGCCTGCCCGAACGCAGTGCATCACCTTTGCTTTGATCGGGATGCTGCCGGACAGATGTTTGCCTGCAACTTCGCTGCCCAGAAGAGTGGTATGAACTTCAGTTCCTATTCGATGAAAGACGGTACGGTGGTGTTTGTGGATAAGACTACCGGTTATGACCGTCACCAAATGGCTCCGGATACGTTTTCGTATGGGGAATTTTGTAACCGGATGGGGCTTCACGATCCGCAGGTGGTTTACCATCCTGCCGCCAAGGGATACAAGGACTGGAATGACCAGTTATTAGGCAAACGTATAGAAAAGACAGAGGCGGAACCAGAGGTGTCTACTGGTTTTCGCCGTTGACACCGCAGCGCATCCAACTAAGAAGAATAACTGATTATGAAAGATTCAGAAATAAAAACATACCGTCCCGACCTCCGGCAATTCGTTATCAACGAACTGCACCTGCTTCTGTTGCTGGTAGCCGGCATTCTTTGTTGCGGACTGGAGGAATTACCTTTCATCAATTTTCTGAAAGGGCTTTGCCTGCTACTCGGCATTTATCTGGGGTACCAATTCTTGTACCTATTGAGAAACCGCTTCACCCTTACCGGGGAGCAACTAATCTATGAGCGGGGCGTATTCACACGAAAGGTCGATTTCGTCGAGCTATACAGGATTATCGACTTCAAAGAGAATTGCTCTTTCCTGCAACAGCTTGCGGGACTGAAAACGGTGGTGGTCTATTCGGGCGACCGTACCCATCCACAACTGGCGATACCGGGTATTCAGAGCCGTACACCACTGGTGAACCTGATTCGTGAGCGGGTGGAGCTGAACAAACAAAAGAGATATGTCTATGAAATCACCAATCGTTAGGATGATGCTGGTGGCGGGGTTTGTTCTCTGCGTGGGACATCTTCCGGCACAGGTTTACCAGAATCCACTGGAATGGGTAGCTCTTGCCGAAGGGAATGATGCCATCCATGATAAAATATCATCGCAGATAAAGGGGCAGACCGAAACGGCTGTCCTACAGAATACCATTGCCGCCCAGTTCAACAAAGTGCATGAGTGGGAAAAGAAGTATCGGGATTATACGCAGACGGTGAGCGGCTATGCCTCTTCGCTGAAAGCGGCCAGTCACATCGTCGATGATGCTTTGCGCATCTTCATTACGCTGGGAAATCTGAAATCGGCTTGCGAGAATAACCCGCAAGGGATTGTGGCAACAATACCGATGAACACGCTCTACTTGGAAACGGCCATGGAGCTGGTTACGACGTTCACGCTGATAAAGAATGCTGTGGCGCAAGGCGGCCCGGGCAATATGCTTACGGGTGCGGAACGGTCGGAAACGTTGTGGGCAATCAACGATAAGTTGACAGCATTTAACGGAAAGCTACGGCGGCTTTATCTGAGCATCCGTTATTATGACATGATGGATGTGTGGTACAATCTGTCGGCAGGGATGATTGAACGTACTCCGGGGACGCTTGCCAGGCAAGCCCATGAACGGTGGCGGCGGGCGGCACAATCGGTATCTCGTTAGATGAAAGGGAAATAAAAAACAACAGATCGAAAGATGAAAAAGAGGATTTGGCTCGGAAGTTTGCTGATGATGATGGTGGTGTTCCAGTTGCAGGCACAAGTAGATCCGGTGTTGACAGGGATGATACTGACTTATACGGAGAAGGCGGAGAAGCAGTTGAAGAGCCAGAGTGTGGCGATGGGTTTGCAGACCACAGGGCATGTGTGGGTCGCTTCGGAGGTGGAGAAGACAACAGAGGTGCAAAAGGCATACAATGATTACTTGGATTCGTTCCGGGATATTGTCAGTTATGCTGCACAGACCTATGGGTTTTACATGGAGGTGGGCAAACTCGTCGGTGCGATGTCGGAGATGAACCATATTCTGAAACTTCACCCCAGCGGTGCTTTTGCCGTGGCTCTCTCTACCCGAAGGAATGCGATCTACCGAAATCTGATTGTCAACAGTGTGGAAATTGTGAATGACATCCGAAAGGTGTGCTTGAGTGATATCAAGATGACAGAAAAACAGCGCATCGAAATCGTGTTCAACATCCGACCGAAGTTGGCGAATATGAACAACCAGCTTCGTAGGCTTACAAGAGCAGTTAAATATACGACATTCGGGGATATATGGATGGATATTGAGCAGTCTACGCACGAAAAACCGGACAAGGTGGGCATCTGCCGGGATTGCATGGGGCGGTGGAAACGAAAGGCGAAGCTCGGGTTCTGAAGGGAAACGGAAGGGAATAAAAAATGAGTAACTCAATTAAAATAGTTTCAACATAATAAAGAATGCTTTATGGGATTTTGGAGAACTTTAGCAAAGGTGGCGACATACCCTGTCGTCCATCCGCAACGAACCTTGAGAGGTACCCTAACCGCCGCAAAAACTACGGCTTTTGCCCTTCCGGTAGGGTATCTGGGCTGGGAGAAGTTGACCACCGACAAGTCGCTGGCGCGCATCGTCGGCGAGGCGACTGTGGGAAAAGACGCCGTGGACACGGCAAACAACATGGCAGGAGATGTGAAGTCTCTGCGCACAAGTGCGGAAACTGCCATCGACAAGGTAAACACTACTTTGTCCGATGTGGACAGCCAATGGGGCGGTGTTAAGAAGTTTTTTCAAGGACTGTTCGGAGGCCAGGGCGGGAATATGTTCGGGGATTTCTTCTCCAACTTGGGTTCCGGCAAGGTTTCAGGCTTGGGCATTGCCGGACTGATCGGTGCGGCATTGCTGGTTTTCGGACGTTTCGGCTGGTTCGGGAAAATTGCAGGGGCGTTGCTTGGAATGTTTGTCATTGGTAATAATTTTGACTTCAAACGCATTATCGGCGGGCAGAGTACCCCTGCCCAGACGGTAGGAACGGAAACGCCTTATGCCCGTGCATCGGTCTATTCGCCGAAAGATTACCCGCAAAAGGTGTTTGTCAAGGCATGGGGTGCGGAGGGGAAAGATTACCCTGCCATCCCCCTGTCACGCGAACAGTACGATTCGCTGGTTCAGGAGGGATATACACCCGTACAAATTTATCACGGGCTGGTTCAGATGCGGCAAGAAGAGGAGAAGAAAAGTACGGGTTTAACACGATAACAATCAATGAATATGAAATATAACAGTGAAATGAACCTCTGTTCGGAAAGCGGCTATTGCATGCCTTTTGAAGACAGGGATGACAACGTGGAGTTGATTCTGCCTTACGGGGAGCAGATTCATCCTCATACGGGAGAGGCGTTTTTCCATCATGGGGTGGACTTCCGAACCCGGCACTACATCCTCTCCGCACTAGCAGACGGGAAAGTGTCTGGTATCGGTTCCGATGACCGCCACGGCTTGTACGTGAATGTGCAGTACGGGCATTACGTGGTGAAGTACGGACACTTGTCTTCGTGCAGTGCCAGCTTCGGACAATCGGTTACTGCCGGAGCGATGGTCGGCGTGAGCTCCGAGCTGCTGCACATGGAGGTGCATTATGGGGAGGAAGAGATTCACCCGATAGACTTCATCACGATGCTCTACTCGAACATGAAAACCTGCGGCAGGACGGGAGCAACGCCGTTTCCGGCCGAATTGGTCACCCTTGATGCGGAAATCAGTACCGACTACGATGCGTACCGAGAGGAACTGGAACAACTGATGATTCAGTACTATCCGGCTTACATGGAAGAGATACGACGGGGGAGCTACGTGGTGGGGAAGCATACGGAACAGTCGTTGCGGAATATTTTTGCTGTATCGGCTCTGAAGGATTACTTCTTTGAGGTGCTCCCGTCCCTGTCCAACCCGTTGGGGGTGAGCAGTAAGGCGGCACCGGTGGCTGCCAAGGTGCAGAACCTGTTGATGGCAGATTTCCTGAATTATATGGCATTGAAGCATCAGGTGTTCCTGTCCGGGTTGTCAGATGACGAAAAAAAAAAGTAGAACGCCAAGCCATTCTCGCTTGCGGCATCATCGATCCGCTGGCGGAACTGGAGATTGACGTGCAGAGTTTCGACATCCCTCGCCTGGTTACGGTCTATCCCGACCGTTCCGGCGTGCGCTGGTGGGCAAAGGCGTGGTTCAACAACCGTTCCGACGGGGAGGCGGGTGTTGAGATTGCCCGGCAGGTGGCATTCAATTTCCTTGCGGATGAGATAGCAAAGGATTCGATGCTGGAAGAGTATTTTCCCGATCAAATGCGAATTTACCATCAAGCTATTGAGCAGACACGCCAGCAGCTCTCTTCGCAGTTGGGAGAGCAACAGACACGGGCTTCGGAGCAACAATTAAATTTATAAACCATGAAGTTGACAGAACAGATAAAGAGATTTGCCGAATTGGAGTGCTGCTACAGCCAATACTTCAATGCTTCGCTGGCTCCGGTGATGGATCAGGTGCGGAAGGAGTTGACGGAAAAGCAGATGGAGGAATTGCAGGAATACTCCAACAGTGTCCCGGGCATCCTGTCGATGGCTGTTACCGGTCCTACGGGAATGCCCGTCGTGTCGCCGTATGAGGTGGTCAGCCGCACCGGGAAATGGAATAGCTTGAAAACAGAGGATTATGTGGCTATGTGCCAGACGCGCATCGGGGAATCCCCGAAAATCACCTCGGACTTGAAGCTGATTGCGGACGGATGGCGTACCGAACTGGTGCAGGCTGTCGGTCGGGAGCGGTACGATGCGATGTCGAAAGAGATGGGCACGGATGTGGCTTATGCCTATACCGGCTACCAGATGGAACGGTTGATGATTGACCGTCTTGTCCGGCAGCAGATGCCGAAGTCCTCGCTGGAATACGTAATGTCTTCGGCGGCGGAGAATAGCTTGCTGGGATTGAGCACTCAATTACAGCGTTCAGCATTGGAACGCCAGATTGCAGAGAAGGGCGAAAAGGCGTACTCCCCTTCGTTGGCGGAAAAGGTGGTCGGTAAGGCAGTCGGTTTCGGAGCCGATACGGTGGTGACCGGCGGATTTTCTTCGTGGGCGAGCGTGGCGCGTCTCGCCTTGTTTGAAACGGCAACGGAAGGAGTGATGGCGGTCGGCTCGGCTTTTCAGAAAGGGAAAGAAGAACCTTCAGTAGAACAACTAATCAGTAAAGGGGTCTTTGGTACGGACGAGAATATACTGGAGACTTTCAGGAAGGAAGCCACGCACATTGTCCCGCACGAAAATTCGTATATACGGAATATGAATGAACAAATGGAGGGGCGGTTGCGGCTACTGTCCGAAGATACTGTGAAACGATTAGAGGGATGGATGCAGTGGAAGCCGGTTTTTCCTTTGGCGATTGAGCCTGCTTCTAAAAAGGAGTATGCGAATGTTCCGTTGGTGGTGTTGCCTGGAAAGGAAGAGGAATATCTTGCCTTTCAAAAGGAAAAGGAGATGCAGGAACGGAACAAACCCAGAGCGGCAGGCAACCAGTCCACTGATGTAGTGGTGATAGATGAACAAAAATCCGTGTCGCAACAAGCTTCGGGAAACTCTGCTCCGGCATCCTCCGGTTGGGGAAACCTGTTGAGCAGTATCGGGCTGTCCGATGTGGGGAGTGTGGGACGTAACATGGGATATGTGATCTCCATGCTGCCCGATATGCTGGTGGGACTGTTTACTGGTAAAACTAAATCGTTGAAACTGAAGGATAACCTGTTCCCGATTGCTTCCATCTTACTGGGACTTTTCTCGAAAAATCCCCTGATTAAAATGCTATTGGTCGGTTTCGGAGGCATGAACCTGCTGAATAAGGCGGGTCATGAAGTTCTTCAGAAAGCTGTCCCGGCGAATACGGAAGCCGTGGAAACAGCGCAACGGGAGTTTAAAGCCTATCCGGATGAATCGTTGAATACACGCATAGACCATCCGGAGGTGAAGGGAGATTATCTGCTTGCGACAGTGGATCGGGTGCCTTGCTCCATTCACTTGCCCGCCACGACTGTGGCAGCTTATCAGGCGGGTAAACTTCCGCTGAATACGCTTGCCAACGCAGTGTTGGCCAAGAGTGATGAGATGCGTGCGGTGGCGCAGGAGAACTATGCTGCCTCCGAGGGAAGGGCGGTGCATTCACGGGGTATCAATTGAAGGAAAATAGAATCAAATGAAGGAGAAAATCATAAGAATATGAATAACAGTCAGAAAATGAATTCAGTGGCTTCGGATAAACAATCTGTTGCAGCTAACGATGTGAAGCACTTGCTTGAGATATTGTTAAATAAGGGACTTTATCCAAGTGCTTTTGGGTCAGAACCGGAAATGGAGCAGTTTTTGAAGAAATATGAGCTTTGGGATGATTACAATAAGGTAGGTCATACAGGAGCCCTTCTCTTGAAAGCCGGGGAGATTCTTGAAAAGGAAAATTTACTCTCGCATGGGGCAACGGAAAAATTATTGAAGGGAGAAGGTTTTGATATTAGTAAAATTCGGGAAGGTATCGCCAAACAAGTGTTTGATGAACCAAAGATAGTTGATGCGGAACTTGACAAAGAAATGGCCAAACGGCTCTCTGTTCCATACGTTGACCGTCTATTGGATATATACAGGCATGGGTTTAGTGAAGCCGACCGGGCGCTTTTCCAAACATCCGACGACCCATTCCTGTACGATACCTATTTGGCAGGAAAAGTAGATAAGTCGGTAGCATACCATAAAGAGGCTGCTTGGGCACAGCTTGTCGATTATATCGGAGATTTGAGACCGGGCATGTTGTCCGATGCTGAGATTGTAAGCCTTACCCAAATACCTCCGCTTTTTGCCAGAGAAGGAAGAGAATTGGAATCTAATCTGATGAATTTGCCCAAAGAGTTTTTCCCTGCCATAGAAAGCTCGAAAGAATTCGATGAAAATATGGTTGATTATGTGAAGGTGATGCGAGGAATCGGCTCCACCACCCCGGAGAAGGCTTTCCATAGCATGGAATACTATCTATCGCACCGTCTGCATACGGAATGGGACCCTACGGGAGCGGATGATGAGTTTGGGAGGGTTGTAGGTTGTTACTATTATCCCAATGCAGACATGAAGAATCCGATTGATAAGATTGCTCCCGGTTTGTTGAGCGAGCAACAGTTGGGAGAATTGAGAGCCAGCCATAGTGATGCCAGCCGTTACTTGCCCGAAGCGTTCGATAAGAACAGAATATCCGATGTACAGATTTATTCGCTCAGAGATGGTGGAATGGCTATTCGGTGTAAAATTGATGATGAACAGCAAGGCAGCAAGGTACTGCTGAATACGGATACGATTCACTTCAATGATTTGACGGACCGGAAAGAATTGGCAAAGAAATATTTTGCCGATTCGTTTCAAGAAGACAGAGAAAGGGAAGTATCGCTCAGGAGATAATGGAGCAAGTGTTCAACCGTAAAGGAATAAGCCTATGACAAGAGAAGGGAAAAAGAGGGATTCCGGTTTCTGGAAAAGGAACTGGCTGATGGTAGGAATGGTGGGCGGGCTGTTTTGGCTGGGCTTCCATTTCTGGCACTTCCTGTGGGGGCTTTCGCCCTACCTGCTGATTGTACATACGTTTTTCCTGTACCTGTTTATCGTGAAGCTGCTTTACGATAACTGTTTGTTGTGGGAAGGGTGGTTTGCCCGTTTACGGGATGCCGGTTGGAGGTGGTTGTGTGTATTGGCTCGTCCTTTGGCAGCCATTTATAGGAAATGCACTGCTGGGCTTGATTTGTTGACCCAGAGAATGGGTGCCGAACAGGAATTGATTATTGCGGAGAAGCGCATGAAGCGGCTGGAGATAGAGCTTTCGCAAAAACAGCTCCATGAGCTGCTGGCAGAACCACTGGCTTTGACTGCAACCGAAAAGTATGCAGACAAAGAGGCAGACCAACCGATTGTAATAGATAAAAAGGTGTTGCAACCGCCTTATTCCAAATATGGAAAAACCTTGCTGGACTACCTGCATCAAGTAGATTGGGATAGGTTCACGGTGTCGCAAGCGCAGCAGGTCTTGCACAAGCGTTTCGGAACGACCAAGCTGGTGCTGGAAGAGCTAGTAAACGAACAAAAACTGGAATACGTCAGGAACGGCAGGCTGCTCGCCTATCGGCTAGTATCGGCCGGAAAGGATGAAAAATAGTAATTAGAATATGAAACCAAAAAGTCAAAATGAAGAAAAAGCGGCGGAGCGGCAGGTGCAATATCTGACCGAAGCTCTGTCTGCGGCAGTAGATAGTTCTGGTTATTGGCTGAATGCAGCCGGACGGTACTATCCCCGTTTCTATTCCAAAGGGCCGGAAGTCAGTCCGTTCAATGCGCTGACACTCGGACTGTTTGCCGACAGGAACGGATATAAGACCTCGTTGTATACCACTTTCCCGGACTCCAAGCAACGTGGCGAAGGAGTCAAGGAGAACGAAAGAGGTGTACCGTTCAATTGGTACAACTGGAACGAGTACGTCAACCGTCACAATCCGGACGAGAAGATCACACGAGAAGAGTTCCTGTTGCTGGATGCGGAAGAGAGAAAGCAATACAAGGGCATCCATAACCGGGAGATACGGGTACTGTTCAATATCGATCAGACTATGACACCCTATGTTGATCCCGAGCAGTACCAAAGAATGATTGACCGTTACGGTACTCTTCAGGAGCGTGGAAACGAGAAAGAGAACGCACGGGAACAGCACATCACGGTGAACAACTTCGTGAAAACTCTCAAGGAGAACCTGGTTCCTGTCCGCAGAGACGGTACGATTGTCGCCCATTATGATGTGGCACGAGATGTGGTTTATGTACCCGACCAAAAGCACTATCCTCAGTATATGGATTTCGTGCAGGATTTGATGCGGGAAATTGTCCGTGCGACGGGACATCAGCAGCGGTGCGCCCGTGAAGGAATGGTGATGAAAGGCGGACAACCTCCATCGGAAGAGGCCGTGAAGCGGGAAGAACTTGTTGTCGAGCTTGCCGCCGGGGTAAAGATGCTGGAACTCGGACTGCCAGCACGCCTGTCACCGCCTGCTCTGAAACTCGTGGAGGGGTGGAACCGTGACCTGCGGGAAGATCCGCAATTCATTGATACCATCGAGGCGGATGTCAACAATGCGCTGGATGTGATTCGCAAGGCGGAGAAGGGCGAAAAAGTGACCTACTTCTCGGAAGTGAACCGCCAGACTACAGAGGAACTGAAAGAGAAAAAGCAGCCGTCCATCTCGTCGGAAGAGAGTGCTATTCTGGCCGACATCATCCGTAATCGAGGGATGCTTATTGCTGACGGCAATTTCAAGATGGAAGAAGAGAAAAAAGCTTTCCTTGAGAAATTTGATTTGACGTATTATGCCGACCAGTTGCAGCAAGCCATGTCCATGACCGGACACGAAGATCCAGAAGTGGTGGAGACGGCTTATACGGAAGCTCTCCACTTCGCTTCTTACATTGACGAAGCGGCTCGCGGATATAAGCCTGCGGAATGGAACAATACGGGGACCTATACGATATACAATGCGCTGAAGGAGATGCCCGACCGGCTATCGCGTGACTTTGTGGTGGTGACTGACCCGGAGAGAAAGATTGCTGACGTACTACTGCCGGAGGGTGCTTTTTCAGGAGGGAAAGTCGTGTTACCTGACGGGAAAACACGAAACTTCTACCTCTCGCCCGACGAAGCAATGTCCGCACAGGAACGGGTATCTGTGGGGGCACGTGTTCAGTACAATGAATTGCCAGGCATGTCCAAACAACGGATTGCACACGCCTTACAAGGGCAAGGGGCTGCATACGTCCGTTTCTTCAATACCGGAGGGGTTGCCAGCTTCTATCCCAACGATGCCTATTTCGACGGGAAAAAGGTGGCAGTGGCCAAGTTGCACCAATGGGAGTTGAACGACGTGCGAGAGCTGAATATCTCGGAAGCGGTGGAGAGAAGCCGTTCCACTACCTTCAACCGGGTACAGATGGTGCGGGATGACGAAAACCGCTGGGTGCTCTATATGGCTCCTACGGGAGAATCGCCGCTATGTATGCACCCTGATAAATCGGATATCAACCAATTCTTCTCCACCTCGAAGCAAGGGAATGCCGTAGATACGGAGCGTATCCGGCACGAGTTGGCACAGAAGTATTATGCTATAGCACAGGTGAACCCGAGCCTGCGTATCAATATTTTTGGCGAGAAAGCACTGGAGGAAGATACTTCCCGCATTACTCGGGTGAACATTTATAAGACAAAGGATGATAAATTCCTCTGTGCTCCGGTATTCAAGGACATGGAGGGAGTGCAACCCCGCCCGATTACCACCGGACAATGGCAACGGCTGTGGCTTTCGGAAGATGCCAATACGTACAAACAGAACCTGGCATCTACTCTTTTTGCCGACATACTTCATCCCGAAAGGGAAAGAGAGCAGGAAGAAGTACCGTCCGCAGGAATGAAACGATAACCATACATTATATATAGTAAGCATGACTAAAAATGAAGAATACGCAGCTACCTATGGCGAGTATGCTATGGAGCAGATGAAACGTTACGGTATTCCGGCTTCTGTCACATTGGCGCAGGGCATTTTGGAGAGTAGCAACGGGCAAAGCGAACTGTCCGAAAAGGGGAACGCTCACTTCGGCATTAAGTGTACGGGGGAATGGCTCAAGAACGGTGGCACCTACCTGACTTATACGGATGATCGGCCCGATGAGAAGTTCTGTACTTATGCTTCGGTGGCGGATTCCTATGAGCACCACTCTTCTTTCTTGAAAGAGAATATCCGGTACAAGGAGTGTTTCGCACTTTCGCCGGATGATTACCGAGGCTGGTGCATGGGGTTGCAGCGTGCCGGATATGCCTCGGGAGGGAATTATGCGGGTACGCTGCAACAGATTATCGAGAAGAACGGGTTGAATAAATACGATCAAATGGTGATGGAGCGGCAGTCGTTACAACAAGTAGCCGCCAACCAGTATGCTTTCCCACTGGAACGTAAGGAATTCATGCTGGTGACTTCGCCTTTCGGTATGCGTACCGATCCGATGGATACTACCCAGAAACAAATGCACAAGGGTGTTGACATCAAGGCATCTCATGAGGCGGTACTGGCTACGGAGACTGGAGGAAAGGTGATTGCCGTCAATGAGAATGCGGGAAAGCCAGGCGGGAAATCGGTCAGTATTGAGTATGGCCGTGAGGACGGGACGCGGTATCAGGTTTCTTATCTGCATCTGGATTCCATACGAGTTAAAACCGGAGAGATGGTGAAGGCGGGGCAACAGGTAGGCGTGGCTGGTAATACTGGTACCCGCACGACGGGCGAACATCTGCATATCGGTGTACAGCAGGTGGCGTTGGATGGAAACATCCGTGACTTAGACCCTGCCGTTTATCTGGCTGACCTTGCAGATAAAGGGAATATCCGGGTGCAGTTGCTTTCCAACGGTGAGAATTTGCTTGCGAAGTATGCTTCTGAAGGGAATAAGCAGGAACTGGCCGCCCAACAGCCGGAAGAGGGAGAAAGTAAACTGTTATCGGTGGAGGAATGGATGAAAAAGATTCTTTCGTCGGAAGATGCCGGCATGGGGATGGGAGGCGATCCGATCATGGAGATGGTGATGACTCTCTATACCGGATTGATGGCATTGGCAACGCAGTTTGACGGGAACGGGAAAAAGGAGGAAAAAACACGAGAGCAACAGATGCAGGCTGCTACGGAAGCCTGTCTTTCACGGAAGATTGACATCAGTTCTTTTGTGCCCTCTGCCAGTGAGTGCCGCGTGTGTCTGTCGGAGAGTGGAAAAGCGACTTTGGAGGCTACGATGGGCGGACAGAAGATTTCGCGTGAGTTGACGACTCAGGAAACGAACTCCCTGACGAAAATACTGAGTGATACGGCATTGCCGGAAGCTGACAAGCAGCAACGCATCGGGTTACTTGTCACTCATATCATTGCCGCTAAACAGGCTTCGGTAAATTATGAACAAGGATTGGGACTGGAACAACAGCGGCAAGAAGGATTACAGCGGAATTGAAATCTATTAATCTGAAAGGTGAAGGTGATAATTTATTTGTTATTTCACACTGATTTGCGAGAAAAAAATAAGTAAATAAAGCTAGTTTCTCATGAAACATGCTTATAAATCGATATTTTTATCTAAATTTGTATAGTCGTTAATCGACTATCTTTTTATATTTGAGAAAAAAAAGCGTTTAGCTGATTTTCAGTGCGGGGAAAAAGTCGAAATTTAATCGTACACGAGAAAGCAGTTCAAACGTCCTTCCGTATAGCGGGAGGGCGTTGTCTGTTTGTGTACGAGGGCTTCGACTCCCTTCCCCGCAGATAGGTTAATGCCCTACCGCTTTTCTTATGTCTGTCTCGAAGTAGGGGTACGAGGTAGTCACTTGTAGGAGGTGTTCAGTTTATGAAAAATAAAGGTGAAAAATCACAGTCTTTAATTTTGTGCAAAGCTTATCAGCTATTATTCATCAATAATTGGGAACAGGTTACTATTGAACAAATGGAAAAGGCAATAGGTAAGACTAGAGGTTCTATTTTTCATTATTACAAAAATAAGCAACAGTTATTTGAAGCTATAATACAGCAATTGGTATTACCTTTTTTTCAACTATCCACGTGTGAAAAACTAACTATTTCATCGTATGATATTCCTAAATTATTTCTGAACTACAAAACGCCATTTGATAGAATCAAAGAGGATATTGAGTCGTGCTATCACGAACCGAAACCTGAGAGTGCTTTATTCAATATTATGTTGCAGGCATCTAAATATTATCCAAATTTCAATGAAATTTTAATTGAATCAATAAATTCGGAAATATTGTTTGTGAAACGGACTGTTTTAGAGTTAGATAATTCTTCAGGAGAAACTATATTTAAATCATTATTTGCACTGCGTATTGGTGTTCTCATGCTTGATGTATATTGTCCGGTTGATGGTGTGTTTGATGATTTTTTTGCCAGGATAGTTCCTTTGATAAAAACTAATAGTTAGTTTAAATATTTTAGTTGAATTATTTTTTGTACTAGAAATATTTGCATGGATTATTTGTAAGCATCCGATAAAGTACAGCCCCCCTAAAAATCAAAAACCTCCAAGAATACTCTAATTGGAGTTTACCTTGGTAGCTTCATTTTTTTTTGCAGTTATATCTTGGCTTTTATTAGATTTCTTTTTTTTCAAACATTTGGAAGTAGTTTCTTCACCTTTTTCCCACAACCTTTTTCCAGATAAACGAGCATCCGTTGTCGTAATGGAAGAAGACCAACAGTTCCATAACCGGCCAGGTCATCCATAGGTATTCAATTATGGGCTTTGTTTTTATTTGATATGGTAAAAAACGAATATTCTGCCCTTTAGAATATATGTTTAATTTGCTAATTCAAGCAACTATCACTCTTTGTGAACCAAAGAAATTGCTTGTCAAATTATTGTTTTAATGAGATAATTTATTTAGCTCTATCCCAGAATGGGGTAAGCTTGCTTAGTGACGGTTTGATATGAGTGAGTAATAATCATCATTAGTCCATTTACACAAAGTTTATATCGCCTTACTAACAAAGAGAATCAAAAACGATAACGAGCTTGTCATTGATCTATTAATCTAAAAATCTTATAACTTATAAAAAAACATCATTCATTTTGAAAAGCAATGAAGTTTTCCAGAATTATCTATAAAGGAGTTATACTGTGTTTTTATTTATTTTCACGTTGAACTTTCTCATGTATAGTATAAACATAGCCATTACTATAATTAGCTATTCAACTGTTTGTCGACTGGCTATCTTGCTTGCTGAATTCTGTACTGACTGTACTGACAAACTATCTTTTCCATAAGATACCATATAGGCAGACAACAGAAAGGCAAATAGAGCTTTTTTAGCATATTTCTTTTCCTTTTTGAGTAAATAAAAAGCAAATCAAAATAAAGGGCTTTGGATAGTCTGACAACGCAGTTTGACGAGGACGGAGAAAAAGAGGAAAAAAACAAGGAGATAACAAATACAGGCTGCTACGGAAGCCTGTATTTCACGGAAGAGTGACATCAGTTCTTTTATGCCCTCTGGCAGCAAGTGCCACATGTATTTCGGGAGAGTGGAAAACCAACCTTGGAGACTACAATGGGTGGACAGAAGATTTTGCGTGAGCTGACGACTCAGGAAACGAACTCCTTGACGAAAATATTGAGTGATATGGTATTGCCGGAAGCTGATAAACAGCAACCTATCGGGTTACTTGTCACTCATATCATTGCTGCTAAACAAGCGTTGGTGAATTATGAGCAGTGGTTGGGGCTGAGACAACAGCGGCGAAAGATTGCGGCAAATTAGAAAACTATCGTTTATTCTTTAATTGATGTTATCACTCTGATAAATAGTTAATTAATAAATTCTTTTGATGTCAACGCCTGTAACTACTCTTTTAATAGCGTCATTGGTACTAAAACGTTTGCCTTGAGATGAACTATTAAATGGACGGAACAAAAGTCGTTTATGTTTGAAGTGATTTTATATCATAAAATACTATTTGATATCATCTGCATACAAACGAAGAGTATTGGTATGTTTGATAAAGTTAGATATTAGCTTGTCAAGGCCAATAAAAAAAACTAATTTTGCTTTTTAATAAAATCGAGTATGAGAAGGAGCCATAAAGAACATTTATATAAAGCTGCTTTTAAGCTATTTTTAACTAAGCAGTTTGAAGGAGTAAGCATCTCTGATATAGAGGAAAAATCGGGCATGACAAGAGGAGCAATATTTTATTATGCTTCTACTAAGAAAGAGTTGTTCAAACAGGTTATTGAATCTTTCATAATTGACAAGCAAAAGATCGAAAATAAAATGAGTGTCAATGGTCACGCTACTTTATTGGATTTTATTGATTCCTATATTATAGGTATTCAAAACACAATGAGGAGTATGCAAGATATTATCGATGAATTGTCCTCCAGTAATGCTAGCAAATTGTATATATCTTTAATCCTTCAAATATCTACCCACTTCCCGGAATTACATGAGAAGTTCTTAATAAATAGAAATAACGAGTTGAGCATCTGGTGTGCCATATTACAAAAAGCGATTGAATCAAAAGAAATTAGGGCTGACTTAGATGTGCTAAACACGGCAAAGCATTTTATATATCTTTTTTACGGGCAATCATTTCTAGATTCTTTATCATTTGGTTTGAATACTTCCCTGCTTAAAGGACAAATGCATGATTTTTATAAACTGCTGAAAAAAGAAGAGCAATCCTAGTGGTCTTATGTATTTTATTTGTATGTTTGTAACATACTAATCGATATGTTATATGGAAATAAAAGATGTATTTATCACAGCGACTTCCTCTTTTTTCCCTAATAGAGCAGTTGGAAATGAGGAAATGGAGAGATATCTCGGTATGATAGGTGAAAAGCCGTCAAGAGTGAAAAATGTTATTTTAAGGCAAAATGGTATAAAAACGCGCTATTATGCTCTTGATGCCAATCAGAATATAACGCATACTAATGCGGAATTGGCAAAACAGTCAATAGTGAGATTATTTAACTCTGAGGAGGAGATGTTGGGAATTGAGGTTCTTACCTGTGGAACTTCAACCCCAGACCAATTATTGCCGTCACATGCTTCGATGGTGCATGGAGAGACTTTTAAACATCCCTTAGAAATATTTTCATTGGCTGGAGTTTGTTTGACGGGTATGGTAGCCTTAAAAACAGCCTATTTGTCCATAATGTCAGGTAATTCGTATAATGCGGTATGCTCAACTTCAGAATTGGTTTCACCTGTATTATTATCCAAATTCTTTAATGAAGAATTGAAGAGCAAGGAACGTATTGAAAATAATCCAGTCATTGCATTTGAGAAAGACTTTCTTCGGTATATGTTATCAGATGGAGCAGCATCCGTTTTATTGCAAAATGAATGTGCTGATGGTGGAGGACTAAAAATAGAATGGATTAATACTATTTCTTATGCTAATTGTAAACCTGCATGTATGTATATGTGGGCAGATGTAAACACTGAAGGGAGACTGGTAAGTTGGAAAGACTTTACAGGAAATGAGATTCAAGAGCAATCCGTTTGGTGTATAAAGCAAAACGTAAAACTACTTAATGAATTTATTGTGCCATATTTTGTTGATGCAATTGAAAAATCCGTTAAGGAGCACAATGTAGATGCAGAAAAAGTTAGATATGTCATACCACATATTTCTTCCATGTATTTTTATAATAAGCTGGCAGAAGAAATAACTAAAAGAGGAATTAATCTTCCAACGGACAAATGGTTTACCAATCTCACCTGGGTTGGGAATGTAGGTTCAGTAGCCATATTTGCCGCATTAAATGAATTACTACGTACAAAACCATTAAATAAAGGAGATCAGATATTGCTTTTAGTTCCAGAGAGTGGTAGATTCTCGTATGGCATAGCTTTATTAACCGCAAATTAGTTGCTTCTCCTCCAAAAAAGTCTCTCTTTTTCGGAAAAGAGAGTCATGCTTGTCTTCTAAGTGAAAAAGTGGCAATTTTCAAAAAAGAAGGATGATAGATTTGAATAGCAGTATATGTAAATATATAGTATAGGAGGTTTTATCTTTCCTTTATCTTTTCCACTATTTTTACTTAATACAAAAAGCTATTCCATGCTTTTATTGAATTATATTGCTGTCTGCTAAAATCCAAGAAAGTATAAAAATACATCTCAACTTTTGATTATTAGCGGTCGAGGTCTTTTCTTTCTATGACTAAGCTCCCTATTTAAAAAGTAATGATTCCGGAGGATATTCCAATACCGTTTCAAGTAGTCTTTTTCATTCTATTTCCGGCTATTCAAAGTGACTGTAAAAGTCAATATGATACATGAGCATAATTCTATCCATTGTTTCGAAATCTGACAAACTCTGGGATTTAGCCAAATTACGCAGCACGAGTGTCAGTAAATGAAAAAGCGGGAAGGTATGTATCTTTCCGCTTTTTGTTTAAACACAGTTTTCATTCTTCTTGTTGATTAAGGCAGATGAATTTCAACTTTCACGCAACGATTAATTTCATTCGGCGAATAAATATCGACTCCTCCTTTCCCTTCCTGAATAATAGCATTGGACACAATGCCTCTTTTTTGTAATTCGGAAGTGACGTATTGAGCACGACTTTGGCTGAGTGCTGTGTTTTCTGCCTCATTACCTGTAGCACTGTCGGCATAGCCTGTTACTCTCAACCTCAAATCGTATTTCTTACAGAGACGAACAATTTCATCCAGATTGGCCAGTTGGGAAGGTTCGGTCAGGGAGGCGGTTCTGATCTTGAAGAAAAAGAGTACTGGGGAGCCTATACACTCCTTTTGCTTTATCATCCTACTGATATACTGCGAGTAGATAGATTGTTTTTTGCTCAACAGAGAATCTCCATTGATTAGAGAGTCTCCGGAGATTGGTAAAAGGTAATCTATTTCTTGCATCGAAAAGTCATCTTCCAAATTGTGGAAATCCCCATTTCTTTTTTTGCTGTATGTGGCCGACAGGCGTTCCCGTAGTGAGTTTAGTCCGCTATAGTCGTTTTTGGGAAAATGGAAATTCGTCTTTTCCGTAGAAATCGAATCTGAAGGCAGTGCGGTGTCTATCTTATTCAGCTCCTCATAATAGCGTTTTAGGAGTCCTTCAATCTCCAAGATGTTCCGCATCTGGTCAATAGCCATACCGTGCTTTGTGTTTTCTTGTCTGAGCCGTCTATTTGTTTCGTATAAGTCCCGGTTTGTTGCCAATAACTGGTTGTTCTGGTTGATGTAGGGCTGAACGTCAACTACCCGTTTCCAGCCTTTTTCTCCCAATGTGATGCTGATACCCGCTGATACATGAAACAAATGGTCTGCGAATTGATTGTTTTTTCCGGCTCCGTCGAAGTCTGACAGAGTGGTGAATCCTCCTAATTCCAGTGATAAAGAGAAGCGGTCATGGACTTTGAAGCTATTAATTAAGCCATAATTGAGCGTGAAAGGATGTTGGTGGGTCTGCTGGTTATGGACTATACCTGTTCCGAGAAAAGGAATGAGATTCCAGCGAGCATCCGGGTTGTAACCCCGGAACTGGTTCGTTGCGTTCCATAAGAAGTCTGCATGGATGTGGCAATACTTCTGCCGCTCTATGAAGTGGTTTTTCAGGTCTAAACCCTGAAAAACCACTCGTCCGCCTACGGTAGAACTGAACCATTTTCCGATGGATGCGTGTAACATGGGGCGAACGCGCCCAAACAGGTCTTCGCACCCTAATGGATTTCCGATAAATGCACTTGCTCCCCCGGAGAGGTTGATGAACCAGTTGGAGTTCCATTTACTTTGCAGGTATTCTCCGTCTATATAAGCCGGTATCAGGAACTCCGGCTGTTCTTCCTGTGGAAGTGATACTGCTTTGTAGTTAACTCTTTTGAAAGTCAAATGCTTGATGTTGTTTTCAGCTGTTTGTGGACTGGCTGTCTTGTTTGTTGAATTTTGTACTGATAAACTATCCTGTGCATAGGATATCGAACAGACAGACAACAGATAGGCGAATAGGGCTTTTTTTAGCATATTTCTTTTCCTTTTTAAGTGAGTAAATAAAAAAACGAAGCAAAATAAAGGTCTTTGGAGAGTCTGGCAAAGTAAAGGAACGGAAGGAGCTGTTGCTTTAGTTTTAATTGGCTATATACTTGGGTAATCGAACTTTATGGGAGGATAATCGAACTATTGGAGGGTGCTATTCTGTTGTTCTTTGAGAGGGTGAAATGAGGTGTTTCTATTCTTGTCTTTGGATAATACAATTCGAGTGGATGTACTTTCATGAATATAGGAAATAATTGCTAAGAAAATTTGTTTTATCCGATTTAATTTGCTTATTTTGCATAAAATACTCGGAAAAATGATTTTAAATCTGAAATTTGGCAATTATCGGTCATTTAAGAATGATTGTACATTTACAACAGAGCCTGCCAAGTCTAAGGCTAAGTTGATGAATATGTGTGAGTGCATAACGCAAGGTGAAGGCATGAAACAAGCCTTGAAGATCTCCGTTATTTTTGGAGCCAATGCTTCAGGCAAAACGAATGTCATCAAATTCTTGTATGGGCTTAAACGATGGGTACAGAATCTGGATAATCGCATGGGAGATAATGTCCCCTTGTATGACCCGTTTAAATTTGATGACGGAACAGCTAATGCCCCTATTCATTTTTTTATTGAATTCATAGCGGACAAAGTACGCTATAATTATCAGTTGGAGTTTAATCGAGAAGAGGTTTTGGTAGAAAGCCTTACTTATTATCCCAAAGGAAAAGTTACAGTCTTATTTGATAGAGTGAAAGGTGATGCTACGGAAGACACATTCACTCATTCGGTCAAGATAGGTTCTTCAATTACCGGGATTAAGTCTTTCACCGTTTTTGCCAATCAACTGATTCTATCCAAATTCATAACGGATACTCCCAGCAAGAATATAACAGTAGCGGCCAAATACCTGTCTGACATAGTTGTATCAAACGGATATCATGAAGATAAAAAGCTGGGTATCTACAATGATATGATGGAGTGGATAACCAAACATCCGCAGGATAAGGAGAAACTGTCCGAACTATTGGCTTTCGCCGATACAGGGGTGAAAGATTTCGATGTAGAAAAACGGCATTCGGAGAAAGCCGATTATGAGGTTAAAAGCTTGCACCGACGTTATAACAATGGTGAATTTGTCGGAAAAACAGATTTACCGTTTACCGAGGAATCCTTTGGAACCCGTGCCCTCTTCCTGTTAGGTTGTTATATTTTACAATCCCTTGAAAGTGGTAGTCCTTTGCTGGTCGATGAAATAGATTCGGGGCTACATACCTATATCACCCAACTGATTGTCAAAATATTCCAGAATCAACGGATTAATAATAAAAATGCCCAGTTGATTTTTACCACCCATGACGTGAATCTTTTGGATCAGGATAGTATCCGTCGGGATCAGGTGTGGTTTGTTGAGAAGGATGAGTTTGGCTCCTCTGAATTATTCTCATTATCTGATTTTGAAGATGTGAGAGAGGACACGCCATTTGGGAAATGGTATATGAATAACAAGTTCGGCGCAGTCCCTACCTTGAAGTCGTTAGAAAAACTATTTGTAGCAAATGGCACGTCTAAATGAAGATACCAAGCATAGTCGGTACGTCATCCGTATCATTTGCGAAGGAGAAAAGACAGAGCCTTTGTTTTTCACATCCTTATGTGATCGGCTCATTGACGGCGTTTATCATATAGGAGACTGTGACATTAAAACAATTCCACAACCTGATGTATCCCAAGAGGAACCGATATCCGCCAACCGTGGTGCTTACAAGTCACAAAAGCGTAAGGTAAAAGGGAAAAAGACAAAGCCGCAGGTTGTTATTGAAGGTGTGCCACCGTTGAAGTGGGTGAAATTCGCCCGTAAGAAATTGTCCGAAGGAGTTGATGAAGCATGGGCCGTTTTTGATAAAGATGAGCATCCTGCCCATAAGGAGGCTTTCGAGGAAGCCGAGAAAATCATTGACGGTAAAAAAGTCTATATTGCTTTCTCTAGTCGCAGTTTCGAGTATTACTTGTTATTGCATTTCGAGTATCTGTATTATAACTTTCAAGCCACTGAATGTGGTGAACGGATAGATGGTAAGAAAGTACCTTGCCGTTGTATGACAGAATATGCTTCAGAGAAGGCTTGTCAAGGTGAGCAATGTATCAATGGTTATGCCCGGATGATGAATTATTGGAAAGAGACAAAAACGTCAGAATCAACATTCCCATTGGTTGAGAACCGACTAAGAGCCGGCATTATCAATGCACATAAATTGAGGATTGATAGTGATGCTTTGGATACTTCTCCCATTTATGAAAGAAACCCATATACGAATGTGGACAGATTGATTTGTCGCTTGATAAATACGAAAGTTCTTAATGCTGGTGCAGAATGTTTGTTTACCGATGCAGGCAACCAATTGTATATAAGAGTGTGCAGGAATGCGATTGTTATCTGTAACAAGTCTGATCGGACAGTGATTCTTCCGGATGGGTTCCTTAAGAAATATGATTGGAAAACGAATGAATTCACGAATTTGAGTGGACGATTACTGTTATATCCGCAGGAAGGCTCATTTTGTATTCTCAATTTTAATGATTCGGAGGTCGCATTTATTGAAAGGACTGCAACACGTCCGGAATATCTGTTTTTACCCGATTACAATGCCTATTATTAAGTTTAATATTAATTTACCGCGTAAAATATACAGGAAACTGGCATTAAATTAAATATTCGCTCTTTTTGTTTTTGAAAGAGTATCTAAGATTCGCTTGCTTTAGAATTTGTTTTTAGTTTTATTAATATCGTAAAGGGTACTGTTTCAGGAAAATAGTACTACTTTTGAAACTGACGTTTACTATCTATAATATCCCCTGTATCTTTTCTTCGTGCAAGATTCAGTTGATTGTTGCTATCTACTACTTTGTGATGGCATCAGATGGCTGTTTCTATAAAAAAATAGAAGAAGATGATTAAAGGAAATGTTGTGCGCGGCAAAATATGTCATGCTGCCACTTTGAAAACGAACAAACAGGGGGAAGTTTTCACTAACCTGTCAGTGAAAGTCTGTTTACCCAACGGGGCGGAAAACTTCAGAGAATGCTTGGTATCTATCCGACAGAGAGGCGGAACGCCTCCGGAACTGGCACAGTATGAAATCGGGATTCCGGTGGAAGTGTCCGGTATATTGACTTTTCGTAAGAACAAAGAGGATTTGTTCCTGAACCTTACGACCGATTGCATTATGCTTTCCGATGAAACGAAACCGGATAGTATCACAGGAGAGATCGAATTCTATGGTACCATCGGAAGTGTACCCGAAATCAAGAATGATAAGAATGGAAATAAATATCTGTACTTCTCCGGCTATAGCAGTGAGCAGTTGGGGGAAGAACGTACGTTCACGTGGGTACGGTTTATCCGTTTTTCCGGAGAACAGGAAGACTTTCTGGTGAAGGGAAGCGGTATTCACCTAACGGGTGCATTGGATATCCTGTTCTATCATGACCGGATGAACCTGGGATGTCGGTTCAAACAGGTAGCTCAATGGGGCAAAAGTAAAGTAGAATCCGAATAATCCACACGTCATGGCTACCAATAAACGGAAAAACTACGCCCCCACGGATGGGCGCAGTGCGGAAGATCGGGCACTTGATCGGTTCGCAGAGATGATGATTGAGAAAATAAAGAGTATTCATGCGGATTGGAAAAAGCCCTGGTTCACGGAAGGTGCTCTTCAATGGCCGAGGAACTTGTCGGGCAGAGAGTACAACGGCATGAATGCGTTGATGTTGATGCTACATTGTGAAAAAGAAGGGTATCAGATACCGGTGTTCATGACTTTTGAACGAGTGACCAGCCTTAATAATGCCAAAGGGAAAGATGGGGTACGTAAACCACTAACCGATAAGGAGGGGAACCTGTTGCCACAAGTTTCAGTATTGAAGGGTGCCAAGAGCTTTCCGGTCTTTCTAACTACATTCACGGTCATACATGAGGAAACGAAGCGGAAAATCAGCTATGATGATTACAAGAAACTCTCTCTGGGGGAGCAACAGGAATATAAGGTCTATCCAAAACTGCAAGTCTATAATGTGTTCAATGCCGACCAGACGAATATGCAGGAGGCACGCCCAGAGCTTTACGAGAAGCTCAAGGCGACCAACGTGGCATTACCACCGGAACTTACGGCTACGGGGTACTGCTTCCCGGCAATGGATGAGCTGATTCGGAACAACGAATGGTTGTGTCCCATCCACCTGAAGCATCAAGATAAGGCCTATTATTCGCTGAAGAGTGATGAGATAGTCCTTCCCGAGAAGGAGCAGTTCTATGAAGGAGAATCGTTCTACGGAACGGCTTTCCATGAAATGATACACTCGACGGGGGCAGAAAGCCGGCTAAAGAGATTCGAGCCAGGCAGCTACTTCGGTTCGCCGGGCTACGCACGTGAAGAATTGGTAGCGGAGCTGGGTAGTGCGTTGGTGATGCAGAAGCACGGACTGACAAAAACGGTGAAGGAGGAAAGTTGCGCTTACTTGAAAAATTGGTTGGCGGCATTGGCCGAATCACCGGAGTTCATCAAGAGCATCCTGACTGACGTGAAGCGTTCGACGGCTATGGTGGGAGAAAAGATTGAAACGATCAATATGCGGTTGAAGACTGCTTCTACTGAGAACCAACAAGTTCATCTTTTGCCAATTACTAGCATCCCTTCTGATGTGACGACAGAAATACATCTGACTGATAAGGAAGCTTGTGATGCTGTCCAGAAGATACTTGTTGACTACATGCGTGGTGAACCGGTTCGTATCGAGGTAAACAAGAATGGTGATCACGTGGTTCGCATAGAGGGAAATTGTATTGACGATGCAATGGAGATGTTGACTGTCGGTCTGGATGCGGAAACCTATGATAAGATAACGAAGGCTTCTTGTTATTTGAAAGGGTATCCAGTTGAAAGATATCGGGACGTTTTTGTCGATAAGTTCACGGATGAGTTTGAAAAGAAGAGGAATGACCCCGCATGGTTGAAAAAGCAGGGATTGGAAGGCAAAGTGAACTGGGAAGTGTGTTTGCCGGGTAGTGATGAGTATTATGTGGTAAAGGCTTTCGCACAAGGAAAGTGTATGGTTGGTGCTTTGGATTATAAGTGTAACACCGTTTTGCCTTTTGTTGAGTTGGCAGATGAAAAGCGTTTGGAGGATACCTTAGGCTATTTTGCGGAAATTCGGAGACGTCTTTTGTCTGTAAATGAAAATGTGGACCCATTTGGACGAATTTCTTTTAATGGTTCGCCTGTTGAAGATCCTATATCGAAATCTGTCAGCCGGGACATTCTTATTGATGGTGAAGCGAGGGCTGTATTTGTCTCGAAGCCGGATGATAAGTATGACTTGAACTTCACTTTGGATTTGGGTAACTCTTCCGTGGCGAAAGGATTGGCTGACTATTCTCTTGGAAGCGTTCAGCGTGATAGGGAAAAAGGAACCTCACGGGTTGCAGTCAATAGTCTGAATGAATTGTACTATTGGAAGGATCAAGCATATGCGCCACGTGTGATTGATGAGCAGACGAATATGAATGTGTATGATTATGTGGGTATGCAGCTTCCCAAACGCTATGAGGCGACTGATGACGAAGTGGTGAATGAGCGGGAAGAGGAAGTGGAACACGAGGAACGGATGCATACCGGGATGCGGAGATAGTCTAATGGGAAGCGATATGATTGATTCGATTCATTCTTCTAATAAGTACTGGGAAAATCTCATCCGAGAGATTGAACCTATGTTGCAATCTGGGGAGGGGCTTGTAAAGAAAGCAATGCCTCTTATCCAGAAATATCATATTGAATTGGAGACGCCAAAGGCTTACGAAGAGATGCCTCCGGCTTTTCAAGAAGAGTTGCAGGCTGCTATACTTTCTATTGCGGATGGTATGCCGGAGGTATCACCTTTGGTTAGCTTGACGGGAGAAACAGGGGTGTTTCAGACTGTGTTTGAGAAACTCGATGATCTTCATCAGGGAATGGAACGGTCAGATATTTCGGGGCGGTCGTTTATTCAGCAATTGATGCAGGAAGTGATGACTACGAGTGTCGTCACAAGTGCGATGGAACTCACCGATTGGAATCAGTTTGTTGAAAGGCGTAAGGAAGCCTGCCGGATAATGGATGCGGCAGAACATATCTATAAGAAAGTTGCTTCAGAGATTGGTTCTCAGGAAAAGCTCTGTGTCTATGAGTTCTTTTATAATAAGCTCTCTCAGGAACAGATAGACCTATTACTTCTTGAGGCAAAAGAAAGTTTGTCGTTGTCTGCGGTTTGTCGTGGGTTGACTAAAAAACGAGGGCAAGGGATGACCCGCTCCATCATTGGATTCATTCAGCGTTGGCAGGATACCGGGGTAATGAAACCTATGAAATCCGTTTATCCTTTCTGTCAATGCCTCCAACAGTCCTGGAACAATGAAATAAACCTCGGTTCCAGACAGGGATTAGAGGCAACCTATAAGCAGAGGATGTGAATGAGAAGGGCATCCAATACAAAAAAAATGGTAGGTCGCCCTGTTGTCTATCTGTAAATAAGTATGAATTATGAAAGTTACATCCACTATTTATTCGGTATTTACATCCTTCTTCCAATCCTTGAGTCCTACAACGGGAGAAGTAAAGGCCGTTTCAAGCGTAGACTTGCGGCGATACACGGGGCTTTGGTATGAAATTTAGAGTTACCCGCAATGGTACGAAAAGAGGCTTACCGCTGTTTCGGCACTTTATAGTCTCAAAGATGATTATATGGAAGTAGTCAATTCAAGGTTTAAAAACGGAATATTGCAAGAGACTCACGGCTGTAGGCATATGATAATTTCAATATGCGTTATGAACTTTCGATTTCTTTCACGAATGATTTAGATGGGGAGGAATAACTCTTAACGACTGGTTATCGGTTAGCTCGCAATATCATAATCCGAGTCGGTCGGCGAAAGTTTGCATGATAAACTAAATTATTATAACCAGCAATATCGAAATTGCAACACCTATCACAGCCATCCAGATCCCTCTTTTAAACAATTTTGTGCCAGATTTAAACATACAGAATGATGATTTGCCAGAACAAGCAGAACCACACCAAAAATGGTTGTAAACCATTGAGAAGGTCCCTTTGAGTTGCCTTTGTGCAGGTCGACTAATTTATTAAATGGGGGTATCACCTCCCAAGAGATATATTGAGCCACTCCGGTAGTTTTGGAGTATGTGCCTTCTACGAAATTTATCATAGTGCTGTCCTCTGTTGTTACTTTTAGGTTCTTTAATTTCAAGGCAGATGCCAAGTCTACTGACGAAAGATTTGCAGGTAGCGTTTTTTCGATTGCAACCTTGTGCTTCATCTAATTTTCACCTCGATGGATAAGAATAATACCGCTTAGGGAGTAGACAACAACCAATCCAATGGTGATGAATCCGAGGTCGCGATGTAACGAACGGACGTAATGTTGAAAACTCTTTTTCATTTTTGCATGTTTTTTATTTTTGACTCTTATTGATTGATTTGGTTTAATTCACATATAAAATTCCATCTAATAGAGGGGGTGTCGTGGATATTGCCAAAACAATTTCCCCACTATATCAGCATTTGTGTATGTGAAGTTACCAACAATATTCTATTTCGCAAAATAGTTAATAATTTATTTGGTTAGTTAGGGCTAACTAACTATATTTGCATAAAATTTGAAGCAGTAAAATAATGAAAAGTAAAATAAAAGAGGATATATCTCTGTTTTCCAGACTTATAACTGAAGCTGAAGAAAAAGCCAAAGAGAATAGTGATGCCAAAGACCTGACATCGACACAGATAAATTATCTGGAAACGATACAGGAGCTTGGTAATCCGAATATAACCGAACTGTCGGCCACATTGGGGCTGAAAAAGCCGTCCGTAACGATTGTTGTCGACCGTTTGATAATGAAAGGGTGCATCTATAAGACACATTCGGACGATGACCGCCGCAGTTCGCACCTGCACCTGACTGAAGTGGGCAAACAGATAAATTTGAGGCACGATTTTGCCCACGAATATTTAGCGGAAATGGTAACGAAAAAACTCGACTCACAAGAGCTTAAAACTTTTTCCGAGCTATTAAATAAAATTATTACCGATAAAAAATAAACGTATGAAAACAACATCATCTGACCCGATACACTCAGGGCTGACCTCTGCAGAGGTAAAACAACGCCTCGAAAGAGACGGATACAATGAATTAGAGGGAAGTAAGTCGCGTAATTTCTTTACCATCATTTGGGGAGTTGTCAAAGAACCTATGTTCCTGCTACTCGTCGCCTGCGGCACGCTCTATATGTTTTTGGGCGATATTCAAGAAGGCTTTATGTTGCTCGGATTTGTGTTTGTTGTGATGGGCATAGAGTTTTATCAGGAACGGAAAAGCGAGAAAGCTCTCGATGCACTCAAAGATCTTGCAAGCCCACGGGCAATCGTAATCAGGGATGGTGTAGAAACCCGTATTGCCGGACGTGAAGTGGTGTGTGACGATATTATCGTGCTTCAGGAGGGAGACAGAATACCTGCCGATGCAACGGTGCTTAAAAGTGTAAACCTGCTTATTGATGAATCATTACTCACTGGCGAGTCCGTCCCAGTGCGTAAACACGACTGGGCAGGCGAGGCTCAGGATATGCAACCAGGCGGAGACGACCTGCCGTTTGTCTATTCCGGCTCTATGGTAGTTCAGGGAAACGGTATTGCCAAAGTTACAGGTACGGGCACTCATACGCAAATTGGTAAAATAGGTAAAGCCATCAGTGAAGTCGAAGAGACCCCAACTAAACTGAAAACAGAAATTGGTGTGCTGGTAAAACGCCTCACCATTACCGGAGCTATTCTCTGTCTGCTGGTTGTTACAATTTACACTCTCACACGCGGAGATTTGCTGCAAGGATTTTTGGCGGGTATCACGCTTGCAATGGCAATGCTACCAGAAGAATTTCCCGTTGTGCTTACTATTTTTATGGCAATCGGGGCATGGCGTATTTCTAAAAAGAATGTGCTGACCAGAAAACCCTCGGCTATTGAGACATTGGGTTCGGCAACCGTTCTGTGTACCGACAAAACAGGTACATTGACAGAAAATAAAATGAAAGTTACCAAAATATATAATAAGGAGGACTTTTGGGTAGCTAAAAAATCGAACGACTTTGCCGAGCAGTATCACGATATAATAGAATACGGAATATTATCCAGTCAGATGAACCCATTCGATCCTATGGAAAAGGCGATATGTAAGATAGGAGAAGCGTATCTTCAGGGGACGGAACATATTCACGGAGATTGGGAAATGGTCAAAGAGTATTCCTTGTCGAAAGAGTTGCTTGCTATGTCGAGAGTTTTCCGCAAAACCTCAACCGGAGAGTTGGTTATCGCAACCAAAGGTGCGCCCGAAGCAATTTTTGACCTTTGCCACCTCTCGTCAGACTTGCAGGAAAAATATGCTACTGCCGTACAATCAATGGCATCGGAAGGACTACGGGTGCTGGGCGTTGCCAAATCAATTATTTCAGAAACCGCATTGCCTGAAATACAACACGATTTTGACTTTGAATTTATCGGACTGATAGGGCTTTCAGACCCGATACGCTCGCAAGTCCCTGCCGCTGTCGCCGAATGCCAGCGGGCGGGCATACGGGTGATTATGATAACGGGAGATTACCCTGTTACGGCTCAGAACATCGCCAGCGAGATAGGTTTACAAAATTATGACCAGTGTATCACCGGCACGCAGCTTGCCGCAATGGATGAGACCGAACTGAGTGAACGGATACGGACGGTCAATGTATTTGCCCGTGTGATTCCCGAACAGAAACTAAAAATCGTAAATGCCCTCAAACGTAACAATGAGGTTGTTGCTATGACGGGAGACGGGGTGAATGATGCTCCTGCGCTCAAAGCGGCTAACATTGGGATTGCGATGGGTGAGAAAGGGACTGACGTAGCCCGTGAAGCATCGGAATTAGTATTGATGGACGATAATTTCGGCTCAATTGTCGGAGCTGTCAAGATGGGACGTCGTATTTTTGATAACTTGCAGAAGGCTCTTGGCTATATCTTTGCCATTCACGTCCCCATAGCCGGACTATCTCTCATTCCTGTGTTTTTTGCCGATTTTCCGCTCATACTATTCCCTATTCACGTTGTCTTTATGGAGTTGATTATAGATCCGGCCTGTTCGGTTATCTTTGAAGCGGAAGGGGCTGAAAAGAGTGTGATGTCAAGACCTCCACGCAAAATGAACGAACCGTTTTTCGGAGCTAATAAAATAGCAATCAGTTGTTTTCAGGGCGTATGGGTGCTTATAGCAACGCTTGCTATCTACTTTATCACTCTTGAACTCGGCTATCAGATAGGAGAAGTTCGGGCAATGACTTTCACCACGCTTATCATCGCCAATATTATGAATATCCTTACAAACCGTTCGTGGAACGAATCCATATTCACTATTCTGCGTACACCGAACCCAACGGTGAAATGGGTTGCGGGTGGGGCTTTGCTTTTTATCGGCTTGGTGCTGACTATCCCGTTCTTGCAACAGTTGTTCCAGTTCTCACCTATCAGTATCTGGGAAGTGATTGTTTCGATTGTTATCGGTATGAGTACCATCCTTTGGTTTGAACTGTATAAACATTTCAGATTACGCAAAATATAAACAGGGCATTAATTATAAAGATATTGGCTCAAACAGGTAGGCAGTAGGCTGATGAAACTCGGTGTGGAAAAAGTGATAGAATATTTCTGGCACATACGATTCCGAAAAGAGTAAATATCGGCTCAATGTACTGCCTAGTGGAAATTGAAGAAGTTCTCTCCATGTATGTGATGAAGAGAACTTCTGTGTTGTAAAGGTATAAAGTCTTTTTGCTTACATTCAACTTGATTATCGTTTACTTTTCTTGCTGCTCTGTGGTGCTTTGTTCATTTTGTGCGCCATCGTCATACAACGACGTGCCCATGCCCAATCGTCCTCGTTCTCGTCTCGTCCCCATTTCATTTGACTGCCTCCTCCACCTCCACCGTGACCTTCGGCGAAAGTGGTTGCTTGGTCCACATACCCGGCAAAAAGCAACAAGGCGCATTGCATGATTTCTTCGCCACGCTCTGTCAAGTCCTTGAGCATCGTGTCTTCAAACAAGTCCATCGACTTGAAATCGAGAAGCTGGAATTTATCCTTGAACTCCTGAAGGATGTTCGGCAGTGTGGCCGTGGAAAGACGGTAATGTATCTGCTGTTGAATGGTATCCACTGCCCGGCTTGTCTCCGCGCGCAACTCACTTTCCTTTCCTTTGAGTTCATCAACCTGCTTCTGGAGTACTTGTAACTCTCCGTCAGCAGTCTGCAACTTATGCTGTTTATCGGCCAACTTCTCGCTGACCTTTGCTATCTCTGCATTGAGCTTTTCCAATTCGGCAGACAACAGCGTTGTATCACCATTTCCTTTTTGAATGATCGTTTCCAATTCAGTTTTTTTGTTGAGCAACTGCTCTTTCTCTTGTTCCAAGTTCCGAATCATGGTGCTTAGACCTTTCTGCTTGATTTTTGCTCGATGGATGTCTTGGTTGATTTCCGAAAGCTGGATGCGAAGTTCAGTGATCTTCTTTTCAAGTGCTGTACAGTCCGAACTCAATTCTCGGCGATACTCTTCGGTGGAACGGTGACGTGCTCCTGTTTCGTAAATGTTGCTACCTCGTTCTAATCCCCATTTTTTGTTGTACACTGCCAGACGGTCATGAAGTGCCAGCATCTTGTCCCGACACTCCCATTTGCTGGCTCCACAGAATACTTGTTTGAAGGATAATTTATTCTGCGAAGTGATGGGCAACATACAACAATGGATGTGCGGATTGGTTTCATCCAGGTGGACGTAGAAGCCGACAATATTGTCCTCACCCCATTCTTTGCAGGCGAAGCTGTAAATGTCTTTAGCCCACTCTTCTACATCCTTGCAACGAATAATGTGCGAATTGTCAGCTCCTTTCTTGAGGTCTACCACCTGATTACCGAAGGCAAGTTCGTGCATCCTCTTGTTACTGCCGCCAAATACGAATTTGGCGCAGATACGTATATTCGGTGTTTTCCGATTGATATTCGGGTCGGTGATTCCACATTGTGTCAACCGGTCGGTTATCTTCTCTCCGACGGTACGGGTTTTGTCAATGGGGCGGACAATCCCGCCTTTGCTCACCTCGAAATTGAGATGATCGCGAGTACGGTCGTAATTGCCTTCTTTACCTGCCCTGTCCCAACGCTGGTCTTTCCAGTTTCTTTGGAACTCATTACTTTCTGCGGTGGTGATGCCTGTCGAAGACTGCATATCGGCCACCTGTTTGTTCACTTTACTACTCATGATTTTTTATATTGATTATACAACAAAAATGATTCAGCTTGCTGCCCCTCTTTGCAGCCCCTGCACACCACTTTTTTCAAAAGGGGGTATTAGGCTTCCCCTTTTTGATAAAGGGTCTGGGCAAGCCCAGCAGCGAACACAGGGAAAAGAAAACGCGAGAATTGGGCTGTACGGCAGAAATGGGGTCGCGTGAGGCTTTCTTTGTTGCGTAGAAGAAAATGCGACTACGGGCAAAAGGAAGCTCTTTGGGGCGTATATAAATGGTGCTCTATTCATCGTGTTCGGTGCTATTCTCGGCATCGCAATCAAATACGAGCTGCCAGTTTGTGGAAAAGAGTTGTTGGAATGAGACTTTGCCAGAAGATATTCCAGTCTGGGCGGCCATCGTGCCGTTTTTGAACGGGTCGGCTTTGATGATGCCGAAATATTTTTCAAGCCGACTGAAATTACCTTTCATGCCTAGGATGAAAACGTAATAGATGTCTTTCTCCAGACAATCGTTATATGATTCCGGCTTATCGAGCAACGGGAATGTCTCGATGAAAAGATCATAGACCTTTTTGCAGGATTGACGTATGTCGTCCGACAACTGCATGGGTGGGTCTTGATGTGCCACGTCGGGTAGTAGCTGAAGAAAATCTGCTGTACACAGCGCAGGAACTTCTTCTGTATAAAAGGGCGTTGGTTCTGTTGGACAGTTGGTGGGTGATTCTGCTGCACATCGGTTCAGACAGATTAACTCAATGATGGTGCTGACATTGCTGGACATCCTCTTGATATAACCGTGCGATTCAAGTTCGTCGAGAAAGGAAGCGACGGTTTTCCGGTGCCACTTCCATTTGATGGATAGTTCCACAATGGAGGCTTCCAATTGCCCTGGAGCCAAGTGGATGGTAATTCCGCGCTTACTGATTTCAGCCGGTTCTTTGACAGCGTTCTGTAACAGGTCGATAAAGGCGTGCAATCTGTTGCATACTTGGGTGGAACCACCTAAGTATGTCAATAGGTTGGTATCTATTGTGACTTGTATCTTGTTTTCGGTGCTCGTTTTCATTTTTGAAAATCTTTTTTCAAGGATGCCAAAAGTAGGGGTATAAAAAAGGATGGCAAAATGAACTAAAAGGAGTTTTCTTTCACTTCTTTCAAGCGCAAGAAATGAAAGATAAAAGAGGGAAAGGAGGGGCTAAAAAAGGGAAGAACTGCGGTTGCTTGGTGCGTGCGTAGGCGGGCATATATAAAAGGTGACGGGTGGGGAAAAAAGAAAAGCGACTCTTGCGAGCCGCTTTCTCTGGAACGAAGTTCCTGTTACTCTTTCGGGTCTGGAACAAAAGCCTCGATGTCATTGGAGACAATGATGAAATACGGTTTTTCGTTGAAGAGGCAGCCCTTGCGGAAACCTTTGACTATTACGGAAGCACCTTTCTTGATAAGGTCAAAAGCGGTTGTCTTCCATGTTTCTACATTGTAGTATTCCACTACGGATTCGTCCTTGCCTTCCTTGTTTTTGCTGTAATAATTAACCGCAACACTGAACGTTGCTTTCTGCTTTCCGTTGTTGCAAGTGATGATTTTTGCATCTGTCGTACAGTTACCAGTGAACTCGAAATTGTTTACTCTTTTCATGATCGTAATTTTTTAGAAGTTGAAAATAAATTAATTTTATGCCAGCATCATTGGAGCAAGAAAGAGGGAGTACACAAGGTTTCAGCGACAATTACGCCACGTTCAGAGAATGTCGGAAGAATTTTCGTCTGAATTCATCTAACCTTGTGAAAGGATTTATCCGTCTCCGAAGAACCCTTTCGGGTTCGCTCCTTGCCCTAAATTTGCTGGTAATAAAATATTTTTTTTGACTTCTTGAAACGAGCCGATGATAAAGAGGGATTATGAAGAACGGGTGACGGGCTGATGTAGAAATACTGCATCAATGAAAAGATGTACAGAGAGCTTCTCATTGCGGTCTACAGCAAAAAAGGTAAGGTGAAACGTATAAAGTGGAAAACAGGATTGTTACATGGAGGATAGCCGCCCGGAGCAATTATTGGTGACCTGGCATCCAATGGGGTTCAGTGAGGGCTGCATCTAACAAATGATTGGAATTCTTGTTTATGAATCGCATACCGATGTTGGTGTGTTGGATTTGAAAGAGTGCTCAGTGTATTCTCGTAGGATTGAGCGGAACTCGCATGAGGTACGGAAACTACATAGTATGTTTTATAATAGGGAGGGCGGATATGTTCGTGTATAAAAGGGAATATGTATTCTTATAAAAGGATGGCTGTCGGGAGGTATAAAAGGAAAACCTGAAAAGAAAGCCGGAGGGTATTAACCCCCGACTGGTAGCGGATTGGCTTTCATTGTTGTGAGATTGAGGAATATGCCTTGCTGCTCAATCTTTCCCTCCCTGAATAGCTTCCACAGTAAGGCACATCCCATTTGTGCCAAGGTGGAGTTGATAAACAAATCTTGCTTCCTTAACGCTTCGGCAACAGAGCAACTCGGACCGCTGTCTTGTTCATTGACCTGTGTGAGGTCAAACAGATCGCAGATAGTTGGCAGTACTGCAATCGCTTCAAATTCCGTGTCTTCGGGCTGTTTGCATTTCTTTATCGTCCCCAAAATGGCTTGCCCTGTTTTTTGTGTATTGCCGAAATCCAGCCAATAAAAGGGTACTTCATAATTATCACAAGCTATTTTGGTTCGTACCTTTAAATTGCGATGGATTACCATTCTGCTTTTCACGTTGTCCACACAAGAAATGGTAATGTTGGCAGTCGTGGTATCTTCTGCGTACATCTCGGGGACTGCCATCCAATCTAACCCGAAAAATTGATTGATGCGTGTCACAAGGCAAACGGATTTGTTCAGTCCTATATCGGCAGGACTGAAAAGTTGTCTACCAATATTTGCTTCAGACACTTCATCGGCATCAAATACGGAAACATCCAGTCCGGGATGTCCCAATCGTGCGAGAGCGGAATCCATGCGTGCCAATGCCTCCAATACTTGTGAACCTGTTCCTCCTGCACCAATGAGATGAATAGAAACCCGATGCTGGGGTTGCACTAAATAGGCGTTTGTGTAATGTACTTTTTTCATCGTAAAAAGTCGTTAAGTGTTTTATTTATAGGGATAAGTTCAGTGACAGGAAACGGCTCACCTGTTTTTATCAATCTTTTGGATAAAAGAGAAAGGTTAGACACGATGGGATTTGTGCCCAAAATATGGTCAAATTCAGAAAGCCAAAACATTTTTTCCCAGTATTCCATAATGTTAGTATAAGTCATGTCCGCTATTTCGGATAGTTTGGAATTACCCAAGCAAACATACGTTTCCGATACATTAAAATATGGGGCACGATAGAGCTGTGTGTCGGGATTGTCACCGATAAAGGCATATATGGCAAGGGTGTTTTGAATTGCAATATACAAGAGAGATGGTGTGTATAACTCTCCATTAGAAATAGCCAATCGTTTGCTGAAAAAGTGCATCCGCTTCTGCGGCTTTTCAAACCATATATATTTTTCATATCCTTTTCGTCCGTCTGCATACAGCATATTAGATGGAATAATACCGTGCAACTCCCTTTTAGTTGTATCAAGCGTCATTTCCGCTATATCTCTGATACACTCTTCTGTTAGTGGTATTCCCGCTCCCATATTACCTTTTACGATGTCTCTGCGTTCGAGGTAGATGTTATTTTCATCCTTGTCACTGTACACGATAATCGCCATTTTAGGCGTTAATCTTGTTCTTAGTTGTTCTGTTAGTTTATTCATTGATTACTAAATGTTCAAAATAGTCATTACATAGATATTTGAGCCATTGATAAGGAAATTCGCAAGAAGATAGTTTTTCTTGCTTTTCAGGAGAAAGAATGAGAAAAGAGAGTGGCTCTGTAGCTCCCATATTACTACATTCATCATTAACCATTTGAAAATGATATTCTACGATGGGGTCTTCTGTTGGCATTCCCCATGAGACGGATATAAGATTGTGCCATTCTATTTCTTCATTATTACGCTCTTGGTTATATTCTTCGTAGGTATCATCATAGATGTAGCTTGTTAGCACATCGGTACACATTAGCTCTATCCCCCTAATCATACACTTGACCTGTTCCGTTTCATCCTTGGAAAGACGTTTGATACTTTTCAGTTCGTCAAGCAAGCAGCATGGATTTATATCCTTGTTTTCTTCTATCAGTTTGATGAACCGATTTGCTTCTCCTTTTGAGTTCTTGTAGGAACGCATCATCTGTATTACTTTCTCGTCTACTTCTTCTTTTTCTTCTTTCATCTGATATTGAACATCCTCAATGAAGATTTCAAAGTTGGTGGTGTCTTTGATGAACGGAATGTAATTTCGTTGCATCATAAAAGCGATGAAGCGGATGAATAGTTTCCTTATCTTCGGGCGCATCGTCTTGGCTATCGAAATAGGAATATAGCAAATGGTGTCCCATGTAAATGTTGGGTGTGACTGATATACGACAAAGATAAATTCATCGTCTGAATAGTCTACATTCAATAACTGATGCTCCGGTAACAACTCTGTAACCCTATTGATTAAGTCTGTTATATCCCGACCGAATATTCCACAAGGCTTGAACAATAATTCTTTCCCATATAGGGAGAAATAGTTTGACGCTGCCTTTATCAATTTTTCGATATTCTTTTCGGTGTTAGTTACCCGATTGGTATCGAAGATTGTCTCTATTTCTGTTAGGCGTAAATCAGTGAATTGCTCCTTTAAAAATGAGTTATTTGTGACGACTTGGGCAGTACCCGTACTTTTCGGACGGATACCCCTGTATTCTGAACCTGCTTTTCTCGAAGTAGTATTCGCCCTAAGCGTTGGTGAAACCATTGGTTGTTGCATGATTTTTCTGACATAAGTGAGTGATTAACCTTTTGTTCCTATCGTAGTCTTGAATTGATATTCCATAGTGCCTTTTTCCGTAATCTGTCCGTGAATACTGCTGGTGGTCAGTTCGGGATAACTGTTGGAGTAGAAAGCAAGTACTTCATCGGGAGTGAGTTCGGGATTGGGGTCTGTCAATTCCGTTTCGTTGTACATGAATATACGTTTCAGCCCTGTAACTTCTAAAGCCATAATCTATCTGTTTATTAAGCGAACAATGTACCACTGTTCAGTTCTACACTAATTTTGTTTTTTAATACCTCACATTGTTTTGCATCCGCAGTAGGCATTTCGGTTGCCGTTTTGAGTAGAATGGCTGCTTCGGCATATTTCTTCTCATTGAACAACGTTTCTACCTTTTTCATCTTCTCACTGAAAGCTTTGCCCTCTTTCTCTTCTTTTTTCTTGGCTTCCGTAGTGGCTTTGGATGCTGCTTCCGCTGCTTCGATTGATTTCTCAAAGGTGTCCATGTTAGTCAATAATCCGGTCGCTTTGGTAAGAGGTTGGCAGATAGCCTGAATAAACTCTGCGTCCAGTTCATCGGGTGTTCCACTCACAATTATAGGAGACAGCTTACCTTTGGCTTCGTCTTTCAACCCTGTTTTAGTTGGCATAACCGACACACTCATTTTTCCATTCACTTTTGTCAGTGTAAGGGTGATTATATCCCTGTCTGACATCAATTCTGCTAATTCATTAAACATACTTTTAAGTTTTATATTTCCCTTTTGTAAGAACCCTTACTTCAGGAAGACTGTTAATTTTTTATCTGCCCCAAAGAAGCGTATCGTTTCCAGTCAAGTTTATTGCCGGAAATACTCTTGACCATCGGGAAAGGAAGATTTTCGGAAAATACACGAAGTGCTTGAACTTGCAAGAAACGAAATTTAGCGCTTCTAACTTTGCGGATAAATAATGACGGGCTTCTGAAGTGAGGCTTCCGGGAAAGGAGGCCGTTATAAAAGGAAGGGAGTTGAAGCTTTATAAAAGGGATGAAAAATGATAATAAAAAAGGGAAACCGCCCTTTGGAAAGGTATGGAACGAAAACAGAGAGATAGGAATTCGGAATGTATGTCCGTGACAGAGGGGTGAAGTGTGGTCTTCCCGAAGATGGCACTTTGCCCGTAATCTCTGTCACAATCGGGACTTTCATTCCTAATTACTTCGCGACGCGGTGTGACAGGACATTCCAAAGGAACGGTGGTATAAAAGGAAATCCGCCCACCGCCCTTGTTTGAGAGAAAAAAATCCCGTCCTATAGCAACTACTACCGGACGGGAAAAACGGTTAATATAAAGTTTTGTTTAGGCTGCGTTGTCTGTAACAAGACTACCCTCTACTTCTTTCAAGGATTTGTCTATTGTTTCTTGCAAAACTTTACGCTCGGCTTTTAATGAAGCCAGTTCATCTACTTTGCTCCACACATTTTGCATGATTTTTTGGAGTGTCGGAATTTCACTTTCTTTCGTAGCTATTTCCTTATCCTTACGGATGATAAGGTCGCCAATGCCTGCCATAGTAACAATCGGATATTCGGCACAACTTTTAAAGCTTAGGGGCAAAGCTCCTGTTATTCCATACCTGTATTTTAATCCGCTTACTCCTTCGACATAAAAGCTATTGTGTTCAAATGAACCTGCCCAATGGTATTCACTTTTGACATAAAGTTTTAATCCCATGCAGTGCCCAATGTGCTTAGTCTGCTCATTGCGGTTGCTCTTAGCTATTTGGTTCAATGCTTTTCCTGTCTCTTCCAAAGAGCTGAATTGTTGCCCGATAAGCGTTGTTGCTTTCTCCCCCTCATAACTCCGTACATATAGAACATCTTCGTTTACTTTTCGAATGAACTCTTTTCCTTGTTCTATGGCTTCATTATTAGTGGTAATTGACCTTTCAGCTTTGTAACGCTCTCGATTAAAAATCGTTTGCTCTTTTTCAAGCTGCATGATTTTATTGTCCAATTTAGACTTGTTCAATAAATCGGTGTTACCTGAAAGGAGAGCAACAAATTCGGCAAAGTTCATTCCGCTATTTTCGTCCATCGAATCCTCGTCAATTCTACGTGCGCCTATTGTGCCGCTATTGATTTGATTGATGAACATCTGTTTGTTTTTTAACAGATTAAACTTGTAAGCATCCAGCGTTTTCTCTGTGCCGTAAATAAAAATATCAACTTTGTTGTTACCCCACAATTTTACGTTATTTCCTTTACGTACAGCACGTCCGTTGCGTTGTTCCAAATCAGCCGGTCGCCACGGAATGTCAATATGATGCACCGCTACGGCTCTTTGTTGTGCATTAACTCCTGTACCCAACATTGAGGTAGAACCAAAGAGAACACGAATTACACCGCTGTTCATATCAGCAATCATTTTCTTTCTGCTCTTCTCTGTTTTTGCACAATGAATGAACTGAATTTCATGTGCTGGAATGCCATAACGGTTCACCAATTTGTCTTTGATGTCTTGGTAAATATTCCACTCATTCGGCTTGTATGTGCTAAGATCCGAGAAGCAAAATTGAGTCCCTTTTTCCTCGTTGAAGCGAGTATAGTATTCGAAAATTTTGGCAGCACATTGCGATGCTTTGTTAGCCGGATCGTCCTCAAACCGTTCAGGGTCTAACATTCTCATATCAAGTGCCATTTTACGGGCTATATCCGTAGCAATAAGCATTTTCGCCTTATCCAAATTATCAGGTTCGGGTTGGCGCAAGTCGAGGTCAGTCCAATTTCCACTATTGGCAAACGAAACAAGGCGACCAATCATTTCCTCTTGCGCCAGCGTGGGGGCGGAAGTGAGGAACTGAATATTTTTCTCGGGCACATCAAGGTTAATCATTTCAGCGGTACGATAATCGGTTATCTCTCGGAGGAATGAAGCAAGTTCGGGGACTTTGATATAAGTACGGAAGCGTTCTTTACGCTTGATGGCTCCCGTTACACTTAGTTCGTAATCACTTGCTTTCTTGGTGAAAATAGCAGCCCACGCATCGAAGCAACTGATATGCTGTTTTGCTAATTCTTTCGGTCGAAGATACTTAAACAATACATATAATTCAGTCAGCGCATTAACAATCACCGTGCCGGAGAGAAACGTTGCTCCCAAATCTTTACCTGTACGCATCTGAATATCACGAATAGCGATTAACAGGTTCATAGCACGTTGCGAACCTGCGGTATTACCAATCCCGGCTACTCTGTTATGCCTTGTCTGAAATGTTAAATTTTTAAAAAACTGCGATTCGTCGATAAAAATATGATCGATGCCCATTGAGTGGAAATTAATGCAATCGTCTTTCTTTTTTTCGATTTCATCTCTTAACTGCGAGAGCTTTACCAAGAGGTTTTCTTTGCGCTTTTCCAATCCGTTGAGCAATTTCCTGTTGCACCATTGGTTGCCTGTCTGGTCGAGGGCATCTAAAGAACGGTCAATGTCTGCCAGCTCTTCATCTAAAATGGCAATAACTGTTTCATCCGCTTGCGGTATCTTTGCAAACTGGTCATGCGTAAGAATGATACAATCCCAGTTGCAATTTTTTATTTTTGATAACAGTTCCTGCCTGTTTGCCGGAGTGAAATCTTCTTTGCCGGGATATAGGAGTTTTGCCGTAGGATAAGCTTTTTTGAACGCATCCGCAATCTCGTTGATATTCGCTTTCAGCCCGATAATAAGGGGCTTTTGCGCCAAATTTAGCCGTTTCATTTCGTAGGCAGCAACACACATTACCATCGTTTTCCCTGCACCTACTTCATGCCAGCATACCCCACCATTATTTTGCTTAATCATCCAAATGGCATCTTTTTGCGATTGGTAAAGGTCGTCATAGGGAAATTGTTCAAAGGAAAGCCCCGGAAAGGTTTGTGCCGAACCGTCATAGGCAGGACGTACATAACAATTAAATCGTTCGTTGTACAACCTAACAATCCCATCGCGTACTTCAATCGGTTGACTATCCAGCCATAAATTAAATTTATCTCTGATTTCCTGTATTTTGGTTGCTGCCTCTTGTATCGCTTCTTCATCGGGGACTTTCACCGTTTCACCGTTTTTAGATATTTCTTTTGTAAATTCGGGTACAGTGTCTTGCAACGCATGTACAAATAAACCTTCTCCGTTTAGATTACGAACGGAATACACCCGATAAGCAATAGGTGAATAGCCTTTCATTGAAACAATAAAAGTATCGTTTACATCGAAATAGGTAACGGTGGTTTCTATTTCAAAGAGATCTGTTGCGAAATTGGAATAAAGTTCACAATCTACCCAACGTTCCCCGAGGTTAAACTCCAATGCCTCATAAGGGATGATTTCAGGGGTAACATCTTCTAATGCTTTGATAGATTGGCTTGTCCATTCTTTGGCTTGTCCTGTCTGCGTAGCGATGTGTGTATGTAACTTTTTGGTTTTTTCAATTACATTACCTGCAAGGAAACGTCCCTTTTCTTCCCAACAGTCAGTGATGGCATTATAGAATATTTCACCGTTCAGGCTTTCGATAATTTCACTTTCGGCTTTCTCCGTTGCCTTGGAAATATAGTCCATATCTACCTGTCCGTAGAAATTCAGGCTACTTGCCAATGCTTCTAATGGTTGCAGTTTGATGGCAGTATCAATCTTCTTGAAAGCAACAGGCTCGTTCATGATGTCGGCTTTGATTACATTGTTTCCAAGCTGTATCTCAATGGTGAATACTTCGATGCCCATTGCATCCAACATAATAAATTCCTTGTTGTCGTTACTATGAAATTCTCCCCATTTAGCAATAAACGCATCATAATGGGCGTTCAACCTCTCACGTAAATGAGGAAATTCTTTCTTTGTTTCTTCCTCATTCTGTGAAAGTAAGAAGTAAGCTTCTCTTATTTTGAAATAGTCGGCAGCTCTTTCTATGTTTACAATATTCATCTTTACAGGGATAAAATTAGCTTTTAAACTGTCCATAAAGCTATCCCGTGTAAAATACAATGTGCCAATCTGTTCTTCAAAAACCACCATTGTACCCTCTTTCATCCAACCTGCTATTGTGCCAGTATAGGGTCTTTTTCCTCGCTCTACCTTTTTTACAGGTTCAGTATATTCGGTATCAAACAAATCAAAAAGTGTAAATTGTGCCTGTTGTTGTTTGATGGGAGCTGCACCAAAAAGGTTCATTCTAAAATAGCGGTCAAAGTCGGTTGCCAGCTTATTGGAAAGAACAGTTCTCATTTCTTGCTCGGAGTTTTTCCAATAGTATCTACGTACATATTTGCCATATTGGTTTTTGAGAATAGAACTTTCAGTAG
>JAUUPT010000134.1 GCA_030843315.1 Bacteroidaceae bacterium | reverse complement strand
CGCCATCGAACCTTGTTTATATTTTCCGACCTCTCATCTACTCTTCTATAAGTCTGGGACAATCTCTATTCTGTTAATTATTCACCTTTTGAAGCCATACAAAATCTATATTGCCACTTTTCTAACGTTTAACTTGCATAATATTGGCAATCGACGAATAATAAGTACCTGATTAATTTAATTGATTAATTTTCTTATTAGGGAGGAGATTGTTATACATAAAAAAACGAGTTTTACATTGACAATCAGATATTTTTTGTGTCTTTGTATCGTATTGGAAATGCTCAATGTAAATCCCTGAATTTCTTTGGAATTCAGGGATTTTGCTTTTTTATAGGCAAGTAAAATTTAATTTATCCAAGCGACCTTGAGTGATAAAAGGTAAACACCGGCATATCTTCTCAGCCGGCCAGTCCCACCACTTCAATGCCAGTAATTGTTCTATCACATCTGCATCAAAGCGCTTTCGAATTTCTTTGGCAGGTGTGCCGCCTACGATGGTATAGGGAGGAACATCTTTTGTGACAACGGCACGTGTAGCGATAATCGCTCCGTCTCCGATATGAACTCCTGCCATTATCACAGCCTCATAGCCAATCCATACATCGTTACCTATTATAATGTCACCTTTGTTATCCCATGCAGAGGTGATATTTGCTTTATCAAGTCCCCAATCTTCATAGAAGATGGGAAATGTATAAGTAGATAAAGACTTCAATGTATGGTTGGCACAGTTAAACAGGAACTTTGTGCCACAGGCGATGGAACAGAATTTGCCAATCACTAATCTTTCTTGATGGATGGGATAATGATAAAGCACATTGTTCTTTTCGAACAGCAAAGGATCAGCAACAAAATCATTATAAATGGTATAATCGCCAATCTCTATTTGGGGATCTTTCACTACGGCATTGAGATATACAGTTTGCATATCTCCCGTACGTGGATATATTTTTGTCATCATAACTTCTTAGGTTTTAATAATGTTTTCTTTTCAAATAAATAAGCGACTGCACCGCTAACAAAATCACAAAAAGATATTCTGCGGTCAAGTAGACTGCCAAAGGCGCTTGTGTATAGTAGCTCAACCAATAGAGATAAACCAAGTATACCACTGTTGTTGTAGCCTGAAAGAGAAATGTAGTCCTTGTTTTTCCCGTTCCTCCAACGGCGTTGAGATACACATAGCCGGGTAAAGCGAAAGTGTAGTTCAGCAGCATCACAATAAAAGGAATGAAAGCCAACTGTATCAACAATTCATTATCAGTGTAGAACCCTACAATCCACCGGTTACAGAACAAAGCCACCGCGACTAATGGAAACCCTACCGCATAACCCAACTTTAGAATCTTCAGACAGATAGGGAAAAGAGCTTTCCTATCTCCCGCCCCAATCGCATTACTGACCAATGATCCGGTAGTGACGGCAAACGAGTTGGCAATCACAAAGAAGAGAGCCGATACACTTCGAGTAATATTTGAGATAGCCAGTTCCGCTTTTCCCAAATGTTCAATCGCCACAAAGAACAAGAACCACGGGGCAACGCTGATAAATGAATGGAGCATACTCCACACCGATAGTTTCAGCACTTTTATAAGCAACATTCCATCATAGACCGGATTCAATCCATATTTTACTCTATCTACTGTTACCCACACGTAGATACAAAGCACGATAAAAGAGCCCACTTCCGCTAATGATGAAGCGATTGCCGCTCCCGAAATGCCTAACTCCAGAGTGAATATCAAGAAATAATTGAAAGGAATGTTGATTACGATTGCAACGACAGCCGCCCACGACAAAGCTTTGGTATGTGTTATCCCTACCAAGAAAGCTCGGATTGCCAGAAACGGGAATGAGAACAACAATCCGAAACTACGCCAATCCAAATACCGAATCACAGCCTGATAGATATCAGGCGAAGTTATCAACCGTTTCAAGATAAAGGGAGAAACCGCATGAATAAGCAGACATAAAGAAATGGCTAATCCTACTAAGAAGAATAGCCCTTGAAAAAAAGTCCTGCCTGTTTCCTTGTAATTCTGTTCTCCATTCCTTCGGGCAACCATCACTTGCAATCCGATACAAAACCCGAAACCGAGCATATAAATCGCCAGATAGTAAATTCCGGCAATAGCGGATGCTCCCAATTCGACTTCTCCAACGTGCCCCAGAAAGACGGCATCCGTAATATTGATCAGTTGTTCCATTAAAATGCTCATCATTACCGGAAAGTTGATGAGCCATATTTGTTTATATGTATAATTCATTGCTCAACTAAGTAATACGACAAGAGCACACTGTATTCCACACTGTGCGCAACCTCGTAAATTCATATATAATAAGGTATAAATCTCCGTGGCAAATAAATCATTATCCGCCAGATAGCTGAATAGCTTCATGAAGCAGGGCTATTCGTTGAGCGTAGCTATATACAGAGTTTCATAAGAAGTGAATACTTTATTTGATTGATACGATACAAATATACAAAATAATTTCACTATCTTCATCGCGTATTAATTCTTATTCATTATGAAAACCAGTTGTATCGTTCTTTTAGCGGCTTCTGCCACACTGGCATCCGCCCAACAACGCAACGTGACCAGCATCCTCGAAGTGCTGGACGTAACCAACGGCAAACGTACCGTAGTCAAGGAATTTCCTTATCACATCGAAGCGCCCAACTGGACGCCCGACGGCCAATGGCTTGTATATAACAGTGGTGGTAAGCTGTATAAGATCTCTCCCGAATCGCCGGGCGAACCGAAACAGATAGACACCGGCTTTGCCACACAGTGCAATAACGACCACGTTATCTCTGCCGACGGCAAGCATATAGCCATCAGCCACGGGACGAAAGAAGACCACCGGTCACGCGTCTACACCCTGCCGATAGAAGGCGGCACGCCCCGCCTGATTACTCCTATGGGTCCCAGCTACCTGCACGGATGGAGCCCGGACGGCAAGCAACTTGCCTATTGCGCCGACCGAAATGGCAATTATGATGTCTACGTCATCCCGGCAGAAGGTGGAGAAGAAGTTCGCCTCACCACTGCCGAAGGACTGGACGACGGCCCCGAATACTCCCCATGCGGAGAATACATCTGGTTCAACTCCGTACGTACCGGCTTGATGCAGGTGTGGAGAATGAAGAAGGATGGCTCCGAACAAACCCAGATGACGTTCGACGAAACGCGCAACTCCTGGTTCCCGCACGTCTCTCCCGACGGCAAGTCCGTTATCTTCATTACCTATTATAAAGGAGACCTGGAACCGGGCGAGCATCTTCCCAACAAGAATGTGGAACTAAGGCTGATGCCTGCCTCGGGAGGAGAGCCGAAAACGTTGGTCAAGTTGTTTGGCGGACAAGGAACAATCAACGTCAACTCTTGGGCGCCGGACAGCAAGCGCGTGGCATTTATCAGTTACCGACTGAACTAAATATAAGAAGAAGAGGGGTGTTTCACCCCTCTATTTTTTGGCATTGAGGGTAATAGTACACCGACCCGCCCAAGTACGCCTCTTTCATAATCGTGCCGCCGCAGCTCGGACAAGGGTTCTTCCAGGTTTTGGCAGAAAGAATTGTCTGATATCCCCCGTCATTACCAAAGAGATCGGGCTGCGTATCACGTCCGCCCGCAAGCGTCATCGCCTTCAATGTTTCCTTCAAGGAACGGAAAAGATCTGCTTTTCTGGCATCCGACAGCACCAGCACTTTCTGCTTCGGGTGGATGCGGGCATTGAAAAGGATATCCTGTGTCACACCGTTGCCCACGCCCGGAATCCGTTGTTCGGTGGCGAGCAGCGCCTTTGCCGTCAGCGTCTTTTTAGCTTCTGCAAAGAGTTTGTCGAAGTGCTTTTCCGTATATTCATCACTCAGCGGGGAGATACTTTCCCTGCTCCGCCTGTAATACTGATTATCGATCTCCGTGTCGGGAGACGCATAGATAAAGCCATACATCGCCACTGTGAAAACAAGAAACGACTCATCGTCGAAAGTCAGCAGCAGTTGGTAGTTGGCAGGCACTTTGTCGCCCGGATTGTAGTAACGGGCAATCACCCCATCGCTGATATTCATCATCGCACCGTCCGAGAGGTAGAAATCTACGTACATACCGTAGGATCGCGAAGAAAGAATCTTCTTCCCCGCAAGCAGCTTGCCGTATTCCAACGGATCGCCATTATAGAACGTGAATTTATGCGGCTTTGTGGCATTGAACACCTGTGTGACGGTTTTCCCGCTCAACGTCTCATCAGCTTGCTTACTCAAGGTAATTCCTTCGGGCAGTTCCAACATATTGTTTCCTGATTTTAAGGGTTAATTCTTCATAGCACAAAAATACGATACTAATTTAATATATAGTCATCCGAAACCGACTTTCTTTATGCAGAATGAAAGGAAGTTCCCCATTTCGCTGTCACCTCCGTTCCTACAAAACGGAGAAAGCAGGAAATCATTGCATAAATGCAGGAATAGATATGCAAGAATAGCGCATATTATGCAGGCATTATACGAAAACAAGGCGAAGAATATTAATTTCATCGCAACAGATGGTATGTTTTGTGGGAATAGATTATGTGTTTCGGGTGAATAGACTATATGTTTTGCCCGAAAAGACTATATGTTTTGCGCGGGGGAAGTATAGATGCACCGATCGGGAACTATAGATTGACCAAAAAGGGAAGGAATGTTACCCTACAAGCAACCGATCGGGCGACCGTTTTCAGATACTATATTGCCGGTTTATTGCACATTTACTACGCTCCAAGATAAGTAAACAGGGCAAGCACAGTCCAATATGATTCCCATTCCATCGAATATGCTTCATCCCGCCATCCCGCTAATGTACGACAGTGCGTTCTTTTCATTCCGCCCCATCGGCAGGGGGAAACGGAGCGCACAGCCGCGTTTAAAAATACAATTTGTCATTTTGGAAAGAACTCCGTACCATAGCTGGCGTATGGGCATAAAAAAAGGAGTACCGCTGTACTCCAACCTTTGTTAACCTTAAATCTAATA
>JAUUPT010000133.1 GCA_030843315.1 Bacteroidaceae bacterium | reverse complement strand
AAGTGATGTTGATAGAGGTGTTCTTCAACTCCTGCTTGATGGCAACGCTGGGCGTGAAGATGACCTTGCGGGTGGAAATGAGTTCCGTACTCACATCGTCCACCTTTTCCACCGCTTCGGCCTGTACGCCGAAACGCATGGTTCCCAATCCCGGTATGGCTACGGAGTGTCCTTCGGTTGCCCACGCCCTGATGACGTCTCCGATGGCTTCCCAAGAGGCATTGATGGTTCCTTTGGAGATTCCCGAACGCATAGCGGCTTCGGCAATGACCTTTTCCTGCTTCAGCGTGCTGTAAATTTCAGCTTGCATAATGAAGCGATACTTCCCTGCTGAGGGACCTACAGACAGTTTCGTCTGACGAGCTTTTACTTTGATTCCCATGATGGTAGTTGTTAGTTGTTAGTTGATAGTTGATAATTGATAGTTAGATAGTTATAACTTCCGGGGACAAAGGTAAGAGGCGGCGAGGTGTCACTGATGGGGTTCGATGGGTTTTGCGGGGTTTCGCTTACGGAACGCCCAAGTGGGCGACAATAAGCGCCACCTGGCGGGAGGTAAGCAGCTTTTGCGAACGATGGTAGCCGGTGGCTTCCAGTTCTTGCAACAGCGGCGGACAACCGTAAATCCAACGCATCAGGCGGTTGGTGGCGGACTCAGGAGTTATGGTAGGAAAATAGAGAAGAGCCAGTTCGCTCTTGCTCATGACGATGGGACGGAAAAGAGGATTCATTTCGTTCATTGAAAATTAAAAATTGATAATTGAGGGGTTAAATTTTTTAGGCAGTTGGAAAAATATTTTTTCCCAGTTGGGCATTACACCCACACCCACGTGTGCGTATGCGCGAGACAAACTCATACTCTCCCCTGGCGGTCTTTACCAACTGTCCCTTGTCGGCCATACGTTTCAGCAGGGAGTCGAGCGTGCCCACGGGCATTCCGCAACTGGCGGCAGCCTGCAGAGCTTGGCTGCGGGTGAAGTTGAGAGGAAGCAAGTCCAAGACTGCTTCTTGCGGTGTTGTCTGTTGCACGGTTTCGGCAGCCGGAAGGAACGAAAGAATGCGGCACGAATGCTGGTACAAGGGCTCTACGAGCGCCAGTACGGCATGAAAGTCCGGGCTGCTGACGCTGAGGTCGAACTGCGACACCACCCCGTCTGCCACATTCTCGTGCGGCGTTTGGGGCGAGGGCGACAATCCCGGGCAGGCCATCAGTCGATGAACCAGATCGTCCGCCGTGTTTCCGGTATCAGGTCTTGGAGCGCCGTCTTCCTGCCCGGTCATCAGCAGCCCGTCGAGCGAGCGCATCAGCGCCACCACACTCATGATGCGGCAGATGTTGACGGCAATACGCGCCACTGTACTTTTCATCCGGTCGCCGTGGGCCATGCCCGCACGGCTGAACACGCGGGACAGATGGATGTTGAACTCCTGACGCTGTTCTTCGGAGAGCTTCAGGTGTATACCGCTTACGGCAGCATTGATGCTGTCGAGCAAGCGTTTCCAGCGGTTGCCCCACTGGATGAACCGCCGGTCGTAGTCGGTATCCGCCAGGTCGAACTGGTCCGTCCATTCGTCTATGGGAGGCATGTAGTAGAAAACCTGCCGGGAGAACAATCCGTTCTCCGCCGATGGAATGAGCGGCTTTACTTGTGCCGGAGTACCACTGAGCAACACGCTGAGACAGGACTTCTTGCATTCGCGGTATTCATGGTTGGTACGGCGGTTGAAGGCGAGTCGTTCGTGGTCGAAGCTTTTGCGGAGCGTGTCGCTCCAATGGCCGTAATCGGTACCTATGGCAGTACTTACGGTGTCGGCTTCGGTTTCGCAGATAAGTCCGGTTCCGTCTGCCTCTATCAGGTTTTCCAGCATACCCGCACCGGAGTTGTCGCCTGCGATGAGGAACATTTTCATTCCGGGTTGTTCGGGCTCCGGTTTGTTGGCTTTTTCTTTGCCCAGTACGTCCCACCCTACCTTCTCCTGCCGGTAGGCCTTCATTTTTTCGTGGTACGCGTCCATCAGCGACTCGTGCACGGGTTCCACCAGGCGCCGCACCCAGGTCAGCGCGCCTTTGCCGGAAGCGGGCGGGGCGATGACGAATGTTTGCAGACAGGGATGATTGATTTTGCGTCCATAGACGATGTTCATCAGTTTGTTGATGGTGGCTCCCAGGACGGTGACTGCTCCCAACAGCAGGATGTCCCGTTGGGCGGGCGATTCACCGCAATCCGCCACCTGTTGCAGGAAGCCGGGCCATTGGTATTCGGGAAAACAGGGCAAGGATACAGGCACCGCCTGCACGCTCTCCGTCGTTTGCCGGCCGGAAGTATCTACTGCGGGGGCTTCTCGCGCGTACGTGTGTGTAGACACAGCAGGCGCCTGCAAGTTTTGCAAGTTTGCAAGTTTCCGGTCTATCTTCACGCCCGCCAATTCTGCCAGGTGGAACACGGTTCCCAATGAATTGCCGCCCCGTCCGTTCTGCAAGGCATGGCCGTAAAGTTTGTCGGCATCTGCCTGTTTATACTTCCCGGACATCCGGCAAATACGGTGAAACAGGCTTCTGCCCTGCTCTCCGCAACTGTTTGCCACGGCAAATGCCAGCGGCATATATTCCTGATAAGTGGGAGCCAGGTCGGCGCCAGCCTGCTCGACGGCAGTTGCCAACGAGTCTAAAATGTCAATGTTGTTCATTTTTTTAGTTGATAGTTGATAGTTGATAGTTGGGGGTTAATGGGTGGAGATTTTCGCATCGGGGTCGCAGGCAAGGAAACAAGCTCTCGACATATCGGCGTTGGCAGTATCGGCTTTCAGCCCGTGACGCCATTCCAGATACTCCCAGGCGCTGTGTACGGCGGTGTCAAACGATTGTTTCAGGCTCTCTTTGAGGTCTGTCCGATAGGGTACAAGCAGTTTCACGCCTTTTGTTCCGGGACTGACGAAGGCAAGGTCGGGCTTCAGCGTTTCGTCGGCAAAAAGTCGGTCGCGCCATGCTTCGGCTTCGGCAGCAGAGTCCAGATGGTCGATGTCTATCACAAAAAGCCCCGACGGCACCACAATGCATTGTTCCTTGCAGTACGAAAAGACGCCCGCCGGTGTGACGTAAGGCAGTAATGTCTGCTTTTTTCTGCGAAACAGCTTTTCATCTTCTGTTTCAGACCTTACTTTCAGAGTCATTTCCTTCAGATATTCGTTGGAAGTGATAAATGTATGAAGCCCTGCCACACTGCATACTCCTGCGGGCACTTTGTTGGTGATGGGAGCATTGAAAAAAGACATGATATATTCTTTCATATTTATTCCTTTTGTTTGATTTATGTCAACAAAATTACGGAATACAAACCATACGCACCAATCCGTTAACAGGCATTTACTACCTATTTATATTCATTGAGCGTTCATTAATAAGGCGTTGAAAATAGTTGATTAAAATGGAGACAGAAAACACTAATATGAACAACAAACCCGAGATAGAGATAAATATATTCGGCGGTACGAATATAATAGCCCCAGTGGCTACTACCGCCGTTCAGAACTTCCATGGCGACCGGTTTGCCGAGGTCGCCCATCATCCTGAAGATTCTGAGAGCATTGACAACTTGAGCGACACCGAATGCCAGCTATTCACCTACGTGCCCGACGTGAAGAAAATGCGGGAGTATGTGCGGCTCATCAGCTCATGCACCACAGCGCATGAGCTCGCCGAAGTAGTGGGCATCATGCTCGACGAGCCTCATATCCGGAAAGACACAGTAGTAAAAGCCGCCTTCATCGAGGTGATCCTTCCTTTTGCCTCTCAAGTGACGTCGGGGGCAAAGGTCGATAATGTGCGGCAGCAGATTAATAATATGCTGGCTACGCAGAGAAAGAGGGGGAAGTGAGAAACGGAATCCGCATCAATACGTCAACCCCACTATCCACAATGGCAGTTTCTTTCCTGTAGCGTATTCTATATTATCAGCGAGAATGAAGGAATCCGGTAAATCAGCAATTTGCTTGAAAGTTTTGTCCGCCCCGCCCACTTCAAAGGTGTATTTATGGTCGACAACAAAATCACCCTGTGTTTTTCCGTATTCGACCTCATGATTTACAGACAGCTGGCTCACCACAAAAGTCTCCCTTGCCGTGCCAATCTGTACAGACATAGAAGCAATAGCATAAAGCAAGTTCGGATTCTGAAGATAAATCTTATCCGGTTTCTGCATCTTTTTGACAGAAGTAATATCGGAATACAACAGCTTAAGCAGTTCGGCACGATCCAGATTTTGAAGATAGGCAATCACCGAGTTTCGGGTAAGCCCGATGGTTCCTGCCAGTTTGGTGATATCGACTTCGTAAGGAACAGATGAAGCAAGGATGCCCAGCAAAGCTTTCAGCTTTCTGACATAAGCAGGATCGACTCCGCACAACAGAGGCATTTCCTGCTCCAGAATAAGGTTTACTACATTTTCAATGCTCATGTAGTAATCTTCCCGGTTACCGGTAAAAAACGGGTAGTATCCATCATGCAGATACTCATTGAACATCTGTACCGGACGGCACTGCTCATTCACCTCCTGACAAATAGAACCGGCATTCTCCAATATATCCGGCAAAGAAAATGCCGGGATATTGATATTCTTATAAAACATCAGGAACTCGCGGAATGACAAACCATACATATTATAGGGCAGGCATCTTCTGGAAAGGTCTGCATCGGCATTTAATATATTGAGTAGCGATGAACCGCTGAATACAATCCGCATGGACGGATACAGATCATAAACTTCTTTAAGCTCCTTGCTCCAGGTGGGATATTTATGTACTTCATCCAGAAACAAGTGTTTACCGCCTTGAAGATAGAATTTCTCAACCAATTCAAGCAACGTATGATTACTGAAATAAATACTATCGAGTGTACAATAGAGCACCTCACGGCTTCCGGACGAATAATTCAGCTTGATGTATTGCAACATCAGAGTCGTTTTTCCTACGCCGCGAGACCCACAGATAGAAAAAAAAAGGTTATAACAAAGAAACCATGTAAAAAATTAAAAAAAGATTACGAATCATATTTTAGCCACCACTAATT
>JAUUPT010000028.1 GCA_030843315.1 Bacteroidaceae bacterium | reverse complement strand
GTGCCCTTGTTAATAACTACTATTGGTCGAGTAGCGAAGCAAGCAACACTAATGCCTGGCGTGTTCAGGTGAGTAACGGTACCCCCTATTCTATAGCGAAAACTACCAAATACTATATCCGTACTGTATTAACCTTTTAAACTCCGTATAAATGATGAAACTGATAACTATATTTCTATCCTTCATTCTGCTTCTATCTTGTTGCGAGGATGATACGGAACACATTTTGCAACAGACAGAATCGTTGAAATTGAGCGTCAGCGCCGGTGATTTCGTCATGAATGGTACACCCGGCACCCGCATTGCCGATAATGGCAGTGCAATAACTTTTGAAGAGGGCGACCGCATAGGGGTTATTGTGCTGGTAAACAATGTTGCAGTAGCTAATAACCTGCCATATGTATACGACGGAACTAATTGGAGTTTCGACGAAGAGACAGTAAATACCGAAACTACCGGCAAAAGCATCTATTACTATGATTATACGCTGACCAATGTCAGTTATATTGTCTATTACCCATATAGCACGGATGTTGACGGAGTAACTACTATCGACGGTACAGAAGGCTTAAAATCCAAATTCCCTGTGAAAGAGAACCAGCGGCTTGAAGCCGACTATCGTGCATCCGACCTGATGGTGTGGACTTCGGATAACAAGGGCGTACCTCTAAAGATATTGAACGTAGAGTTGAAGCATGTCCATTCCTCCGTTTCCATTCATCCGGACGTGCAGTATACGTTGGATGACGGAAATAGTACGGTGATAAAAACCAAATCCCATATCTCCGATGTCAGTTTTATAATCGGTGACAAAAGATACTATCCCTACTCCGCCGAAGATGGCAGTTATAGGTATATCCTTCCTAACAATTTTGCGGGAGGCGAGGTACACTCCTTTTACACCTACACCGATGAAACTAACAGTACGACCTACAAAAAAGTATTGAACATTCCTAATTCGCCGGCAGCTAATACCCGATACGCTTACGCCCAAACGATAGAAGGCGGGACGTATACCACCGCCTTGATGCAGAAAGGAGATTTCTATTGCATGACCTCTACAGGAAAGGGATTCCTGGTACCCAAAGAAATGGGAGAAAAAGTAAGGGAGTTCAATTGTATCGGCATTGTGTTCAAAGTAGGTGTGGGGGAGGCGGACAAGGTGGCAGATTATGAAAATAAACTTAATTCCATTCATGGATATGTGGGGGCATTGAAAGATGCTGATACCCGTTCAGGGGCATGGGGCGTGGTTGAAGAAGTGAAAGGTATAGCAGTGAGTATGTATGTGAATTGTCTGCCTCAATATGACGGTTACAAGAATACAAAAATTATCCGTGGATTAGAGGCATACAAGAATGTAAACATAGACGTTGCTTGGGCAAATCATTATTGGGCTTTCAAAGTTGCTTCCGATTATAAGCCTATAGAGAATTCGGCTTTTCCTGCTGCTCCTACTGCAAGCAGCGGTTGGTATCTACCTTCCATTCAGCAACTAACGGACTTTATTGAATGTGAAGGACTATCGGAACTTTTGGTGGTTGCCGGTGGCAATAAGTTTATAGAGACCAGAAATAACAGTCGCTATTGGTCGTCAAGTCCACTTCACAACACAGACGTCTGGTATTATCAGATTAATGGTTCGAACCCTAATACAGGTACGAATGCACCGGATTATAATATATTCGGCTATGTACAAGGGCAAAGCAATTCTGCTAAATATGTAGCTAGTGATCAGCATTGGATAAGACCATGTTACGTCCGTACCATCCTAACTTTCTAAAATGAATCGCATTATGAACAACCAAAAGCACCTCGAACATATGAATAATTCCTATGAATCCCCCGAAGTAACCATCATCGAAGTAGCCATAGAATACGGCTTTGTGTCAACAGTAGAAGACGATCCGTTCGGAGATGGGGACGGGGATGTGGTGTTCCCGGGATAATGGCTCACCACAGATTACACAGATTAACACAGATTTTTATGAAATATACATTACTCTATATCTTATCTCTTTGTCTCCTCGTTACGGGTTGTAGCCGCGATGTGTCCGAAGTTCCCGAAGCCACTGAGTCCGACAACTGGCTCCCTGTCCTCACCCGCGCTGCCGTAGGTACAGAGGCAACCATTGCAGGACTCAGTTCAACGGACTCCCCTTACGCTACGTTCAGCCAAGACGTCGTATGCAAAGATGCAGCCAGCAACCGTTGGGAATGGAAAAGCAACTCTACCTCTCCTTCCTTAAACGGGATAACCCTGCTCACTGCCTCCATTCCGCCCATCGACATGCGCAACGCCATCGTTACCCTCAGACAAAGCGATCTATCCCGCTACCCCAAAGGCCTGCAACTCGGCTTTGCCCCCGCAGAGAACAAAGCCGTCAACGTGAAGCACCGCCTTGCCCGCCTCAAACTGGATTGCGAAGACGGTTACACCTTGAACAACACCATCGACCTCTACCTGGCACCCACCGCCGAAGTAGATTTCCGTACTGCCACCATAAAAACCGCAAGCGGCAATAAAACCTCATATACACACTCCTTAAAAGAAAACCGGAGCATCATCCTCACCATCCTGCCCCAAACCTTCCAAAAAGGTGATCTCCTCTTTCAATACGAGACCGGAAATACTCAATACACCTACTATATGGATCGCACCCTGGATGTAGGCATCAATCAAAGCCTCAAAGTGCGCATATTACCGGGAGAAGGAGTAATAACAAAGCCGGATGATCCGTCCACCCCAACCGATCCAACAGTAAAGGTATCTGTCACCGCCACCACCAGCATTACAGAATGGCAGGAAGGGGGAAACAACGATGTGGCGGTAGAGTAAATGATTTATAAACCCTGCTACCAGTGACACACATCAAATATTAGAAACCAAAAGCGTACTTTGAAAGATTGTGTTGGAAATTATAGAAAAAGAATTACCTTTACAGGCATTTAAACAAAAGGAGATAAGATGGCCAAAATAATAGTTCAGAACAAAGGAATAACAGTTGTATCAGTAAACGCTTTAGATTACATTTCGTTGACAGATATGGCAAATGCCAAAGAAAGCGAAAGCCGTGCAGCAGATATAATAAAAAATTGGTTGCGCAACCGATATACACTTGAATTTCTTGGAACATGGGAAATGGTTCACAATCCCAATTTTAAAGTGGTCGAATTTGACCACTTTTAATCACAAGCCGGATTACCGAGTTTTGTAATGAGTGTTTCGGAATGGCTTGAAAAGACAGATGCTATCGGCATCATCGTAAAGAAAGGGAAATACGGTGGCACTTATGCTCATAAGGATATAGCATTTGAATTCGGTTCAGCCATAAGCGTACCTTTTAAAATCTATTTGATTGAAGAGTTCCAGCGCCTTAAGGAGCAAGAACAAGCACAGATAGGCTGGAGTGCAAAGCGGGAGTTGTCGAAAATAAACTACCGCATCCACACCGATGCCATCAAGCAAAACCTCATCCCGGCAGAAGTCACTCCTCAGCAAGCCTCGCGCATCTATGCCAGCGAAGCCGATGTGCTGAATGTAGCCATGTTCGGCGTCACTGCCCTCGAATGGCGCGATGCCCATCCCGACCTGAAAGGAAACGTACGCGACTATGCTTCTGTCAACGAACTTATTTGTCTCTCGAATATGGAAAACCTTAATGCCGTATTCATCAACGAAGGACTTCCGCAGCACGAAAGACTTGTTCGCCTTAACCAAATTGCTATTCAGCAGATGCAGATTCTGGAAGATGTAAACAGGAAGTATCTCAAATAGTCTGTCTACCCGTCACAACGGATATATCATCCGACGCCGTAATGAATATAACTTTAAAAATCAATTAAATTTAATAAATAAGATAGTAAAAATGGCATTTATCGAGTAATTTAGTCACTATTCCTCTGACAAATCGGCAATAAAGTAAGCAGAAATGCAATGGCATGAGGTTTGCAATATTGTCAGTGAATATATGTTTAACTTAAACGAATAGGAGACTATAACTATGATGCCAGTAAGAAGAACTCAGAATTGGTTACCGAGTATTTTTAATGATTTCTTTGATAACGATTGGATGGTGAAGGCTAATGCAACCGCCCCCGCTATCAACGTATTTGAAACTGAAAAAGAGTACAAAGTAGAATTGGCTGCTCCGGGCATGACGAAGGAAGATTTCAACGTACACATTGATGAAGACAACAACCTGGTCATCAGCATGGAGAAGAAAATTGAACACAAAGAAGAGGACAAGAAAGAAGGCCGCTATCTGCGTCGTGAATTCTCATACTCCAAGTTTGAACAGACAATGGTCTTGCCGGACGATGTAGACAAAGAAAAGATTGCCGCTAATGTAGAAAACGGTGTACTGAACATCACCTTGCCCAAATATGCCGAACAAGAAAAGGCAAAAACCAAGAAATTCATTGATGTAAAATAAGGTAATTGGTAATTAAAAGAAGAGGCTGCCTCACGGAATGTGAGTGCAGCCTCTGCCGCTTCTTTCCGCTCTCTTTTCGGATTACAAAACAAAAACTACTCGTCCTTCAATTCCTTTTCTATTTCTTCAATGCTCGGCAAGGAACTCCTAAAGTCCTTAGGAAATGATTCTGCTAACTGATATTCGGATATGCCGATAGGCTGGTTTGTATTTTCCAGCGTATATTTGGCTACTACTTCATCTTTTGTTTTGCAAATCAATAAACCAATAGTCGGATTATCATCTTCATGCCGCATCTGATGATTTACAGCAGAGACATACAAACCTAATTTGCTGATGTATTCTGCCCTGAATCGTCCCGTCTTTAGTTCCGTTACAACGAAACAACGAAGTTTATAATTATAGAACAGCAAATCCGCAAAATATTCCTCCTCTCCTATTTCCAGCCGTACTTGCCTGCCCACATAAGCAAAGCCATTTCCAAGCTCCAAAAGCAGTTTAGTGATATTCTTAGTAAGGGCATCTTCCAATTCCCGCTCTGCATATCCCTCACGCATTGTCAGAAAATCAAAATTATACGGGTCTTTCAATGTTTGCTGCGCCAAATCACTTTGCGGATTCGGCAAGCAATTTGTAAAATTTGTAAGAGCCTTACCTTCTGCCTTATACAAACCGGCTTCAATGAAATTCATCAATACATTACGACTCCAACCATTCTCCACCACTTTGTGAATATAAAACAGTGCTTCATCAACAGTCTTGCATTTTGTCATCAGCACAATATGATGCCACCACGGAATAGCAAACAGCAAGTGTTCATGTAATTCGTCAGCAAGTTGCTGACGAATTATATTATCCTGACTATAAAACAGATACATCCGTTTCATATACTTCAAATTGGTAACAGAAAAACCCTCCATATCAGGAAAAGTCTCTTTGAGATCCCGACTCAATTCATTGAAAAAACCTTTCCCCCATCTGCTTTCCGATTGTTTTTCTACAATATCTTGTCCCAGTTCCCAATACATACGAATCAACTCCGTATTTACTTTCACTGCTGCTTTTATCTGTGACTGGCGAATACGGTGTTTTAGCTCTGCCAACCATATCTTATAATCGTTATCCGTCTTAATCTGTTTGTCCATCAAATAATATAGTTTTATTTGTGAACAAAGATAATAAGAAAAGTCGGCACTCACTTGAAATTTGCTTAAAGTTCACATAAAGATTTTTAGCACGCTTTTTATAGCCTTACGCCTTTTTCAAATCGGGCAGGAACCACGCCACCAATCCCAGCAGGGGCATAAAGGCACAGACATTGTAGACGGATTCGATGCCGAATTTATCTGCCATCCCGCCCAATACAGCCGAAGCGATGCCGGCAATACCAAAGGCAAAACCGAAGAAAAGACCGGAGATAAGTCCCAGTTTATTGGGAAGCAATTCCTGCGCATACAGCAAGATGGCAGGAAAGGCGGATGAAAGAATCAGACCGACACAGAAACTTAAAATCACTGTCCACATCAGCCCTACATGGGGCATGAGCAGACTGAACGGAGCCGTGCCCAGGATAGAAGCCCATATCACATATTTGCGTCCTATCTTGTCGCCCACGGGGCCTCCCACCAGCGTGCCTATGGCAGTAGCTACCAGGAATACAAACAGGAATACCTGCGATTGCGGGATGCTGACACCAAATTTATGAATAAGATAAAAGGTATAGTAACTCGTCAAACTTGCCATGTAGATGTACTTGGAAAAGATAAGTATCAGCAGAATGGTGATGGCAAACGTAGTCATTCTTGATGAAAGCGGACGCGCCACAACCTTCTCGGCAAGCGCCGGACGCTTTTTCAGATGAGTCAGATAGGCACTGAACCAACGGCAAATGGGTATCATTACCAAAATGGCAAGCACAGCAAGCATGGAGAACAAAGCAACATGGCTACGCCCATAAGGGGCTACCAGCAAAGCCACCAGCAACGGGCCGAGCGAGCCGCCCAGGTTTCCACCCACCTGGAAGAGGGACTGAGCCAGTCCGCGCTTTCCACCGGAAGCCAGGAAAGTGATGCGCGAAGCCTCCGGGTGCAATACTGAAGAGCCGATGCCTACGACAAAGACAGACGCCATGACCCAATACAAGTTGGTGGCAAATGCCAGGTTCAAGATCCCGACCAGTGTAAAGCTCATGCCGATGGGCAGTGACCAGGCGACGGGACGCTTATCAAAAAGCAGTCCCATCAATGGCTGGAACACGGAAGCCGACATCTGATAGGTCAGCGTAATCAATCCGATTTGGGCGAAACTCAAAGACAAATCGTCTTTAAACAATGGATATAGTGCTGAAATAACGGATTGCAGCATGTCGTTCAGACAGTGAGAAATGCTCAACGCAATGAGAATAGGGAAAGCTATTCTACGAACCGGCGGTCTTAGGCTCTGTACCATACTATTAAGATATCATTAATTGAAATCGGGCGCAAAGTTACATAAAGTATATTAAGATACTCCACGTCTCTTACTAAAATTCAAAGACAAAACAAGCGTTATCCTGTTTTGCCTAAAATTAAAACACTATCTAAAGAAGCGATATACTAAGAAAATTGTATCTTTGCACCGTTTTAACTGAGAAAATAAATAAGACAACAACGATATGATAGCTAAAATCAATCAGCTTCTGCAAGAAGTAGAAGCGCTGAAAGCCGCTAACGCCGAGGAACTGGAAGCACTACGCATCAAATACCTCAGCAAGAAAGGAGCCATCAACGAACTGATGGCGGACTTCCGTAACGTACCTGCTGACCTGAAGAAAGAAGTGGGCATGAGATTGAACGAACTGAAGGACAAAGCGCAAGGAAAGATTGCCGCCCTGAAAGAACAGTTCGAAAGCCAGGACACCGGTTGCGATGACCTGGACCTGACACGTTCCGCCTATCCGGTGGAACTGGGTACACGCCACCCGCTCACGATTGTAAAGAACGAAATCATTGATATATTTGCCCGCCTCGGCTTCAGCATTGCCGAAGGCCCCGAAATGGAAGACGACTGGCACGTGTTCTCTGCACTGAACTTCGCCGAAGACCATCCGGCCCGCGACATGCAGGATACCTTCTTTATTGAAGCAAACGAAAAGGACGTAGCCAAGAACATCGTTCTGCGCACACACACCAGTAGCGTACAGGTTCGTGTGATGGAGAATGCCCAACCGCCCATCCGCATCATCTGCCCGGGACGTGTTTACCGCAACGAGGCCATCAGCTACCGCGCCCACTGCTTCTTCCACCAAGTGGAAGCCTTGTATGTGGACAAGAACGTATCCTTCACCGACTTGAAGCAGGTATTGCTGCTTTTTGCCAAAGAGATGTTCGGCAATGACACTAAGATTCGTCTGCGTCCGTCGTACTTCCCGTTCACCGAACCGAGTGCCGAAATGGATATCAGCTGCAACATCTGCGGCGGTAAGGGATGCCCCTTCTGCAAGCATACAGGTTGGGTGGAAATCCTGGGATGCGGTATGGTAGACCCGAACGTGCTGGAAGCCAGCGGCATCGACAGTAAGGTGTATAGCGGATATGCCCTGGGTATGGGTATAGAACGCATCACGAACCTGAAGTATCAGGTGAAAGACCTTCGTATGTTCTCTGAAAACGATACTCGCTTCTTGAAAGAATTCGAAGCGGCTTATTAATTTTCTCACCACAGATTACACTGATTAACACAGATTACTCAAGAAAATCTGTGTCAATCTGTGTAATCTGTGGTGAATAATTTCTTACACTATGGCAAAAGACAGACTTGTAACCCCAGGTTATTGCCTCATACTGGCAGCCAACTTTCTCTTGTACTTTGCCTTTTATCTGATACTTCCGGTTCTGCCTTTCTACCTGACCGAAGTATTCAATACCGGAAATGCCGTAGTAGGCGTTATTCTGTCGTGCTACACCATTGCCTCGCTCTGCATACGTCCTTTCTCGGGATATCTGCTCGACACACTGGCACGAAAACCTCTCTATCTGGTGGCCTACTTTATCTTCATCACCATCTTTGCCGGATATATGCTGGCAGGCATTCTGTCTATCTTCATTATGTTGAGGGTGGTTCACGGACTTGCATTCGGAATGGTGACGGTGGCGGGGAATACGATTGTCATCGACATCACTCCCTCTTCGCGCCGCGGCGAAGCAGTGGGATACTACGGACTAATGAATAATTCCGCCATGAGCTTCGGGCCGATGATAGGTCTTTTCATGCACGACATCTACTCCTTTGAAACTATTTTTGCCTGCTCGCTCGTATCCGGAATCATCGGCTTTATAGCTGCGTGCCTCGTTAAGACACCGCCCAAGCAACCGGTAAAACGCGAACCGATCTCACTGGACCGCTTCGTATTGCTGAAAGGCATTCCCGCGGGCATTGCGTTGCTGCTGCTTTCCGTTCCTTACGGAATGACAAGTACCTACATAGCCATGTATGCCAAAGAGATAGGAATCACCCTGAACTCAGGACTGTTCTTCACCTTTATGGCTATCGGCATGGCGGTATCGCGCATGTTCTCGGGGCGGCAGGTAGACAAAGGGCGCATCACCCAAGTCATCACATTAGGGTTATACCTGGTTTGCGCCTGCTTCTTCATCCTGTCCGCCTGCGGTCTTCTGATGAAGTCGATGCCGGAACTGACGAACATACTCTTCTTCATGGTTGCCCTTCTGCTGGGAGTAGGTTTCGGAACGATGTTCCCCGCCTTCAACACCATGTTCGTGAACCTGGCGCCCAACAGCCAACGCGGAACAGCCACTTCCACCTACCTGACTTCGTGGGACGTAGGTATCGGCATCGGACTGACAGCCGGAGGATATATCGCCCAAATCACGTCCTTTGATATGGCGTACTTCGTGGGGGCTTGCCTCACGGTGGTTTCCATCTTTTATTTCAAACTAAGAGTATCTCCTCACTACGATAATAATAAGCTAAGATGAGAAAGAAAGAACGATATGAAAAGATAATAGCGTGGTTCAGGGAGAACCGCCCCATAGCTGAAACCGAGTTGCATTATGGAAACCCGTTTGAGTTGCTGATAGCCGTTATTCTCTCCGCACAATGCACGGACAAACGGGTAAACATGATTACCCCCGCGCTTTACCAAGACTTCCCCACTCCCGAAGCGCTTGCCGCAACAACTCCCGAAGTGGTGTACGAATATATCCGCAGTGTGTCTTACCCTAACAACAAAGCCAAACACCTCGTCGGCATGGCACAGATGCTGGTGAAAGACTTTAACAGCGAAGTGCCTGATACATTGGAAGAACTTGTCAAACTACCCGGCGTGGGACGCAAGACGGCCAACGTCATCCAATCGGTTGTTTTCAACAAAGCTGCAATGGCGGTAGACACGCATGTATTCCGCGTCAGCCACCGCCTCGGATTGGTATCGGATAAATGTACAACCCCCTTCAGCGTGGAGAAAGAGTTGGTGAAACACATTCCCGAAGCCGATATTCCGATAGCCCACCATTGGCTCATTCTGCACGGGCGGTATGTATGCCAGGCACGTACTCCTCAATGTGATAACTGCGGTTTACAATTAATGTGCAAATATTACTGCCAGAAGTATAAAGTTGGCAAAGAGAGTAATAAGGAGGAAGAATAAATGACGAATTCATAGCAAAAGAAAGAAATTAATGCTAACTTTGCACTCACAAAAAGGAATTAGTAACACTTTTAATAATATAGAGCATTATGACAATTGATCAATTTAACTTTGCCGGAAAAAAGGCATTCGTTCGCGTGGACTTCAATGTGCCCCTGGACGAAAACTTCAACATCACAGATGATACCCGTATGCGTGCCGCTCTTCCTACGCTGAAGAAGATTTTGGCTGACGGTGGTAGTGTAATTATCGGTTCTCACCTCGGCCGTCCGAAAGGCCCGGCTGACAAGTTCTCTTTGAAACATATCCTGAAACATTTGTCTGACCTGCTGGGTATTGAAGTACAGTTTGCTAACGACTGTATGGGCGAAGAAGCTGCTGTAAAGGCTGCCGCTCTGCAACCGGGTGAAGCATTGCTGCTCGAAAACCTCCGCTTCTATGCAGAAGAAGAAGGCAAACCCCGTGGTTTGGCAGAAGATGCTACAGACGACGAAAAGAAAGCTGCCAAGGCTGCTGTGAAGGAAAGCCAGAAGGAATTTACCAAGAAGTTGGCTTCTTACGCAGACTGCTACGTAAACGACGCTTTCGGTACGGCTCACCGTGCACACGCTTCTACGGCATTGATCGCTAAATATTTCGATAAAGACAGCAAGATGTTCGGTTACCTGATGGAGAAAGAAGTGAAAGCTGTTGACAAAGTGATGAACGACATCCAACGTCCGTTCACTGCTATCATGGGTGGTTCTAAAGTTTCTTCCAAGATCGAAATCATCGAGAACCTGCTGAGCAAGGTAGACAACCTGATCATTGCCGGTGGTATGACTTATACTTTCACCAAGGCTATGGGCGGTAAGATCGGTATCTCTATCTGCGAAGACGACAAGCTTGACCTGGCTCTCGACCTGATGAAGAAGGCAAAAGAAAAAGGTGTAAACCTTGTATTGGCTGTAGACGCTAAGATTGCTGACGCTTTCTCTAACGATGCCAACACTAAGTTCTGTCCGGTTGACGAAATTCCTGACGGTTGGGAAGGTCTTGACATCGGTCCTAAGACAGAGGAAATCTTTACAGAGGTTATCAAGAACTCCAAGACTATTCTTTGGAACGGTCCTACGGGTGTATTCGAATTCGAGAACTTCACTCACGGTTCACGTGCAGTAGGCGAAGCCATCGTAGAAGCTACCAAGAAAGGTGCTTTCTCACTTGTAGGTGGTGGTGACTCTGTAGCTTGCGTCAACAAGTTCGGCTTGGCAAGCGGCGTATCTTACGTATCTACCGGTGGTGGTGCATTGCTCGAAGCAATCGAAGGAAAAGTTCTTCCGGGTATCGCTGCTATCAACGAATAATCAAATCACATTCATACCAAAAGGCAGCTCTTTGAAAAAAGGGTTGCCTTTTTTACTACTATTTCGATCCTTACACATGAGACGAATTCTACTATCCTGCCTCCTTCTGTCGGCAGCCTGCATCTTAAAAGCGCAAGACGCTTGCCTGAACGACGTAGTCAATACTTTGAAAGACCGCATCTCCCTCGCCGGCTATGCCCAGGTGGGATATACCTATGATGATGAAGGCGAAGGAACCGAAAATACTTTCGACATAAAGAGAGTGATCTTTATGGCAAGTGGCAAAATTACCGACAAGTGGACATGCTACTTCATGTACAGCTTCGCCAATACCGGGAAGATACTGGAAGCATATACGGAATATCACTTCCTGCCGCAACTCACGGCTCGAATCGGACAATTCAAAACAATGTATACCATCGAGAACCCGATGTCTCCCTGCTTCGTTGAGTTGATAAACTGCTATTCGCAAGCCACCAATTACATGGCAGGTATCAATGGAAGCGATCCGTTGTACAGTTCCAGTGGCGGCCGCGACATGGGACTGCTGATCTATGGCGACCTATTTAAAAAACTGGTGAGCTACAACCTGGCCGTGATGAACGGACAAGGCATTAATATGAAGGACAGAAACAATCAGAAAGATATTGTAGGCAGCCTGATGGTACATCCGCTGGAATGGCTGTCGGTAGGCGGTTCCTTCATTAAAGGAAAAGGATGTGCCGTAGCCACATCTTCCATCAACCCGGACATTGCCGTAGGTGAGAACTACACCCGCAACCGTTGGTCGGCAGGCGCCACCATCAAAACCGATCCTATTGATATACGCACGGAGTATCTGGAAGGAAAGGACGGACATGTGAAAAGCAACGGTTACTATGCAACCCTGTCCGCCCATGTATTGCCCAAGTTCGACGTGATTGCCTCGTACGACTACCTGAACAAGAACAAAACCATTGATGACAAGCAGACCAACTACGTGGCAGGCGTACAATATTGGTTCTACCCCAAGTGTCGTTTACAGGCTCAATATACTTATTGCAACCGCCATAAAGGCGAGAACTCCAACCTGCTGCAAGCACAGTTGCAGGTTCGTTTCTAAGAAAGGAGACAGTATTCTTCAAAATGACCGAACTTTTTGGCATTCTTTTTGTAGTTTTGTAAAGTACATCTCTTAAAGATACAGACTTATGAACGAACAAGCCATACAAGATCAATATCAGCATATCATCCTCCTGCTGGGACAAAGACGTTTGAAAGAAGCGCAATCCCAGTTGGAAGCCTTTCTGTGGAACAGCAGCGACTGGACACTACGCAACCGGCTGGAGCAAGTACAGACGTCCTACCAATATATGTTGCAGTATATGCGGCAAGGAGTGAATGACCCCGAACGGCAGAAGTTGTACCGCCAACTGCTGGCCGACACATGGGAAATCACCGACCAGACACGCCTCAACTTGCTCGACGAAGTATCCAACCACTATTATCATGCTTTGCGCAATAACCGGACGTATCTGCCGAGGGAGTATGATATCGCCAATATGCAAAAGATACTGGAATCTTTCCCGGATGATATGGCCGTTTGCCAACTGATGCCGGACAGCCAGGGGCTGGATGCCGTGCTGAAACGGCATGAAGAAACGTCTCAAGTTCTCTTCCTCTCTACCTGGTGCAACAGCGACTGGTCGGCAGAAGAAGAGCAACAAGCCAAAGGATTGCTGGAATCGGAACTGCTGCCTGTCAATGACTTATGCCTGTTCACGAGCGCCGTCATGCTGAGCCTGATAGAGTGTTTCGACACACGCAAGTTTTCGTGGCTGCTGGATGCTGCAACCCACGCAGATGCGCGGGTAAACCAACGTGCATTGATAGCCATTGTTTTCGTGCTTCACTCCCACCCTACCCGTTTGTCGCTCTATCCCGAACTGATCGCCCGTCTTTCTCTGCTCGATGAAGACGGTAGCTTCGGCAAGCAACTGAACCGTGTCTATATCGAAATGCTTCGCAGTCAGGAGACGGAAAAGATTGATAAGAAGATGCGCGAAGAGATTATTCCTGAAATGATGAAGAACGTGAACATCATGCGCAACATGAAGTACGGCTTCGAAGATAGTACCGACGAGAACGACCGCAACCCGGATTGGGAGAAAGCCTTCGAGAGTTCCGGCCTGGGCGACAAGATACGCGAAATGAACGAGTTGCAACTGGAAGGTGCTGATGTAAATATGAGTACATTTGCCCAACTCAAAAGTTATCCGTTCTTTAGGGAAGTACAGAACTGGTTCTATCCGTTCGATATGCAGCATTCAAGCATCGTCAAAGAGTTCGGGTTGAAACCGACGGGAGATAATGCAATCCTGTCCCTTCTGTTGCAATCGGGATTCTTCTGCAACAGTGACAAGTATTCCCTTTGCTTCACCATGGCGCACATCCCGCAGGCACAACGCAACATGATGCTCAGCCAAATGACATCGCAAGATTTGAATGAGTTGATGGACGAAAGCAAGTCCTCCACCCTTCAGCAATATGCCCAACGCCCGGATGTTATCAGCAATCAGCATGTCCATGACTTATACCGGTTCTACAAGTTGAACCAACGCAGGCATGAGTTCCACGACATCTTCAAAGACGAGATTGCCTTGCACCGCATTCCGGCATTGAAGAAGATTCTGTGCAAGCCCGAATTACTGGTAGTCATTGCCGACTTCCACTTCCGCAAAGAGCATCCGGCAGAAGCACTGGAACTGTATCAGGAGCTGATAGCGCTGAATCATGCAGATGCAGACATCTTCCAGAAGGCAGGCTATTGCCTGCAAAAGGAGAAACGCTACAAGGAAGCTGTGGATGCTTACCTGAAAGCTGACGTGCTGAAGCCCGATCATGTGTGGACCATCCGCCATCTTGCCACTTGCTATCGGCAGATGAAGGACTTTACTGCCGCACTGGAATATTATAAGAAGGCAGAAGCTATTCAACCGGAAAACCATGCCATCCTGTTCTATGCCGGAAGTTGCCTTGCCGAACAAGAGAAATACGAAGAGGCTTTGCAATACTTCTTCAAACTGGATTTCATAGAAGGCAACTGCATCAAGGCGTGGCGTGCCATAGGCTGGTGCTCCTTTGTCAGCGGCAAGTATGAGCAGGCAATGAAATATTACGAAAAGATACTTGCCTCCAAGCCTCTTGCCACCGACTATCTCAATGCCGGACACGTTGCCTGGAGACTGGGGAATATAGAAAAGGCTGCTGAGCTCTACGGCAAAGCAGCCCTGGAAAGCGGTAGCCGGGAAGTCTTTTGGGAAATGTTCAGTAAAGACAAGGATACACTCGTCAAGCAAGGCATCGACGAAAAAGACATTCCTCTGATGATGGACTTAATTTAAACCTTCTGTAACTCCCTGTACAGTTTCTGTACGGGGAGTCCCATTATATTATAATAACTGCCCGATATATACTCCACTCCGATAAAGCCAATCCATTCTTGCACACCGTAAGCTCCGGCCTTGTCCATCGGCTGGTACTTATCTACATAATAGGCAATTTCTTCTTCGCTCAATTCAGAGAAACGAACTTCAGTCTGGGCAGTGAAACTGCGCTGCCACTCCGTGGTAGTGATGCAAACGCCGGTGAACACTTCGTGGGTGCGGCCGGACATATCCCGCAACATCTGCATGGCTTCTTCCCTGTCTTTGGGCTTGCCCAATACCCGTCCGTCCAGCCAAACGATTGTATCGGCAGTAATCATCAGCTCGTCCGACCGGAGCATAGAGTGATAAGTGTCCGCCTTCTCTTTGGCAATATAGAGAGGTATATCTGCTCCTTTCAACGTATCGGGATAGGACTCATCCACATCGGGCAGGGTTCGTATCTCATATTCTACTCCCAAACCTGCCAGCAACTCTTTCCGCCGGGGAGAATTGGAAGCGAGGATTACTTTGTATTTCTTCAAATTATCAAGCATGATGATATTGATTGGTGATTAATGATTGGTGATTGACGTTACCAGCCGAACGCGTGCTCGTCCGCCATCCAGAGTCCTTTTACTTTCAATACTTGCTCTACGATGTCGCGACCGCAGCCATAGCCACCTTCGGCATACGAAATGTAGCGGGCAACGGCTTTCACTTCCGGAGCGGCATCTTTCGGACAACATGGCAGGCCACACGCGTGCATCACTTCCAGGTCGGGAATGTCGTCGCCTACGTAGAGTATTTCTTCATCCTGCAAGCCGTGGCGGTCGCGGAAGTCTCTGTAATCGTGGATTTTGACGGAAGAGCCCATATAAATATCTTCCGCAGCCAGCCCCAAAGAGAGGAAACGTTTGCGGACAGCTTCCGTACGTCCACCGGTTATGATGCCCAGCAGCACTCCTTGTTTGGCAGCCAGATGCAGCGAATAACCGTCTTTTATATTTACGGTGCGCATCGGTTCTCCCTCTACACTCATCGGAATCATATTGGCACTAAGCACGCCGTCTACATCGAAAACGAGCGCTTTTATCTTCTTTAAATCATAGTTTATAGTACTCATCGCTATTTCTTTTAAGAGGTTATCAATAAGTTACCCGGTGGATACTCTCACTTATCAGCCGATACAGTTCTTGCACTTCCGGCTCATCGGCAAGCATCCGAAGATGTTCATTGATGACATTCTCGTCATACCGTATGGCAGGTCCCGTTTGGGCGGCAAGCGGTTGTAGCTCGTGCACCTTGCGCGCAGTTTCATCTATCAAGGGCAGCATTACGTCAAAGGGAAGTTGATACTTCTTCAGCAGTTCGGCAGCCAGGACATACATATGGTTGGTAAAGTTGCAAGTGAACACAGCCGCCAGATGCAGGCTTTCACGTTGTTCGGAGATAGCTTCATAAACCTTCCCGGACAGTACGGAAGCAATATCCTTCAGCAACTGCGTATCTGCTTCCGAATTACTTTCAATAAAAACAGGTATCTCCCGGAAATCCACTTCGCGCTGCTTACTGAATGTCTGCATCGGGTAAAACACGCCATAGCGTTCCACTTGCCCCGCCCATATACTCATAGGGATGCTGCCGGCAGTATGCACCCACAAAGCTTTGTCTTTTCCGGCAACCATGTCGGGCAACAACTGTACAAAGGCCGCATCCTTCAGCGAAACGATATAAAGCTGCGCATCTTCCACAATCGCAGAGAGTTCTGTTGTGTATCCCGCCTCCACCAACTGCGCCAAGCCCTGTGCCGACTCTTCCGTGCGACTATAAATCTGTTCAATGCGGAAACCCTTCCGGTAGAGTGCCTTTGCCAGATTGGTTGCCAGATTGCCGGCACCAATAAAGACAACGGACGTATCTTCTATACTTCTTTTCATCTTATCTTGTAGAAACCAAATACAAAATACCACCAATCACCAATAACGCCACCGGTAGCAGGTAGGCGGACATCGTGCCAAGCAAGGCCGTTATCAAATTGAAGTTCAGCACCAGCCACAGGCCTATCAGCACCAATCCAACGGATTTATCGTGCTTGAACAGCAAGAAGATAACCGCTGTATAAAGCAGAAAGTTATCCTTGTTCATCACCCACGGCAATCCCAAGGCAGAGAAGTGCACCAGTTTGTCAATCAAATAAAGGATGCCAAATACAATCAGTGTAATGGCAGTAGCTCTGTACGTATCGCGATTATTATTTGCTTTTACTGCACTCACCGTTATTTTCCTCCGTATTTATTAAGATGGATCTTTTCCCACTGCAAATTGTCTTCGTTGAAAGGCTTGCGCTCCATGCCTTTATGACCGATGGCAATGATGCTGACCACTTGCAACTGCAACGGTATGTCGAGTACCTCGTGCACATATTCATTGGACGGCATACCCGCAGCTGTAAAACGCTCGCGCACCTGTACCCAGCAACTGCCCAGTCCCATGTCTTCGGCCTGGAGTTGCAGATAAATGGACGCAATGGCAGCATCTTCTATCCAGACATCGCTTGCCAACGGATCGGCAGTTACAACCACCGCCAAAGCTGCATCTGCAATAAACTGCGATGCCTGCTCTTTGCAATATGACAATTCTTTTAACTTCTCCTTATCGTCCACCACGATGAACTGCCACGCATTACTGCGCTTCGACGTGGGTGCCATCAAGGCTGCCTTCATCAAAGTAACAACCTGTTCTTGCGTCAATTCTTCTTCTGTGAACTTCCGCATACTGCGGCGCGCCTTTATCAATTCATTGAAACTTTCCATAATAGTTTAATGTGCTAATGTGATTAACAGATGATTTGCGCAAAGATACGAGATTATTTTTTAAATTTGCAGACGATGCCCTTGAAACTGACTACATATTACCGCGGGAGCAAGGTCCCTGAATTACCGGGCACCAACACGTTCCATTCCACAGAGTTGTTTCGGATTTATGAAGCTACTCCGGGCTATACTCCCGTGCTCATCGTTGCTTCCGAAGACGATAAACCTATAGCCAAGCTACTTGCAGCCATACGCACCAGTGTCCGTACATTTCCGCCCGGCATCATCAAAAGATGTGAAGTCTACGGTACAGGAGAATACTTTGACGAGACACTGGATAAAGAGTCTATTTTCGGCGATATGCTGCAAAGGCTCACCAACGAGGCATTGCGCAATTGTTTCCTGATCGAGTTCCGCAATCTGGAGAATGCGATGTTCGGGTATAAATCGTTTCGGGAGAACCAATACATTGCCATTGACTGGCTACGGGTGCGCAACTCATTGCACAGCGTAGAAAAAGCAGAAGACCGTTTCAGCCCGTCGCGCATCCGGCAGATAAAGAAAGGTCTGAAAAACGGTGCCCAGGTGCGAGAAGCACGCACTATGGCGGAGATTCTTGACTTCGCCCACATGCTACGCCACGTATATTCCTCAAAAATCCGGCGCCACTTTCCCAGTATCAAGTTCTTCCAGCACCTCGAAAGTTATCTGATGAGAGAGAATCAAAGCAGAATCTTCATCGTCACTTATAAAGAGAAAATCATCGGCGGCAGTGCCTGTATCTACTCCAACGACAATGCCTACCTGTGGTTCTCGGGAGGTATGCGCAAGACCTATGCCCTGCAATATCCGGGCATACTTGCCGTATGGAAGGCATTGGACGATGCCAAGCAACGCGGATACCGTCACCTGGAGTTTATGGATGTGGGACTGCCCTTCCGCAAACATGGTTACCGTGAGTTCGTTCTTCGTTTCGGAGGAAAACAAAGCAGCACCCGACGCTGGTTCCGCTTTCGCTGGGAATGGCTGAATCGAGTGCTGACTAAAATTTATGAATAGTTACCGAGAAAATCAGAAGTTTGTATAAACTGCATATCCGTGGGCAGGCACGCTTACTTTCGCATCTACCGTTTCATTCTTCCCGGTGAAGTAGTTATTCCATTTGCCTGTTGTTGCCGGGAAAGCAACGTTGACGGCTCCGTGGGTGAAGTTACCCACTACCACCAGTTTCTTACCCGTGATGCTTTCTACCAAGAGTGAACGTCCGTCGTTCCAATCCGAAACACCGACTTTCCACTCCAGGGCAGCACTACCGGCAAAGAGTTCCGGATGGTCGTTGCGTAGCTTTATCAGTGCAGCATACACATCGTGCAACTCCTTGCGGTCTGCATTGTCATAGTAATCCCAACGAAGAGGTTTCCGGTGAGTACGATAAGCTTCATCTACAGCCGTTCCATCTTGATTACTATTGATACTGAAATCATATCCCAATTCGCCAAACTGCCAAACCATCTTAGGCCCGGGCACCGTAAGGAAGAAAGTGGAATTCAGTGCCAACTGCTTCATGCGGGCAGTGAGATCAGTCATCAATACACCGTCGCCCCACTGGGTTTGCTTGTAACCCATCCGCTCTTCGTCATGGCTTTCCATAAAGCCCACCCAAGCCGGCGTCTTTTCATAAAGACCTCCGAATGAGCTGTCTTTGGGATAACCCATAGCCGACTGGCAATACGCATTATTCAAGTTACGCCACAGGTGCATACCATCAGCAGCCAATTCTGTTTCTTCATCCTTATCGCAGAAGTGCTCCAGGATAACATAAGCATCCGGTTTGGCTTCTTTAATGGCAGCATTATAGTCCTTCAAGATGGAGATGCGGCTGGCATCTTTCTTACTTGCCGTGCTCTCTGTAGACTTGTTTTGCGTAAAGCCCTTCGTCAAGTCGAAACGGAAACCGTCTATCTTATATTCCTCCAACAAGAACTGCAAGTTGCGCTTCACGAACTTACGCACTAACTCGCTCTCATGATTGAAGTCATGGAACACGCTGTAAGGATGCGGAGCATCAACATTGAAATACGGATTATTGCTGGCAGTCTTGCTATTGCTGCTATCCCAATAAAGTTTTGCAAAAGGATGATTGCCCGTAGCATGGTTATAGACAACATCAAGAATCACAGCCATACCGGCTTCGTGACAGGCATCAATGAATTGCTTATACATTGTCTTCGTACCATAAGCCTTATCCATCGCAAAGAAGAAACAAGGATTATATCCCCAGCTATCATTGCCGTCAAACTCCTGTACCGGCATCAGTTCTATGGCATTTACTCCCATTGACTTCAGGTAAGAGAGTTTGCCTTGTGCCCCTGCCAAGTCACTGGAAGCGGTGAAGTCGCGTAGATGCAATTCATAAATCACCAGTTGCTCGGGATTTGCTATTTTGAAGTCGTTCACTTTCCAACTATAATTATCTTTTTGAATCTTGAAGGTCGAAACGATTCCCCGTCCGCCTTCAGGATATGTCATGCTTTCATTATAGGTTGAAGCAGGGATATATTTATCATTATCCGGATCGAGGATTTTCTCGGTATAGGCATCCGCCAAGCGAATTACTTCTCCTGCCTTCGTACCTACATAATACTGGAAAGCATATTCCTTACTTGCATCCAGTCCTTTCAGCGTAATCCACCAACAGCCGGAAGCATCATCGCGGTACATCTGCGATTTCTCGTCATTGCTCAGTGTCCAGTTATTGAAATCGCCTACCACGTAGGCAAAGTCTTTCCGGTTTCCGTTCTTATCCTTATCATAAAGCACCAGCGTCACCGTAGAGTTATCCACAACATTGATACCTTCCACTACGCCATCGGGCAAAGCAGCCGTTTTGATCTCACCCGGCACGAAACCTTCATATTTTGTATCAGTCACCTGGATAAAGGCATCCTCATCCTGTGCTTTCTTACTTCCGTCTGCACTACGAATCACGACACCCAGCTGGTTCACGGGGGTCTCTCCACTGCCAAACCACTCACGGATACTCGGACTTAGTGTAATGCTCCATATATTAGCTTCGGACGAAGTCATCTTACATTTGTCCTTATTCTCAGTCCACTCAGCCGGTACAAACTCCCAGGTTCCTTCACTCACTACTCCTATATGTACATACACATCTCCCGTATATCCATAAAGGGCAGACTTCGCCCCCGCTTTGAAAGTGATCGTTACAGACTGATCTGCATCCGGCTTTTCCGGATTATAACTAAGTCCTTCGGGTATAGAAACAGGTGGTACAGGAGGGGTTGGAGGAATCACTTCCTCTTTATCGTCGCTGCAAGCCGCAAAGGCAAATACCAAACAGAGACATATCAAATGCCAAGAAATAGAAATCTTACGTTGATCCATGATTTTCATAATATTGAGTTATTCAAAGTTATCACTTCACAAATATAGTCAGAAGAAAGATGAGTAAACCGACCGGTAGAAGAGAAAGCAATGAATTGTCTACGAAAACGTTTGCACCTCAAACAAATACCTCAAAAGAACGATTCACTGATGGAACTATCGCTTTATAGTTATAGTTTTATTTCCCTCCAACAAGCAGACATGACAGCAATCAGCAGTTACCGTATATTCCTCCTGTACTACTATTTTCCCTGCTATCTTGCCAATCAACTGTAGCTTCACTTCCTTATTATAAAAATCCTCTCTGTCAAGATCAGAAGCTATAGTGCATGCATCGTATCCCTCTATAGGACCCCATACATCACGGACTTTTCCGGTTTCTACCTCCTTTACTTCATAACTATCAAGCTTTGCGATGCTTCCATCTTCATAAATCACAGTAATAGGAATTGATATATACACATCCGTACAAATCGCCTCAGAGCAGTCGGTAGATTTGTTATCACTGCAGCCCACACACATAAATACTGATAAAGCAACTAATAAGAATAAGTTTTTCATAGGTCATACTATTTTAAGATTTATACTTCTCCCTTATAAATAAAGAATGCATAAATAAGCCAAATACTGCATTCTCTTTTCGTTTTAATTATTGGACATCTACGTATCTTTTCTCAATATTCATAAAGCTCTCTACCATTTCCCAATACTGTTCCTTGCTTTGAGGACGTGGATGCCAATCGGGATCAGGGTTATTACTAACAGCTCTGTCCCAATTCATTTCATCCATAAATTTATAATCTACACTACAAGAGGATAATTCCTTGATAGGTTTAAGAAATATGTATCCATCAAATAAATCCGCTAAAGTAAAATTGGTATATCCCATAGAATAATAACTATTATCGCGCAACTTACCCAAAGGAGTATTCTTCAAATCAAAACCAACGGCCTTATTATCTGCTTTACGCATCAGAACTTCCAGTTCTCCTGCAACTGGAGAAACCCACACCGGTTGATGATTGGGATAATTGGGAAAAGGTTGATGCAAAGCAACAGATAATACTCTCTCTCCATATTTAGAATACAATAGATTCCCCAAGAATCTTTCTTCATAGCGTACAAAACCAGGAGACGTATAGTCATATAGAGGGAAATGATAGAAAGTGAAAGCGTGAGGAGTTCCCGTTAAAACAAGTATCTTTTGATTGAATGCCAAAACTTCCCGTTCTAATAATGAGCATCTGAAGTCCTCTGTATTCCCTAAAGGAAATACTTTTTTCATATTTTCCGGTGTTCTCGCACCTTCAAATTCGCTCCAGTTATAGCAATAGCTGATATTTAGGACTCGAAATTTCTTTGCTCCTTCCGGTAATGAACGATTCCACTCCCATGCAGCCTTATAAATAGACATATACTCAACAATAGCCCAGCGTGTATTATAATTAAACATCAATTTGCGAGCCAATTGTTCATCATATTCCGGCGCATTTATTAAAGAATCTAATTGCGCCTGATCCTCGTATGCCCCAAATTCCATGCCTAACATATAAATGCCTCTCTGATATAGCTTGGGAATCAAATTCCGAACAAAATCCAGATTCTCCTTTACGCCATGATCCTCACCCAACAATATGATGTCCGCATCATTGAACTTAGAAATCAGATAATCATCAGGCGCCATACCTTCATTACACAGGCACGCCGCCAATACATCAAGTTTCTTTTCTTGAGCTTCCACACTCAAAGAAAGTAATAATAAACAGAAAAGTATATATATCTTCTTCATAACCCAAGTATTCAATATTATAATTCGAGCACCAGTACTTCCTTAGGCTGCAAATGCAGCGTTTTCCCTAACTGCAGGTTACTGTTTGTCAGTACATTTCTCGAAGTACTTTTGTCCCCTATCACTTCCTTGTAATGAATTAAATCCAAATCAACTTCCTTGTTTACTCCATTCATCACAACAAGTATACTCTTTCCATTGTACGAACGCTCATACACATATACATTGTTGCGAGGCATGAAGTGCTTCATCTTGCCTTTCGAGATAACCTCATTTCCCTTACGCCATTGCAGCAAGTTTTTCATAAAGTTGAAAGCTTCTTGCTGCATAGCTGTTCTTCCACTCGCTTCAAACAAACTGGATGTATCTTCTTTCCAACCTCCTGTCATATCAGGACGTATATATCCAAAATCAATCTTAGTATTTCCGGTCATCAGTAATTCCTGTCCATAATACAGCTGTGGAATGCCGGGAATAGTCAGTAGTAAAGTAACTGCTTGTTTATAAGCATTGAGATTCTCCGGTGCTTCCAACAAGAAACGATCCGTATCATGGTTCTCCAGCAAGCGCATCACATTATTAATATCGGGATAGCAGAAATCATAGGCCATATGCTCAAATATAAGTTGCAAACCTGTATTCCAGGAAGTTTCTTCATGAAATGCTTTGCTCGCTATCGATTGTAAATGGAAATCCATCACAGATTTTAATCTTGTATCTGCCTGCTTATTAAAGGCACTTTTCTGCTGCCAATACGCCGTACCGGTGGGGTTCGTTATCATTACTTCGCCCACAATATTCAAATTGGGATATTCTTCAAGAACTTCTTTACACCAACGCGCCATCATCTCCCCATCCGGATAAGGATAGGTATCCTGACGTATACCATCCAAATTAGCATATTCAACCCACCAAATAGAGTTTTGAATCAGATAATCCGCTACATACCGGTTTCTTTGATTCAAGTCGGGCATGGTAGGCACAAACCAGCCATCAGTCATTTCCAGCTTATCTACGTCGGAAGCATAAGGATCAAAAAAGACTGTTTTATTATGATTTGTCTGTACATATTTATATGGATTATTAAACCAATTACGCATTGGAAGGTCAAGTAACCAGGGATGGTTACTTCCACAATGATTAAAGACCATGTCCATAATCAATTTCATACCACGCTGATGCATCGCTTCCGCCAAATGGGCATAGTCCTCATTAGTCCCTAAGCGTGGATCTATCTTATAATAATCTGTTGCAGCATATCCGTGATAAGAGCCTTCTCCCATATCATTTTCCAGTACAGGAGTCGTCCAAACGGTAGTAATGCCCAAACTATCCAAATAATCAAGATGCTGTACGATACCTGCCAAATCACCGCCGTGCCGGGCATTTACATCCTTACGGTTCACTGTATAAGGGTACTTCATCTGTACCCGGTCATTACTTTCATCACCATTGGCAAAACGGTCCGGCATCAATAAGTAGACGACATCAGAGGAATTAAAGCCAATCTTATCTTCCCCTTTTCCTTGACGCTCCTTCAGTTCATAGACATACTTCAGCTTATTTTTCCCCTTCACAAAATCAATAGAGAATTTACCGGGCTGCGCATCTTTAAGGTCTAAGTATAAAATCAAATAGTTTGGGCTTTCCATTGGATGCACACTCTTTAGCACTACTCCCGAATGATTAATAACAGGGTTATATGTAGCTATATTATTGCCATAAACCATTAGTTGCAGTTGGGTGTTCTTCATACCACACCACCAGAAAGCAGGGTCTACCTTTTCCACTTTCTCCATTCTTTCATTTCCTAAAAGGAATTGAAGCGGATTATCCAGACGTTTCATCCAATCCCCTTCAATATGTCCGGCTCCTGGAAAAACTTTCGATAACCACATCGGCTCATTCCATCCTTTCTTCTTCATCAACTTATCCAACTCATCTTGATAAGGAGGATAATAGGCATCTAATGTTGCATCCCCCCTATCCATATAAATCATACGGCTGTTTGATTTCGGAAGATTTTCTTCAAGATAACCTCTAAAAGCTGTTGCCCATTGATTTACTTGCTCTTCTGAAGCTCCATCACCACTCGCTATCATAACAACATGGGTTGACAAACAAGCTGCCCCGCCAAATATTCCAGGATACTCACAAATAGCATACAGTGAAATCAAGCCTCCCATACTTGAGCCCATAACAAAAGTATGTTCAACTCCTTTATTCGTGGAATATTCTTTATCAATAAAGGGCTTGACTTCTTCGACTAAAAATCGAAGATAATTATCCGCATTAAAACGAACATTTTGAGGCAGACTTTCATCAGGCAAATACTTCAATGCCTTTTGAGGGAAATAGTCTTCATATCTCGTCTCCGGAATATTAGCTATGCCAACAACAATGCATGGCTTTATTTTCTTTTCATCCAAAAGTTTTCCTACAACCTCATCCACTCCCCATTCTTCTTTATTCCACGTAGTGGTTGCATCAAAGAGCATTTGCCCATCATGCATATAAATAACATCGTATTTCTTCTTTGCAGAATAGTCCGAAGGCAACCAAACAAAAACATCACGCGGAGTAATAATAGAAGATTTAAACTTGGAATATTCTATAAGTTTACCCGATGATACGGTTTGCTGTGCAACGCCCCATTGACACAACAACAAATTCAGTAATATAAAAAGAGTTCTAATTTTCATAGTAGACAAAATAAAAAGGGTACTATCTCTCCATAAGAAATAGTACCCTTCATTATAATCAAATCTTATTTACCGAAATCTTTCTCGCTTAACTCATAAGTCATGCTACCCGCATTGTTCATATTAACATAAACACGGTATTTACCAGCCGAAACTTTGATATTATCACCACCGTCGAGCATACCTGCTGTTACAGAGCCCCAACTTGCAGTCCAGTCATGGTCAGCACGGAACTTGATCTCTCCAGCAGCAAATTCAACATCTGCCCAGAAGCGCTGCTTAGCAGCATCAAATTCCAAATCGACTTCAGAGCCACCCCAACCGGATACTTGAGAACCGGCATCACCAACAATACTTAATGCATCAAAAGAGATACCCTTGGTCAGCATCAAAGTAGTCTTATCAAAACTCAAATGATAGAAGCGGTGAGAGTAACAACTTATATTGCCGGAACCACCGGAGCTAATTAACTGAACAGAGCCAGCTTCCGCTCCAGGAGCAGCTGCATCACCATCAGTACCCCAGTTGCAACTATCATCCCAACCAGCAATACCTGTTATTTTGAAACCGTCTGCTGCCTTTGCACCAAAGTCAACCATACCTTGATACTTCACATCATCTTCTTCAAAGCAGAATAAGAATTGAGAATTATCATGGCTCCAACCACAATAATCACCAATAACCCAAATCTTCGGATATTCTTTTTCACCACTATAAGCAGAAATAGTAGAAGTTATCACATTAGAGTAAGTCAACATAGCAGTTGGTTTAGAAGATAAATCCTGTACAAATGCCTTCATGCGGAAATAAACTGCAACTGGAGTTTCCGGTTCAACATCCCAACTTAGCAATATTGAATTCATCTTTTCTGCAGTCACGACCAGTCCTTCAGTAGCATCAGTAGCCGAACCTAACTCTTTTGAATTTTTAAAATCCGGAGATAATGATGTTTCCAAAGAATACATAAAGGAAACATTCAATCCGAAACTCGCTGCTGAATAACTGAATGTAGCAAAATCAGGATTTGCCACATCCAAAACATAATTCTCGTTAATAGCAGTCAATTTACTTGCTACAGCATCCGCATCATTATAAACCGGATCTTTGTCTTCACTACAAGAGAATGTAATAAAGCCGAGCAAGAACATTAAAAGTGCTGAATATATTTTTTTCATAACCAATACGATTTATTATTTATAACCTTCGTTTTGTACCAAGTTGGAGTTACTATTCAAATCCTTATCAGGTATAGGGAAAAGATTTAAATGAGAGTCTACACCCTTACCATCTTTTACACCACCTTTCCAAGACCACAAATAAGAATCAGTAGTAAATTTACCAAAACGGATCAAATCAGAACGACGCCATCCTTCCATATACAACTCACAACCACGTTCTCTTAAAACATCGTCCAGTGTATAGTTGGTTACAGGAGACAACCCTGCTCTTTGGCGAACTAAAGACAAAGCTGCAGCACCTTCGGTAGCTGTTACTTCAGTTGCACCTCTTTTTGCACATTCGGCCAGCATCAACAAAGCATCAGCATAGCGGAATACTCCAAAATCAGTATCAACGAAACCTTGATTAGAAGCCGGTTGACCATCACTTCTGATATTAGTAAACTTCATGAAAGCATAACCATGCTGGAAGTTTGAAATATCATCAATTTCTTTCTGCTGTTCAGTAGTAAAGAACATGGCACGATTATCACCTGTTGCAAACGAATCATAGAATTCAGGAGTTGTACGAATACCTCCCCAACCGGAAGAAATACCCATAGAAGCAGGGTCCATCTTTCCGCCGCAAGAAGCAAAAACCAGGAAGTTGGTTACACCGAAACTTTGTGTATAAGTACCATCCTGCTCTATAGCAAACATGATTTCATCAGTACATTTATCGTTATCGGCCATAAACAATTCTGCATATTTAGGATGCAAAGAATAACCATCTCTCTGAATTTCCTTACATACCTGTGCACATTCGTTATATTTAGCTGTACCAGTGTAAACTTCAGCATTCAGATACAATTTAGCCAAGATCATACGTGTAGCTCCTTTGTCAATTCTGCCATATACATTCTGACGAGCTGCTTTCAATGCACTACCATCACTTACCAAGTCCTTCAACTCAGTTTCAAGCCAATTAAACAAATCACCACGCGCAATACGTTGAGGATTAGCAGAACCTACTGAAGATGTTTCATCTGCAAAAGGAACATTACCGAACATATCAATAGCATGATAATAAGACAATGCTCTTAAGGCACGGGCTTCTGCTATATAAGTAGCTTTCTCGGCAAAATCAATAGAAGAAGCATTTGCCTGACGAATAAATTCGTTACACATAGCTATCTGATAGAAAATACGATAATAAAGAGCAGCAACGAAAGTATCGGAAGAAGTCCATGCCAATCCATGCAAATCCTGGATAGTCTGGTCATTCCAACCTACTACGCATTCATCCGTCGTATATTCGTTCAAGTGGAAAAGACCACGAAAGTATTGGCTCTGTCCACCATCCAAACCGGAGATATTCGAATCGCCATTAGGACCATAAGAACCACTGGTTGCAAAACCTGTATAACACTGTGCCAGGAAAGCTTCAAAATCGGCCTGACTTGTCAAGGCTTTATCCACTGTATTCAGGTTAGGGTCAATAGGCGTAACATCCAAATCGCCTACGCAAGATGTTGTCACAAGACCGGAGGACAACAAAAGCATGAATATAAATTTCTTATATAGTTTCATATTAGATCATTCTTTAGATTGTTATTAGAAATTAAATTTAGCACCTAATATAAAGGTTCTGGGACGCGGATAAATATTGTTATCTATTCCGTTGAAGATTTCAGGATCCAAACCTTTATACTTAGAGATTGTGCATACATTCTGTACAGTGAAATACAGATTCAGATTCATGGTACGATCCTTTGCTTTAACCATATCCTTGAATGTATAACCTAAAGTCACATTATCCAACTTAAAGAAAGAAGCATTGTGCAGATAGTAGTCAGACAGATATTGAGCTTGTTCAAAGTTAGTATGAACAGCACTATTCATTCTGTTTGATACAAAGTTATTCGTCCACAAGTCCGCCCACATTTCATTATTGGATGAAACGTTATCATAAACCCAGTTACCGATATTGGCATGAGCCGAAGCTGCCAAAGTCCAATTCTTATAGCTCAATGTAGTATTGAAACCCATAGTTACATCCGGAGCCGGCTTATGAGCAAAGTATTTATCATCAGAGTTAATCTTACCGTCTTTGTTACGGTCTACATAAGCTCCTTCAATAGGTTTGCCATTTTTGTCATAAACCTGTTCGTAAACGTAGAATGAAGAGGTAGGATAACCAACCTGGTGCATCTGAATATTGTTACCAACACCACCACTGATACCTCCGGTTTCAACACCGGACTTGTCACTTTCAACTGCTGTCAGTTTTGTAATCTTATTCTTATTCCATGCAACATTAGCTCCGATTCTCCAATTCCAGTCTTTTGTTTCAACAGGGATTGTATTAATTTCGAATTCCACACCTGTATTCTCTAAGTTACCGATATTGGAAGTCAGATAGTTCTTCAGGTTAGACAGAGCCGACACCGGGATGTAGTTGATCAAATCCTCTGTTTTACGATAGTAGAAGTCGATACCACCACTGATTCTTCCATTCAGGAAACCATAGTCCAAACCGGCATTCCAAGTGGTTGTAGTTTCCCATTTCAGATCTGCATTGTATCCCAATGCTGTGATAGGGGTAATCAACTTATCACCGAAATAGTACTGGCTTCCCAGCAAGTTTGTATAATAAGTAGCCAAAGTCGGGTAATTACCGGCATTCAAATCCTGCTGACCAGTCTGTCCCCAGCTTAAACGCAATTTCAAGTTAGAAAGAACTTTATTATCTTTCAAGAAACTTTCGTTAGCAATGTTCCAACCCAAGGCAACAGAAGGGAACAGACCCCACTTATTGTTTTGGAAACGTGATGTACCATCGCGACGCAATGTGAAAGTGAACATATACTTATCAGAATATGTGTAGTTAGCACGTCCGAAGAAAGAAACTAAATAATATTCGGTTCTTGAGATAGACTCAGACAGTTTCTGTGTTCTATCATTCTGCTTAACAGCCAAAGAGTTGGAAGCTGTATAGAAATGTTGCCAGGAATAACCGGCCATAGCATCTACATGATGATCGCCAAAGGCATGGTTATAGTTGAAATAGCTTTCCAGTGTCTGGTCACGTCTCATATAATCATAATCGCTGTGATAACCTGAACCTGACTCTAATGTAGAGTGCAAAGACTGCTCTGAACCTTCAGGAGTATCAACATGCCCATTGCTCTTTGAAAAGTCCAAACCGACATTCAAATTGAAACGTAAATCTTCAAAACCATGGAACTTATAGTCCAATTGCGCATTACCGATGAAGCGTTTAGCAGTTGCCATGTCATCTTTTTCATTAAGAAGTGCAACCGGATTCATTGTTGCCATCGTATTACAGTTGCCATTCAAGTCACGCCACATATAATAACCATGATTTCCTGCAGAAGAGTTATCATAAACAGGCTGAGTAGGATCCATATGAATAGCTGCGCCGATAGCATCCTGATTAGCAAAAGTATTATCTGTATAAACACCTTTTGCATTCATATTAATAGTTAAATGCTTATCAAGTAACTGGGGTGCTAAATTCAGAGAAACAGTACCACGGTTCATTTTAGAACGTTCCAAGATACCTTCCTGGCTCAAGAAACCACCGGATACACGATAAGGAAGAGTTCCGACTTCACCTAAACCAACTTGACCGTTCAAACTCAAATTAGCTTCGTAAGTCTGGGCCAATCGATAAATTTCTTTCTGCCAATCGGTACTTTCATTGCCTAATGCTGCATAGGCTTCAGAATCTTTGCCTGAGTGTGCAGCCACAGCCAAACGCAGAAGATCAGCATCCATTACATCCACATACTGAGGTACCTGGCTCAATGATCCAGAAAAGTCCAAATCAATTCGAGGTAATGCGCTACCACCTTTTGCACCTTTCTTAGTAGTAATTACAATAACACCATTAGATGCACGAGAACCGTAAATAGCAGTTGCAGAAGCATCTTTCAGTACAGTAAAGCTCTCAATATCATTCGGGTTGATACTTGACAAGGGATCTCCCATACCACTGATGCTTTCATTACTTACCGGAAGACCATCTACAACGATCAACGGATCATTCGTAGCTGACAAAGAGGAACCTCCACGAATACGGATAGTAGAAGCAGAGCCCGGTTGTCCGTTACCCGACGTAATAACAACACCTGCAGACTTTCCTCTCAGCAAATCTGCCGGAGAAGTTACCACACCTTTGTTTATCTGGTCAGCTTTCACGGTAGATACGGAACCTGTCAGGTCGTTCTTCTTTACCGTACCATAACCAATCACTACTACAGCATCCAGTAATTGGGAATCATCTTGCAATGTAACATCCATTAATGGAGTGGCTTTCACTTCTTGCGTAGTGTATCCAATAAAAGAAACTGAGATTTTAGCGCCTTCAGGCACATTCAATGTAAAATTACCATCAAGATCGGTAATTGTACCATTAGAAGTATTAGCTACCTCTACTACATTTGCGCCAATTACAGGCTCACCCGTAGCATCTTTTACATGCCCTTTCACGGTGATGTTCTGTGCATAAGCGCCAACAGACAAGAATAACCCTAAAATTAGGGTAAGAATCGTTTGATAGATTCTAAGATTAACTTGCTTCATGCATTTTAAAATTAAAGTTAACAATATTAATTACCTATATATATTCGAAAATGAATTTTCGCCTTTTACTCTCTAACGTCTTTCAAGTATCCATAGCATGACGAAGCAAAAATATGCTTTATTAATTTAGAAAAGTACAAGGAAAGTACAAAATGTGGAGGTCGGTCAGTGCAAACGATTGCACTAAGTTGCACAGTTTGCACTAAGAAAAACAGCATTATATATAAGGTATAAATTCGACAAACTGGTAGTTGCGGGCAAAAGAGAAAGAGTTACGGGCACTCAAAAGATAGAAGAAAAGCACAATATGCGTTCATAACGATAGCATATTCACGTTTCTCATAACACGCATAGAGTTACAAATTTGCAATCCGACATATACTGTGGATAAATAAAGAATGACAATGCACTATTTCCGCATATTATTACAGATTTACAAGCTATTTATGCAGAAAAGACATAGTACTTAGAGACAAAAGACTTACTACTTACAGGCAACGGACTTATTACTTACAGGTAAAAGACCTATTACTTACAAGTAAAAGAGCATTTGATGTATGACTTTCTCCTTTAGAGATGTCATTTAAGGAATATTCCATCCTAAAAGAAATGTAAGTATTTCGATATCACACTATCAATCAAAAACTTACTTACTTTTGTTTGCATATTTCCATTCTCACCAGCATCAGGGCGGAAACAAGGCATTCTCAACTGACTAAAAATACAGAATGACAGAATGACTTGATGCCTTTTCAAACTAAAAGGTATTATTTGAACGCGTCCATTATTACAGTAGGATAGCCGTCTTCGGTAAATGCACCCAGCCGATACTGGCTCGGCTTGCACTCGGGTTCCCAGTAGAACACACCTTTGCAGCGCCCGTCCGTATTGTCGCGACATTCCTTCAGGATACGGCTCAGTTGTGCTTTCCCCTCGGCCAGGACGGCAGCGCTGGCCAGCTTGCCATTATCGTCGGCACATTCCATGCCGGTTTCTACAATCATCACATCGCAACCGTATTTCTCGCTCACCTTCTTGATGTTGGCTATGCAGTCGGTAATGGTTTTCTCGGCAGAAGTTTCTTTGCCGCTGTCCATTGCCCAATACGGGTAGAGCGACATACCTATCATGTCCCATTTGGCTCCATTGTTCTTCAGAATATCCAGGTTCCAGTTATAGAGGTCGTTGTCGAAACCATTATCCAGGTGCACTATTACGATGGATTGTGGAAAGACTTTCTTCACGGCTTCGTAGCCGGCGGCAAAGAATCCGGCATATTGCTTCGGGTTCCGGTCGGCTTGTCCCATTTCCCACAAGAAACCGTTGCTGGTTTCGTTGCCTACCTGCACCCACTTCGGAGTGATCTGGTTATCTTTCAGTAGTTGCAACACTTCGATGGTATGGTCTGCCACATCGGTTTTCATCTGTTCATACGAATGAGATTTCCATGCAGCGGGGATGTTTTGCTTGGCAGGGTCTGCCCACCAGTCACTGTAATGGAAGTCTACCATCACATCCATTCCCAGGTCGCGGGCTCGCCGGGCTTTCACCAGCAAGTCGTCTTTGTCGCACCAGCCGCCGTGCTCTTCGGGATTCACCCATACACGCAGGCGGACAGCATCCAAGCCAAGGTCTTTCATCAGCCGGAAGCACTCCGTTTCCTGCCCGTCGGCATTATAGAACTTCAGTCCATTATGCTCCATCTCGGTCACCCAACTGATATCTGCCCCTTTGGCAAAATCAACAGTAGTGGGATTCTCATCGTCGGGAAGTCCGCCCGTATCGGGATCTGCCTCGCTGTGGCTGCTGCATGCCAGCATAGCGAAGGCAATGCAGAAAGAGAAAGTAAAGAATTTCATGTGTTTCATTGTAACGATTTTAGTGTTTCGCAAATATAAAGAATTAGAAGATATAGACCTAACTACATCTGATTTTGTCGCAAAGCAATGCTATGCAATCGTTTGCACAATCTTATAATCCGATAATCCTCAATAGATAAGAGGTATTTGCCGCATTCCGCTATTTTTGCAGTTAAATCAGTAAGCATATTTGTACTGCATCTGGTTTTGTATTACCTTTGGCTGAAACTTAAATAGATCATGAATAAACCGCAGATTACCATCAAGGATATTGCCCGGGCGTTGAATGTCTCCCCGTCCACAGTGTCGAGGGCACTGAAAGACAACCCGGACATCAGCCAGGAGACCCGTGACTTGATTCATGCCTACGCGCGTGAACATAATTATAAACCCAATACACTCGCTGTAAATCTACGTGCCAGTCGCAGCAACACCATCGGCGTGATTATCCCGCAGTTGGTGCACCATTTCTTTTCGTGCGTACTGAGCGGCATTGAGAAGGCAGCGGCGGAAGCCGGCTACAACATCATAGTGGCACAAAGCAACGAATCGTATGAGCAAGAGGTAAAAATCGTGCATTCCTTCCTCGCCGCCCGCGTCTGCGGAGTGATTGCTTCGCTTGCCAAAGACACCGCCCAATACGACCATTACCAGGAATTGCTGGACAACGATATTCCCATCGTCTTCTACGACCGCATCTGTACGGGACTGAAAACCGAACGCGTGGTGGTGGATGATTATGCCGGTTCGTTTGCCGCCGTGGAATACATGATACAGACAGGGTGCAAACGCATCTTCTTCTATGGAGCCGCGCCTCATCTGGAGATTACCAAGAACCGCCGCAACGGCTATTTGGATGCCATGAAGAAGTATAAGATTCCGGTGGACGACAGTATGTTGCTGCTGTGCGATACCCGCGAACGCGCCATCGCCATCACCCCCGACCTGCTGGAAAGCGACCACCGCCCCGACGGCTTCTTTGCCATCAACGACGAAACGGCATCGGGCATCCTCTATGCCTGCAAGCTGGTGGGCGTGAAAGTTCCCGACGAAGTGTCCATCTGCGGATTCACCGACGGAGCCATTGCGCAAAGTACCGACCCGAAGCTGACTACCGTGGAGCAGCATGGCGAGGAAGTGGGGAAAAGTGCTTTCAGCATCTTGACCGGCAAGCTGGAAGGCGAGGAGAAGAGTTCCAACATGATTGTCAGAACCAACCTCGTAGTGAGAGGAACAACGAAATAACGAATAAAATAAATACCATGAAAGTAAAACCCGATTTAAGTTTCTGGAAGCTGTGGAACATCAGCTTCGGTTTCTTCGGCGTACAGATTGCGTACGCCCTGCAAAGTGCAAATATCAGCCGCATCTTCTCTACGCTGGGTGCAGATCCGCATAACCTGAGTTATTTCTGGATACTGCCGCCGCTGGCCGGCATCATTGTTCAGCCCCTCGTGGGTGCTGCCAGTGACAAGACGTGGACGCGCTTCGGACGCCGCATCCCCTATCTGTTTGTCGGTTCGCTGGTGGCTGTGCTCGTCATGTGCCTGCTTCCCAATGCCGGCAGCCTGGGCATGGCAGTGAGTACAGCCATGATTTTCGGACTGGTATCGTTGATGTTCCTCGATACCTCTATCAATATGGCGATGCAACCATTCAAGATGATGGTGGGCGACATGGTGAACGAAAAGCAGAAAGGGCTCGCCTACTCCATCCAGAGTTTCCTCTGCAATGCCGGTAGCCTGGTGGGTTATCTCTTCCCGTTCATCTTTGCATGGGTGGGGATTAGCAATACGGCTCCCCAGGGTGTGGTTCCCGACTCGGTGATCTATTCCTTCTATATCGGAGCTGCCATTCTGATTCTCTGCGTCATCTATACCACCGTGAAGGTGAAGGAGATGCCGCCTGCCGAATATGCCGAATACCACGGCATCACCGAAGAAGAGGAACACGAAAAGATTAATATGCTGAAGCTGCTCGTCAAAGCACCGAAAGCATTCTGGACCGTGGGTTTGGTACAGTTCTTCTGCTGGTTTGCCTTCATGTTTATGTGGACGTACACCAACGGCAGTATCGCAGCCAATGTATTCGATGCACCTACCATGGAACATCTGGTGAACGGCGTGAGCAGAGTGGTGCTCGACACCAAGAGCCTGCAATATCAGGAAGCAGCCAACTGGGTGGGTGTACTCTTTGCCGTGCAAGCCATCGGTTCTGTGCTCTGGGCCATCTGCATACCGATGTTCAAAGACCGCAAATTCGTCTACTCCCTCAGCCTGGTGCTGGGTGGTATAGGCTTCATTTCCACTTACTTCGTACACAACCAGTACATGCTGTTCGTCTCTTTCGTTCTTATCGGTTGCGCATGGGCGGCTATGCTGGCATTGCCTTTCACCATCCTGACGAACGCATTGAGCGGCGGACACATGGGCACTTACCTGGGACTGTTCAACGGCACCATCTGCATCCCGCAGATTGTAGCGGCTGCCCTGGGCGGAACGATTCTTGCCCTCTACACCCCGAAGGGAGCCTTGCCGCCTGAAATAAATATGCTGGTGACGGCAGGCGTGATGCTGATTATCGGCGCCGTATGTGTATATTTAATCAAAGAGACCAAAGGAGACGAAGCTAAGAAATAATCTTCATTTCAGTATATTCTGAAGGGGGTATCTGTTCCTCACCGGGGAACACCACCTTCGGCACCGGGCAACGCCCCGTTCCTCACCGGGGAACGGGGCGTTGCCCGGTGAGGGAAATATCCATTCGCCTTGATGCCACTTTTCTTGTCCACTTTCTTCCCTATCGTTATCGATTATCCGCAGATTTGTTTATCTTTACCGCGATAACCAGAGATAATACGTCCATGAAGAAATACCTCAAGACCGATGAATGGAACATCATCGAAGACAACTTTCGTGCCGACCACCAGCGAATGTCGGAAAGTATATTCAGCCTCGGAAACGGCCGCTTCGGCCAAAGAGGAAACTTTGAGGAACCTTACAGCAGTGACAGTTATCGAGGATCGTTCGTAGCCGGCATCACCTTCCTGGACAAGACCCGCGTGGGCTGGTGGAAGAACGGCTTCCCTGCCTACTATACCCGCATCCCCAATGCCGCAGACTGGAGCTACATCGGCCTCCGCCTGATAGACGAAGAGCTGGACCTGGCGCAATGGGACGTGGACAGTTTCTGTCGCCGGCTGGACATGAAAGAAGGGATTTCCTATCGCGATACAGAAGTGACCTCACCCCGTGGCAACAAGCTACGCCTGCACGTAGAGCATATCACGGACATGGCACGCCCCGACCTCTGCCTGATAAAATACAGTGTAACCTCTCTCAACTATACCGGCAGAATATCGCTGGTACCCACGCTAGACGGGAGCATAATGAACGACACCGAGCACCCGGAAGAGAAGATATGGAACATACTGCGCTCCGGCGCCACCGGCGATTGCGCTTACTTGTGGACACAAACCCGAAGGGAAGATGCACAAGTGTGCTACGCCACGACTTACCAGTTCTTCAAGAACAACCGGGAGACTGCCGCCAACCCGATACGCATTGAAAAGGAAAAACAAACGGGCTTCAGTGTGGGAGCCGACGTAAAGCCGGACGACACCGTGACCCTTCTTAAATACGTCGCCATCACCTCCTCGCTCTATCACGAGCGGCAGGAATTGGTGGAAAAGTCCGTTGACCTGGCCCACGAGGCGAAAACTGCGGGATGGAATACACTAATTGAAGAGCATCGCCAAGCCTGGAAGACGATTTGGGACGAAACCGACGTCGTCATCGAAGGTGACCCCGAAGCGCAACAGGGTATCCGATACAATATCTTCCAACTCTATCAGACGTACAGGGGCGATGATTCCCGGCTCAATATCGGTCCCAAGGGCTTCACCGGCGAGCGCTACGGTGGCAATACGTATTGGAACACCGAGCTTTGCTGCGTACCTTTCTTCCTTCTATCCACCCCTCGTGAAGTGGTGAAGAACCTGCTGATATACCGCTACAACCAGTTGCCTAAAGCGATAGAGAATGCGCGGAAGTTGGGTTTCACCGGCGGTGCGGCTCTCTTTCCGCAGGTGACCAACAACGGCGAGGAATGCCACAGCGAATGGGAAATCACCTTCGAGGAAGTGCACCGCAACAACATCATCGTCTTTGCCATTATACAGCACGCGGTTTACACCGGTTCGCTCGGCTACATGGCACGCTACGGACTGGAAGTGATGATAGCCGTCTGCCGCTTCTGGGCGCAACGGGTATCTTTCTCGGAAGCAAAGAAGAAGTACGTCATCCTCGGTGTGACCGGCCCGGACGAGTACGAGAACAATGTGAACAACAACTGGTACACCAACTTCTCGTGCCAGCGCTGCCTCGCCATGACGCTCCACTACATCGAAGCCATCGCCGACAAATATCCCGATGAGTATGTCCGCGTACGCCGCGTCACAGCTTTCGACCAGCAGCGCGAAAGTGAGCAGTGGCGGGACATCATCGCCAACCTCTACCTGCCGGAAGACCCGGCGCGCGGCATCTTTGTGCAGGACGACGGCTATATGGACAAAGTGTTGCAAACCACCGAAGCCATCCCGCCCGAAGAACGCCCCATCAACCAGCACTGGTCGTGGGACCGCATTCTGCGCTCCTGCTACATCAAGCAGAGCGATGTCCTACTGGGCCTCTACCTCTACAACTTCCACTTCGACACGGACACCATCCGCCGCAACTTTGAGTTTTATGAGCCGATGACGGTGCACGAATCCTCGCTCTCGCCCCACATCCACTCTATCCTTGCTGCCCGCATCGGCAAGGTGGAGAAAGCCTACGAACTCTTTCTGCACGCCACGCGGCTCGACCTGGACGACTACAACAACGAGGCCGACCAGGGATTACATATCACCAGTATGCCCGGCTCGTGGCTGGCAGTGGTACGCGGCTTCGCCGGTATGCAGGTACTGGACTGCCAACTGTGCTTCGCCCCCGTCATCCCGAAGGAGTGGAGCAGCTATTCGTTCCAACTGAACTATCAGGGAAGAACGATTCGGGTACAGGTAGGCAAGGAGATAAATATCTCGGTTACAGCAGGAGAAGAAGTGAAGGTGCAAGTTTATGGAGAGATGTATATGCTGAAACCGGGGAAGGAGATAAAGATTGGGATGAAAGAAATATAAACGGGAATTTACCAGCGTAGCGCTGGGGCAAGGTTTCCCTGCGGATGATAGCAGTACTATCTTGATTCTCCTCCTCCTGGGAGGAGGAGTACCCGAAGGGGGAGGTGGTAGGAAGAAAAGAATACCTTTGAAAGATTACTTTGCATTGTACTCTCTACCACCCCGCCCTTTGGGCACCCCTCCTCCCAAGAGGAGGGGAATGAAGTTACTCTTGCAAGCATATTCGCATACCGCTAAATTATCATTTATGCAATTACCGGGAAAACAATTCGTTGTTTTCTCGGTTTTATGTTTTCAGATATACCTAAACGAATAACTATATACTTGTATCAGAATGAAAAAGATGTTTCTGTTCGCCCTTGGCACGGCATTGATTGTCGCGTCGTGCGGGCAAAAGAAAGAGGCGGATAGCGCCCCTGTCCGACCGGTAAAGACAGCAGAGGTCAGTTCGCAGTCGGTCATCCGAAAAGACTTCTCCGGGATGGTGGAAGCAGTGGAGTACGTGAAGCTGGCTTTCCGGGTCAGCGGACAAGTAGTCAATCTTCCGGTGGTGGAAGGACAACGCGTGAAGCGGGGGCAGTTGATTGCCACCATCGACCCGCGCGACATCTCCCTGCAATATGCCGCCGACAAGGCTGCCTATGAAACGGCTGCCGCACAGGTGGAACGCAACAAGCGGCTGCTGAGCCGCGAAGCCATCTCCGTGCAAGAGTACGAAATCAGTGTAGCCAACTACCAAAAGGCCAAATCGGCTTATGAACTCTCTACAAACAACCTGCGGGATACCCGGCTGACGGCTCCCTTCGACGGCTCCATCGAGCGGCGCCTGGTGGAGAACTACCAGCGCGTCAACTCGGGCGAGGGAATCGTGCAGTTGGTGAATACTGAGAAACTGCGGATTAAATTCACTGTGCCCGACGATTACCTCTATCTGCTGCGCGCCAAGGACGCGAAATTCCAGGTAGTGTTCGACACTTACCCGGATAATACTTTCAATGCCCGGCTGGAAGAGTACCTCGATATCTCCACTGCCGGAACGGGTATTCCGGTGACGATTACGATTGATGATCCCGCCTTCGACCGTACCCGATACGATGTGAAACCGGGATTTACCTGCAAGATAAAACTCGCCTCGGACATCGCCCCCTTCCTGGAAGAGAAGCTGATGAACATACCGCTGAGCGCTGTGTTCGGTGACAGCGAAACGCTCAAGACATACGTATGGGTGGTAAAGGACGGTCAGGTATTCCGCCGCGAAGTAACGGTCTACTCCCCGACGGGAGAAGCAAATGTGCTTGTCTCCAAAGGGCTGGAACCGGGAGAGACGATTGTCATTGCAGGAGTGTATCAGTTAACGGAAGGAGAAAGAATAAAGGTACTACTATGAACTTAGCAAAATATTCACTGGACAATACAAAGATTGTCTACTTCTTCCTGGCGGTGCTGCTCATCGGCGGTGTGCTGTCGTTCGGCCGGCTGGGGAAGAAAGAAGATGCACCCTTCGTCATCAAGTCGGCGGTCATCATGACACGTTATCCGGGTGCGGAGCCGGCAGAAGTGGAACGGCTCATCACAGAACCTATCTCCCGCGAAATACAAAGTATGAGCGGAGTGTACAAGATAAAGTCGGAGTCGATGTACGGATTGTCGAAGATTACGTTCGAGCTGCAACCGTCGCTCCCGGCAGACGTCATCCCGCAGAAGTGGGACGAACTGCGACGGAAAGTGCTCAACATACAACCGCAACTCCCTGCCGGCGCCTCGGTGCCCACCGTCTCGGATGACTTCGGCGACGTGTTCGGCATCTACTACGGCCTCGTCGGTGACGACGGTTTCTCCTACGAAGAGATGCGCAACTGGGCGGAACGCATCAAAACGCAAGTCATCACGGCAGACGGTGTGATGAAAGTCGCCCTCTTCGGCACGCAGACGGAAGTGATCAACATCTTCATCTCCGTAAACAAACTGGCAGGAATGGGCATCGACCCCAAGCAACTGGCAAGCCTCCTCCAGTCGCAGAACCAGATTATCAACACAGGCGAAATCAGTGCCGGCGAGCAGCAACTGCGCATCGTTGCCAACGGCACCTACACCACCGTGGACGATATCCGCAACCAGGTCATCACCACCTCCGGCGGACAAGTCAAGCTGGGCGATATCGCCCTCATCGAGAAGGGATATATGGACCCGCCCGCCAACATCATGCACGTCAACGGGCATCGCGCCATCGGCATCGGCGTATCCACCGACCCTACAAAGGACGTAGTGAAGACCGGCGAACTGGTAGACCGGAAACTCGCCGAACTCCAGCCGCTCATCCCCGTGGGGCTGGAACTGGAAAGCCTCTACCCCGAGAACGTCATTGCCCGCGAGGCAAACAACGGCTTTATCATCAACCTCGTAGAGTCCATCCTGATTGTAATCGTCATCATCATGCTGGTGATGGGCATGCGGGCGGGCGTCCTCATCGGTTCGTCGCTCATCTTCTCCATCGGCGGCACGCTGCTCATCATGTCGATGCTGGGCGTGGGGCTGAACCGTACGTCGCTGGCAGGTTTCATCATCGCCATGGGTATGCTGGTGGACAATGCCATCGTGGTGACGGACAATGCACAGATAGCCATTGCCCGCGGAGTGAGCCGGCGGCGGGCGCTGATAGACGGCGCCACCGGTCCGCAGTGGGGACTGCTGGGGGCTACGTTCATCGCCATCTGTTCGTTTCTGCCGCTCTACCTGGCGCCGTCGTCCGTAGCCGAGATAGTGAAACCGCTATTCGTGGTACTCGCCATCTCGCTGGGACTGAGTTGGGTGCTGGCGCTGACGCAGACCACTACTTTCGGCAACTTCATACTGAAAGCCAAGCCGGCGAATGCCGGTACAGACCCGTACGACAAACCCTTCTACCACCGGTTCGCCTCCATCCTCGGCACGCTGATACGGAAGAAGGTGCTGACGCTGACGGTCGTCTTCGGCTTGTTCGTCGTCTCGCTGGTCGTGATGGGACTGATGCCGCAGAACTTCTTCCCGTCGCTGGACAAGCCGTATTTCCGGGCAGATGTATTCTACCCCGACGGTTATAGCATCCGCCAGGTAGAAACCGAGATGAAGAAAGTGGAAGCACACCTGATGCAGCAACCGGAAGTGAAGCGCGTCTCCGTCACCCTGGGCAGCACGCCCTTGCGATACTATCTGGCTTCCACCTCCGTAGGCCCCAAGCCCAACTTCGCCAATATACTGGTGGAGCTGACCGACAGCAAATATACCAAGGAATACGAAGAGAACCTGGATGCCTACATGAAGGCGAACTATCCCGACGCCATCACCCGCACCACCCTCTTCAAGCTATCTCCCGCCGTAGACGCAGCTATCGAAATCGGCTTCATCGGCAACAATGTAGATACGCTGGTGATGCTCACCGACCGCGCGCTGGACATCATGCACCGCGACCCGGAGCTGATAAACGTGCGCAATTCGTGGGGAAACAAGATACCCACGTGGCGCCCTATCTACAGCCAGGAGCGTGCCCAGCCGCTGGGCGTCTCCCGCCAAAGCATGGCGCAGAGCATCCAGATAGGCACCAGCGGCATGACATTGGGCGAATACCGCCAAGGCGACCAGGTTCTGCCCATCCTGCTGAAAGACAATACCATCGACTCTTTCCGTATCAACGACCTGCGCACGCTGCCCGTATTCGGCACTGCACGCGAAACGACCACGCTTGAGCAGGTTGTCAGCCGGTTCGACTTTCAGTACCGTTTCTCCAACGTGAAGGACTACAACCGCCAGATGGTGATGATGGCACAAGCCGACCCGCGGCGCGGAGTCAACGCCATAGCCGCCTTCAACCGCGTGTGGAAGCAGGTGCAAGAAGAGATTCCCGTGCCCGAAGGCTACACCATGAAGTTCTTCGGCGAGCAGGAGAGCCAGGCGGAGAGCAATGCCGCCCTGGCTGCCAATCTGCCGCTGACGTTCTTCCTGATGTTCGTCACGCTGCTGTTCCTCTTCCGCACCTACCGCAAGCCGATTGTCATCTTGCTGATGCTGCCGCTTATCTTTATCGGTATCGTGCTGGGATTGCTGCTACTGGGCAAGTCGTTCGACTTCTTCTCCATCCTCGGATTGCTGGGATTAATCGGTATGAACATCAAAAATGCCATTGTACTGGTGGAGCAGATTGACGCGGAAGCCAAAGCCGGCCGCGCGCCGCTGGACGCAGTAGTCTCGGCCACGACGAGCCGCATCGTGCCCGTAGCAATGGCATCGGGCACTACGATTCTGGGAATGCTGCCGCTGCTGTTTGATGCCATGTTCGGCGGCATGGCAGCCACCATCATGGGCGGACTACTGGTAGCCTCGGCATTGACGCTGTTCGTACTGCCGGTAGCCTATTGCGCCATACATAAGATAAAAGGATAAAAACAGAGAGTTATGAAGAAGATAATCATATTTACATTAGCCTGCTGCTTCGGTCTGAGTGCCGGAGCACAGCAATACTTAAGCCCCGACACCTATCGTGCCAAAGTGGAAGCATACAGCCAGATTCTAAAGCAACAACATCTAAAAGAGATAGCCAGCACCCAGGCCCGCAAGATAGCCGCCACCGGCTTCCTGCCCGCCATCGACATCACCGCCGAAGGCACCGCCAACCTCAACCACCTGGACCAGTGGAACAGTCCCACCGGCGACTACCGCCCCTATACCTACCAGGCCCTTGCCACCCTGACGCAGCCCCTCTACACCGGCGGCTCGCTCATCGCCCAAAAGAAGCTGGCGCAGGCCGATGAGGAACTGGACAAGCTGACTACCGAACTCACCCTCGACCAGATACATTATCAAAGTGATGCCGTCTATTGGAATGCCTCCGCCGCCCACGCCGGCCTTCAGGCTGCCGCCGCCTTCCTCAGCATCGTCCAGCGCCAGTACGATATCATCCAAGACCGCTTCAACGACGGTGCCATCAGTCGCACCGACCTGCTGATGATTTCCACCCGCCGCAAAGAAGCCGAGCTGCAATACATCAAAGCCCGCCAAAGCCACACCCTCGCCATGCAGAAGCTGAACATCCTGATGGGTGCGGAGCCTAATGCCCCGGCAGACAGTCTTTCACAAATCGATATGCCCGTCGCCCCCGTCAGTCTCCTCTCCCTCGACGATGTCCTCCCCCGCCGTGCCGAGTATGCCAGCACCTCCGTCAACATTGCCCGCAGCGAAGCACAACGCCGTGCCGCTCTCAGCAAATACAATCCGCAAGTCAGCATGTTCCTTGCCACCGGTTGGGACACGGGCATCGCCTACATGGGGCAGGACGTGCCTCATACCCCCGTAGCCGGCATCAACGTCAGTATTCCCATCTTCCGCTGGGGGGCACGCTTCAAGACAAGCCGCCAGCAGAAGGCATACATCGGCATACAGAAACTGCAACAAAGCCTCGTCACCGATAATATCCTGGAAGAACTTTCCGCCGCCACCACCAAACTCACAGAGACGGAGCAGCAAGTCCGCACCGCCCGCGAGAACATGAGCCTTGCCGACGAGAACCTCGACCTCGTCACCTTCTCCTACAACGAAGGCCGCTCCAGCATGGCCGATGTACTATCGGCACAGCTCTCGTGGACGCAAGCCCACACCAATCTTATCAATGCCTATCTGGCAGAGAAGATGGCTGTGGCGGAATACAGGAAGGTAGTGAGTGAATAAAAAATCAGGCACGGATTACACGAATTTCGCGGTTTTAGTTAATCTAATTCCGTGAAATCCGTGTAATCCGTGCCTAAAAAATCATTCCGCGTCGTCCGCGTATCTATATCCTTATCCCAGGAACGAGATCAGCACACCTGCCGCAACAGCCGAACCAATCACACCGGAGATATTACTTGACATACAGTAGTTCAGCACATGGTTCTTCGGGTCGTACTTCGTTGCAATATCGTTGCACACGCGGCTCGCCATCGGCACCGCGCTCAATCCCGTTGCACCAATCAGCGGATTAATCTTCTTCTTGCTGAACACATTGAACAGCTTCACAAAGAAGATACCGCCCGTGATGGACAATGCAAATGCCAGGAATCCACCTACCACGATACCAATCGTCGTCCAATTGAGGAACGCCTCGCTCGTCATCGTAGCACCTACGCTCAATCCCAGGAAGATGGTAGCCGCATTCATAATGCTATTGGCTGCCGCATCGAACAGACGGCTCGTATCGGCACCGATTTCCTTAATCAGGTTACCGAACATCAACATACCGATCAAAGGCACAGCCGTAGGCACGAAGAGTGCCACCACCGTAGTTACCGCAATCGGGAAGATAATCTTCAGCACGCGCAGGTTCTTTATCTCTGTCTTCGACGGATAAAGTTTCTCCTGCTCCTTCATGTTAATCATCAACTCCTTCTTAGAGCAGAACAGCTTCACCACCATCGGTATAATCACCGGCACCAGCGCCATGTACGAGTATGCCGCAATGGCAATCGGGCCCAGCAAGTGGGGAGCCAGCTTAATCGTCGTGAAGATAGCCGTCGGACCATCGGCACCGCCGATAATGCCCAGCGCACCAGCTTCCTGCGGCGTAAAGCCCATCATCACAGCACACAGCAGCACCGTAAAGATACCCAACTGTGCAGCCGCGCCGAATATCGAAAGCCGCAAGTTGCGCAGCATCGGACCGAAGTCTGTCAGCGCACCTACACCCATAAAGATGATAGGCGGCAAGAAACCGGTCTTAATCAGCATATAATAGATGAAGTTCATCAGGCCGAGGTCGTGTGCAATCTCGTGCAACGGCATGTCCCAGATGTTCTTCAGCTCATTACCCACCAATACCATTCCGTTCTCGTCTGCCTGAATCACACCCATGTCACCACCGGGGAAGTTGGCAATGAGCACACCGAAAGCGATGGGCACCAACAACAGTGGTTCGTAGTGCTTCTTGATGCCTAAATAAAGCAGGACGAAGGCAATGATATACATCACGAGGAATGACGGGTCGGCAATGATATTGCTGAATGCCGTCATATCATAGAGTCTTGCAAATATATCTTCCATTATCCAATCTTCATTAATACATCATCTTCAGAAACAGAGTCGCCCGAATTGACACAGATAGCCGTCACCGTTCCGTCAAAGTCGGCACGGATGGCATTATACGTCTTCATGGCTTCGATATAGCAAAGCAGGTCGCCCTTCTTCACCTTGTCGCCCACCTTCACCGGAGTTTCCTGGGCATTCTTCGTCAGGAAGAACTTGCCTTCGAGCGGAGCCGGGACTTCTTGTCCTTCGCCCACAGGGGCAGAAACCTTTTCGGTAGCCGAAGCCGGCAGGTCGATGTCGCCGTAAGCCACCGTCACGCGGTAAGCCTGACCATCCACCTGTACGGTGAGAGTTTTCGGTTTGGCATCCTCTTCGGGAGTCTTGTCACGCTCTTTGCGTTTCTTCTCCACATCTTCCAGGAAGTCTTGTTTTGCCTTGCCGCTCTTGTAAGCCTCATATTGTGCCGGGTGCATGGCGTATTCGAAGAGTTCTTCGTCGTCATCGCCCAGTTCCCATTTGTTTTCTTTCATCAGCTTGCGATACTTGTCGAGGTCATCGGGATAGTTGTCCTGCGGATTGCCGGTGAAGAACTTGCGTCCTTCGCGTTCAGCCTTCTCGATGATTTCGGGAGCCAGCTCGCCCGGCAGCTTACCTGCCTTGCCCAGCAACATATCCCAGATGTCGTCGGCAATCATGCCCCAACGCTCCTTGCCCTTCTCCAACGCCATCACGTTCATCATGGAGAGGTTCTTGACGTACTGGCTGAACGGCGTTACCAACGGGGGATAACCGACGCGCGGCCATACGTAAGCCACTTCGTTGAAGAGTTTGATAAGCAACTGATCCTGCGTCATGAACGGCAGGTTGCGTTTTGCCTTATACTTATTGATAGATTCCAGGTTGGATTCCAGGTCAGCCATCAAGCTACCCATCATACCGCCCGGTAGTCCGGGGCCAATCAGCAGGGAGTTCATCAAGCGGTTCTTCGGGCTGATGTACAAGCCGAGGAAGTCGTCCATAAATTCCTGGATAAGAGAGCGTACCTTCATGTATGCCTCCATGTTGATTTCAGGAACCTGGAAGCCTGCATCTTTCAGCATTGCCTGAACACTGAGCAGGTCGGCATGTCCTGTACCCCATGACAACGGTTCCATACCTACGTCGATGTAGTCGCAACCAGCCTCGCATACTTCGAGGATGCTTGCCATATTGAAACCGGGCCCTGCATGGCTATGATACTGAACCGGAATGTCGGGATGTGCCTTCTTTATATTGGCAACAATCTTACCCAGCGATACCGGACGTCCAATACCTGCCATATCTTTGATACAAATTTCGTCGGCACCCGCCTTAATCAGCTTCAGCGCCATGTCGGTGTAATACTCTACCGTATGGATGGGCGAATGGGTGATACAAAGCGAACATTGTGAAATCATCCCCGCATCCTTGGCATAACCGATAGACGGAATGATATTGCGAACATCGTTCAATCCGCAGAATGTACGTGTAATGTCCGTGCCTTGCGCCTTCTTTACTTTATAAAACAATTTGCGCACGTCGGCGGGCACAGGGCTCATGCGGAGTCCGTTCAAAGCACGGTCCAGCATATGAGTCTGAATGCCTGCTTCATGGAATGGTTTCGTCCACTCGCGTACGGCTTTATTCGGATTTTCCCCAAACAACAGATTTACCTGTTCAAAACCTCCGCCATTAGTTTCCACACGTGCAAAACAACCCATCTCTACGATGGCGGGAGCTACCTTTACCAGCTGGTCTACCCGGGGTACATATTTACCAGCACTCTGCCACATGTCCCTGAATACCAGGCTGAACTTAATTTCTTTTTTCATACTAAATTATTCGGTGTGTTTTTATATAAGATTATTATTTCAAATTTTCTCTATCTTAGCAACCTTGCCTTTACCTTGTGTCACCACAGTTACTGCAGCACTGATAGCCGCCAGTATATTCCCGGGAATAGCTGCCGGACCATTTGCCGCCGCCTTGGCAGGCGCCACCTCTTCGGGTGCATATTTATTCACAAGTGCAATAAGTCCTTTTCCTAAGTAGATAACAATCAGTAGAATAGCAAACACTGTTGCCATACCTACTATCATCAGCAGAAATGCTGTATTCAAGTTTTCCATATTAATAAATTATTAGTTATTTAGCCCGATTTACAAAAAATCGTCCGAAATTAGCGATAATTGGTTAAAGAACGGCAGAAATAAATAATAAAAGATGCTAAAAATAAAAGTTCCCGCACAACCGCAAAGGCTGCACGGGAACATTTATCACAAATCAGTGTCAAGAAAGAAGATAACGGCTGAACCAGTAGGAATTAGCCCATCGGGTTCTGGTCCAGGTCACCGTCACTGCCGCCGCCTTGATTGCCGTCACCGGAACCGCCTTGGCCGGAATTGCTAGTACTACTCTTACCCCACTCTTCCCAAAAGATATTGCTATCAACCATAGAGCGAGTAGTTACCTGACTATTAACGTCACGATGCACTTCCGGTATAAAACGGACACGTACACCAGTGATTTGCGTAGCATTCACTTTTTGAGGTGAATCCACCCCTTTCTTATTGGCGGCAGCCGTGTAGTAGAAAGTGCCTACTCCATCTACTTTCACTGTACGTCCTGCAGCCATATAGTCACCCAATACACCTCCCAAATTCTTCACTATCGCATAAGCATCACCTCGAGTCACAGTAGAGAGTAACGCTAGTTTATCAGCTATTTGGTCGGTAGTGACCGGGTTGCCTACTGTAATAGATTGAGGATACCACAAATCATTAATTTTCTGTTGTTGTTTTTTGTAAAAAGCCATAATAGTAATGTATTAAATTAAATAGATTGTTGCAGTGAACAAGTCATCTCTGCTTTGACCAGCCTGTTTATTGCGAACTGACCGAAACCGCATCGTATACATAAGAAAGAAGAATCAGTTGCCGCGAGGCCTCAGCGGAAGCGCCTTCTTTTTCTTAAATCCGATGTTGCAAAGGTAGGGTAGCAAGAGGGTGAAAACAAGAAAATGGCATCTACCAAACATTTTCATAAATAACTAGCACACAAGCATATACTAAATTCCATTCTCTACAAGTATTTTTTTAAAGTTCCAATAAAGGGTAGTAAGAAGCAGCCTAAACACATGATAATCTCTACAACCCATATATGTAAACACCTGATAATGAGAAACACAACATTTCAGAGTCTCTACAACTACCCTGACTCTTTATTTCAGAAATTTAGTCATCCTATCAAGGTATGATTTCTAAAATAACATATATATCATTGATGCATTAAAGTATTGTATTTTGCGGTATAAACAATAAATAGAAAATAATAGTACACAGAATC
>JAUUPT010000132.1 GCA_030843315.1 Bacteroidaceae bacterium | reverse complement strand
AACCGGACTGTAAAAGATGAAAAGAGGTTGTGCCAGCATTTTGACACAACCTCTTTCTTTTTCCATTAGCCTATACATAAGGCCTTTTCCCGTTTCGGCGCTAATACTCCTCTTCGTTGAAGAAGAAATCTTCCTTACTGGGGTAATCGGGCCAAATATCTTCAATGCTTTCATAAATCTCGCCTTCATCTTCCATTTCTTGCAGATTTTCAATCACTTCAAGAGGGGCACCCGAACGCATGGCATAATCTATCAATTCATCCTTGGTTGCCGGCCAAGGAGCATCTTCCAGTTTCGATGCTAATTCTAACGTCCAATACATAACTGTAAGTATTAAAATTATATCTATTAAATCCTACTTCTATTTTGCCGCAAAAGTATAACAATTTATTTCACTGGCAACTATTATTCCAAAATATTTCGTCATTTTTCTCATCCCGGTTGATCTTACGCGACAAAACGAACAGATAATCGGACAAACGGTTCACGTAAGCCAGCAATTCGTGAGAAACTTCCACCTGTTCGGCAAGAGCAAGTATGCGGCGTTCGGCACGACGGCAAACCGTACGGCAGATGTGGCAAACAGCCGCACCGCGACTGCCACCGGGGAGAACGAAAGCGGAAAGAGGCGGAAGAAGACTGTCCAGGCGGTCAATCTCGTGTTCCATCGTTTCCACCAGTTCCGGGGTGATGACGCTTACGGCTTTGAGTTGGGTTTTCTCCTGGTCGGTGGCGAGGTGGGAACCGACTGAGAACAGCTTGTCCTGCACTTGTTGCAGAAACAGTTTATCCTGTTCGTCGGACAGGTAGGTGATAAGCAAGCCCAAATTGGAATTCAGTTCATCCACCGTTCCATAGGCTTCGAGGCGAATATGGGTCTTGGGCACGCGGGTACCGCCTACAAGAGAAGTAGTTCCCTTATCACCGGTTTTGGTATATACAAGGCTCTTTTTCATGATGAGGGTGTTTTAGAAATTTAAACGCTTAAAGATAATCAAAAGTTGACAATATAGTCTTGTTTTATTTTTGTTTTATCGAAGAAGAGGATACCGAGGTCATAGAGGTCGAACGTGACACCTATCCGGTCATCTTGCTTCATGCGGTTCCAAAGGACGGACATCTGCCGGGAGTAGTGGATGCCTTCGATGACAAAGACCGATTTCCCCGTGGTGCGCGCCACACAAAGCCGGAACACCTCTTCTACAAACTCGGGGCGACGGTAATCGTGCAGATATAGAAAGCCGACGGGAGTGTCGGCCTCGAGAAAGAGCCCGGAGAGATCGGAAGCAGAAGTATAATCGGCACCTTCCTTGCCCGCCCTCAGATAAAGGGCGGAAGCGGAGAGCGTACCGGCATCGACAATGGTATCGGGCTGGATATAGTTGACCAAACGGAACAACAGACGCTTCAGTTTTTTCGATTCGTACTTCCAGTGCGCATCCTGCTGCGAGGCTTGTTGCTTCTCCTTCCCAGCCAGTTCCTCATATTTATAATAAGGTGTATTCTCATAAATCACCTGCGTAATCAGGTTGAAGGCAAAAGGCGAATGCACCCCATAGCCGCAACGATGGCGGAAGCGGCAAAGCCAGATGAAAGGGCGCTTCAAGGCAAGTGTGATACGGTTCATAGCAACAGATGTTTATATCACCGCAAATGTACGGCATTCGGGTGCGAAAGACAAATCTTACGCAGAAAAGTTCAACGGCGGGAGCGGGAAAAGAGAGGGACATTACCGTCCGCCGACAAGGACATTACTCTCCGACAACCGGAACATTACTCCCTAACGACCGGAACATTGCCGCATCAGATGTAAAACTCTATTCCCTTCGATACACGAGATGGCATCTCATGTTGCACAAGATGGCATCTTATGCTACACAAGATGGCATCTTATACTGCTCAAGATGGCATCTTATGCAAGCAAGGAGTAAGTATTCCAGATGAAAGGCTACGATGTTCCGGTCGTTAGGCGGCAATACTTTGGGTGTCAGCCTGCTATGCTCCATCCGGCAGATGGCATCAACGGAAGAGAACCATAGAAGCATCTCCGCCCCAATGTCTGAAATATTAACGTCTTTGTCAGGTATACCGACGCCCGGTATACCACCCGAAACACCGCACAGGAATACTTTTGTCCCCAAATTATTCAACCTATATACAGATGGCAAAGATATTCCTGTTATTCTTCTCTTTCCTGACGCTTGCAGCAAATGCACAGACCGCGCACGACTCTCTGACAATAGACAGTGTTTACCCCCCAAAGGAAGAGTACAAATTTCGATATCAACAAATCATTGTACCTTCGTCCATGCTCCTCATCGGTTATTTAGGAGTAAAGAACGGATGGTTACATCAAGTAAACCGTGAAGTGAGAAGTGCATTCCGCCATCACTGGAATACGGAGTCGGCAGATAATTATTTGCAATATCTTCCCCTTGTATGCGATTACGGCTTATCAGCCATAGGAGTGAAGGCAAAACATAATTACGGGGACCGCACCATAGCACTAGCCACCTCTTATCTCTCGCTGGCAATCATCACAAACGGTCTGAAGTTCGCGGTAGATGCTCCCCGTCCGTCCGGCAGCGCCACCAACTCCTTTCCTTCGGGACATACGGCAACCGCATTCATGGGAGCGGAAATCATCCGCCAGGAATACAAGGACACATCACCGTTATACGGCATTGCCGCTTATACCTTTGCCGTCGGCATCGGATATGCACGCATCTACAACGATCGGCATTGGTTCACCGATGTACTTGCCGGGGCCGGTACGGGAATAGTGAGCGCCCGCATCGGCTATTGGCTGCTTCCATATACCCGGAAGATTTTCAAGAAACGAAAAAGCACCGCATTGATTCTTCCTTTCTATGGCAACTCGCAAGGCGGAATCACTTGTGCAATGCTACTCCCCTGACAGATGTAAGCAGCCTTCCGCCCAAGAGTCAGCATAATCAACAAAACAGTCAGCTATTCTGACGGCTCATTTCATTGGTAATAAATCAATATATCTACTTTTGCTTTCAAAAAGAACAACAATGATACTTAAAAGAACGACAATCACATGGATGTTATCCACTCTATTATTGTGCCACTTACATGCACAGAAAGTAGACTATTCTATCGTTTCAGTTCCCGAAGAAACAGGCATTGAGTTCCGACAAGTAACCACCCCCAATGATTACGTCTGCATGCCGATTGTGAAACGCACCGCAGGGAAAATCAACTGGCTATCCAATCGCGTCATAGACATCTCGCCGAATGGGAATAATATCGCCTATCTTTCTTACAGAAACAATACCACCAATATATTCGTCAAAGAATTAGGTAAACAAGGCAGTTCTATCCAAAGGACAAAACGGTCTAATGTTCTGGACTTTTCCTATTCACCCGACGGAACGCTTATTTGCTTTTCCGAAGCCATCGGGAAAACCAATCAGATATTTCAGACAAGTGCCACCGACGGGTACGTATGCAGGCAGATAACCAATGCCAATCAAGACTACTCTCCTGTTTATACCCACAGCATGAAGCAGATATTTTTTGCGCGGCAAGAAAAGAACAGCGTCAGTATTTGGAGCTATAATATTGAGAACAACTTCCTTTCCAGTTATTCCAACGGCATGAATCCGTACCCCTTTTCAGACGATGGTACATTCGTATGCACACGTGTCAATGCTGATGGAAGAAGCGAGATATGGAAAATCAATGCGGCTACCAGTATAGAAGAGTGCATCATATCTGACCTTGAACGCAGTTTCACGTCTCCTGTTCTGTCACCCGATGGGAAATGGATTCTGCTTGTAGGCAGCAGCAAACTCCCTAAAGGTAACTCCACCTACCTCAATACAGACATCTTCGTCGCAAAGACAGACGGTACAAACCTTTTGCAACTCACCTATCACGCAGCCGACGACTTAAGTCCCGTATGGAGTAAAGACGGAAAATACATCTATTTCATTTCGCAACGTGGGAATGCAAATGGAACAGCCAACATATGGAGAATGAATTTCAATTATTAATCACTAATACATTATTTATTATGAAGAAGATTAAAGTTTTTCTTGTAGTTTGTCTATTAGGTATGGCAGCTACTGCATCCGCACAATTTACTAATTCAAAAGGTTCCGGCTCCAACAGCAGTGATACAGAAGGATGGCAAGGATTAAGAGTATCATACCATCCAATGAGCATGATGCCGGATGGGGGAGACAACGTAGGATTAACCGGATTCTCTGCCGGCTATGTGAAAGGATTCTCCCTATCACAAAATGTTCCCATATTTATTGAAGCAGGAGCAAATATATTATGGATATCCAAAGACTTAACCGACGATTTTGACTTTGATATTGACGAGGACATAGATGCCTCTGCAAAGATGAATGTCTTCTCACTCGACATACCTGTCAATTTTGGGTATAAGTATGCAGTGAATGAAAAATTCTCCATATACCCTTATATTGGAGTAAACTTCAGAATAAATGCCATTGGTAAAATAAAACTTGAAGCGGAATATGATGGAGATAGTGCAAGCGAATCTCTTGACTTGTTCAGCAAAGATGATATGGGAGAAGCTTGGAAAAGATTTCAAGCCGGCTGGCAAATTGGTGTAGCTTTCAATATCAACAAATTCACTATAGCCGGAAGCTACGGCCAAGACTTCACGGAAATAAGTAAGAAAGTGAAGTTGTCTATGCCTTCCATTACTTTAGGTTACAATTTCTAAAACAACATCAAACATATGAGAACATTCAAAATACTAACCACTTGGTTAATACTTTTAGTCTGCTGCAATCTTACATCCTGTAGCAACGATGATGATGATGAAGGTGGCAGCACCACCGGTTCGATTATCGGAACCTGGCAATACGAAGAAGACGATGACTACATAGAAACCATCGAATTCAGAAAAGATGGTACGTATAAAGCGACTTCGAAAGAATATTATAACGGACACTGGGACACCTACACAGAAAAGGGAGACTATGAATATAAGGGTAATGCCATAACCCTCTATGACGAATATGGTGACAGTTTTAGTGTCCAAGTAATATCAGTGACATCCAAAACATTGAAAATCTCCGACGAAGGAGAGATCATCACTTATCATAAAATATAGAGATGCCCCTTAAAGATCGACTTA
>JAUUPT010000027.1 GCA_030843315.1 Bacteroidaceae bacterium | reverse complement strand
TTTTCCGTCTTTCTCTGCCACATCGCAGTCCCACAGTTGGCGACCTGCCCAGGGGATGTCTTTCACCTGGAGCACCAGGCCGTGATCGCGGATCTCGCCGTGCATCACATCGTCGGTAGAGAATACGTGGTAATCCTTCATATCGAAGTGGTCGCCGTTGTCGTTTTCTTCGATGCCGCTTTCCCAGTCGTGACTGGGATAGATATAGATTTTGCCGTTAAATACGTGTACAGCAGGATCTGCCATATAATCATTGGGTACTAAGTATCTTTTTTCTTTTTTCATAATGAAGCATGTTTATTAAATTCTGATTGTTAATGCATATTGGCGTTGATAAATGGGAATATATAATAATTTTAGGCACGGATTACACGGAAGCTGCGCAACGAATATACGAAGAAAACCGTGTTAATCCGTGTAATCCGTGCCTAAAATCATATAACCAGATTATCATTTAGCATTCAAACTGTAATCTCCTGTTGCATAGATGCCCACCATCGTTCCTGTGAATCCTCCGGCAGTCTTCGTGCTGAGCAGGTCGGCAGAGACGGATGCGCCGGCTTCTACCCAACCTTTCTTCGGAGCGAAGGAGTAGCTGAACGTATAGCTGACACTACCCTCACCGGCAACTTGCGGTTTGTTGCCCGATACTTTCAGGTAAATCTTCTTATCGGCATCCGATTTCTGCAATGGGATGACCATTTCATTGACGGTTTTTCCCTGGCTGCACGCCACGAGCTTCAGGCACGGACTGCCTTGCCCGTCCAGCGTCTTGCCGAAGCGGACATTGGTGGTGTCGTTCTTGAAAAGGAGGATGCCTGCAAAATCTTCTGTGGAGGCGGGATTAAAGTTGAGGGCTGTCTGTGCATCAAATTCCCAGTTCGTTATCCAGCGGCCGATGACCGCCGGTTGTTTGCAGTCGCTGAGGCGGATGCTGCGGGCAGCTAATTCCAGTTTGCCTGCTCCGTCTATCACATAGAAAGTACTGCTCTGCGGGGTGCGGACAAAAAAAGCCTCATTGGCCAGTCCGTTTGCCGTCCACAAGGATGTGGGCGGAAGGGGGCGGTTGGTGTAGCTGATGGCCTCGCCGGCAGGAAGAATAATGGGCTGTCCGTCTTCCCAGCTCACCGGAAGCAGGAAGGTTTCGCGTCCCATCACATCGTGCTCGCCACTGTAAGGGCGCACACCAAGGAAGACGGCATACCAGTCGCCTTCGGGCGTCTGCACGAGGTCGGCATGTCCGGTACAGGTTACAGGATTCGGTCGATCGGCAGGCAGGTCGCGCTGCGTAAGTATCGGATTGACCTTGCACGGCTTGAACGGGCCGAAAGGAGAAGATGCCGAGAAGATGACTTCGCTGTGCTGCACGCTGGTGCCGCCTTCGGCAGCCATCAGATAATAGGTGCCGTTGATGTGGTAGAGGTGCGGACCCTCTATCCATACGGGATGCTGGGACTTGTCCACACCGCCGTCGATAACCACCCGCTGCGGGCCTGTTACGCGGTTGTTCTTCCAGTCGAACTCGCGCATCCAGATGGCGCGGTGTCCGTCATACTCGGGCTTACCGGCAGGACCGTCGTTATTTACAATATAGGCTTTTCCGTCATCATCAAACAGGAAACTGGGGTCGATGCCCCCTACTTCGGGCAAGAAGACGGGGTCGCTCCACTCCCCTTTCTTGGGATCGTCGGTCGTAACGAAGAAATTACCACCACAGTCAACTGCGGTGGTAATCAGATAAAAAAGCTTATTATGTGGGTTGTACGTGATAGCGGGTGCATAGATACCGCCACTGATACGTAGCCCGTCCCCCAGCCTTAGCTGGGAAGGACGGTTCAACACATAGCCCAGTTGCTCCCAATCCTTGAGATTGGTGCTGTGCCAGATGGGGATGCCGGGATAGAAGGCAAAGGAAGAATTTACCAGGTAGTAGTCATCCCCTACCCTACAGATGCTGGGATCGGGATAACAACCGGGAAAGATGGGGTTTGACGCCGTACTTGCACCGGCTACTGTACTTGTAGCCATCGCCGGTTCGTCTCCTTCTACCGAGTAGACAAAATCGTCGAACAAGGCTGTCTTCGGCGCAAGGAGTTCGCGCACAAAGGGTTTGGGCTCATAGTTGCGGTCGAAGAGCAAGGGATACTCGTGACGCCCACGCACGGGGAAGTTGTTCTTCCAGGAACCACCATCGCTGACACCCCATGCCGTGACACGGGTGACAACATCCGAATGCTTCAGGAAGAGGTCGAAGAAGGCTCTCATCCGTGTGTTCCACTTCCGCGACACGGAGTCGGGCAATGCTTCGGGATAGGGATTCAGTTCCTTCGCATAGGCAGCCACGTCGGCCACGTTGGCACTCTGACTGACGGAAGGCAGGGCACTCATATCCCATTCCGTTATCATCACTTTGGCACCGGTCGATGCAAAAGCGAGAAGGCTTTGCTCAAAGACTTCGATAGAAGGATAGTCCATGCCGATATGTCCCTGCATACCCACAGCGTCGATGCGCAGTCCTTTTTCCTTCAACGAGTTGACAAGGCGTACCACAGCATCGCGGCGTCCGGTTTGATGCATGCTGTAGTCGTTATAGTACAACTCTGCGTCCGGGTCGGCCTCGTGGGCATACTGGAAGGCGAGCGGAATGTACTCTTCGCCCAGTATCTCGTAGAACTTGCTCTTGCGATAGCTTCCATCGTCCTCAATGGCTTCGTTCACCACGTCCCAGCCCTTGATGCGGCCTTTATAACGGCCTACAATAGTGTAAATGTGGTCTTTCATTCGTTGTTTCAGCACTTCGGGCGATACATTCTTCCCTTTATCGTCTACGCAGAACCAGCGGGATAACTGTGAGTGCCATATCAGGCAATGCCCGGTAATCCAAAGGTTGTTTTCCTCTCCGAAGCTGACGAACTCGTCCGCCAGCGTGAAGTCGTAGCGGTCTTCTTCGGGATGTATTACTTCACTCTTCATGCAGTTCTCTGCCACAATGGCATTGAAGTGCTGCTTGACAACGCGCACGGCAGCGGTGTCCCGTCCGGCAGCCTGCTCGGAGTTGAGGGCCACACCGATGTGGAACTTGTCGCCAAAGGCATCTTTCAATGACGGTTCGGCAACAACGCCGACTTGTTTTCCCTGTCCGCAGGCAGACAGTGCCGCGGCGGTACAGATGGAGATAAGGATGTGATTCAGTTTCATTCTATCTTCTTTTATATGTTTACTAATTTTACAATCTAATACTACTATATTCCAAAGGGGCTACAGTATATTCTGAAAGGGGGGTACCTCAGTATACGACTTAGGGTCCTCTGTATACGACTGAGACTACCTCAGTATCGGACTAATCCATATCCCCCTTTCCGTCCGGGTTGTTTTGTTAATAATCTTCCCGACTTCTACGCTCTGTCAGTGCAGCCTGCATCTGCTCATTATACTTCTTCGTAATAGGATAGAACCACAACGCGATGACTCCGACGAAGAACGTCACTGCCGGAATGATGCTGGACGAAAGCACGATGCCGCGGATAGCCGACTCGCTCTGTGCCGCCCCTGCACCCGATACATAGCCGAAACCGGAAAGCAGGAAACCGAGAATAGCACCACCAATGCCCAAACCGGCCTTCAGCGCAAAGACCACACCGGCAAACACAAAGCCCGTGGCACGGCGATGATTGACGTATTCCGAATGGTCCGCCACGTCGGCTATCATAGCCCAAAGCAACGGAACGGTCGGTGCATAAGCCAAGCTCTTCAGGAAGTTCAGCACGAACATCGTTTCCACATCCGTCTCGTTGGGGAAGTAGAAGAAGGCGGTGAACACGGCCGTCAGTGCCAGGCAAACGATGAATACCGATTTCTTTCCGAAACGGTTGGCAAGGAAGCCGGATAGGAAGATGACACCGAAGAACTGTACAACAGCTCCCAGCATGTTGAATACGCCGAAACCTACTTCATAGGCTTTATCAGGACTGCTGACGATAAGACCGAAAGCATTCAGTATCGTGTAGCCTATACTGTCATTGGCCTCCGTGGCCACCAGTCCTATCTTATCGAGGAAGGCGTATAATGCACCTGTATCCACATAATTCTCAAAATAGTAGTTCATAGCACTTCCCCACATGGCAAGCGTGGTGAAAAGGAAGATGGTCAATATGAACATGGCCCGCCAGGGAATATTCTTAAACACATCCTTGATGTCCTTCCGGGTATCCGTCTTCTGGCTTGTGGGCGGCGTGATGCGCTCGCGGCTGGAGAAGAAGGTGATGACCAGGAATACGAAACCAATAATGGCAAACAAAGAAATAGTGCATAGCCAGCCATGCCCTTTGTCACCGCCCGGACCTGCAAACTTGCTTACCAACGGAAGCGTCAGACCCTGAACAACGAACTGTGCCACCGTGGCTGCCACGAAGCGGATGCTGGTGATACTGGTACGCTCCTTGATGTCGCTCGACATGACACCGCCCAATGATGCATACGGTGTATTATTAAAGGAATACAGCGTCATCAACAGCGTATAGGAGATGGTGGCATACAACGCTACCATCGCTTTGTCCTCTATACCGGGATTATAGAATGCCAGGATGTAGAATACCATAAACGGCAGCGCCGTCCATAGCACCCACGGGCGATATTTACCCCATTTGCTTCTCGTACGGTCCGACAGGATGCCTACGGTAGGATCGACGAAAGCGTCGACAATGCGGGCTATCAGCATGACAGAACCTGCAACGGCACCTTCCAGACCGAACACATCGGTATAGAATTTAGTTTGATAAATCATCATCATCTGGAACACCAGGTTCGCAGAACAGTCTCCCAAGCTATAGCCTATCTTCTCGGCCATAGACACTTTTTGGCTCAGTGAGTTCATAGTATCTTGTATCAATTGTTAGTTATTTCTTTTCTGCGGCATATTTCTCAATCGCATCGGAAACGCGGTTGCCCAGCGTTTTCTTATCCAGCGGGTGAATGTCGTTCCATTCGCCCAGGTCGCTGTTGCGGATAAGCCAGGCGTTAGGGTTCATTTCTGCTGCACGCGCCTGCTCCTCGCGCATCTCCGCCCATGCCTTGCGGCCGTAGACGTCATCTTTAGACAGGAAGTCGGCGAGCTCTACGATGAAGAAAGGCAGTTCGGGCTGGTGGAACGTGCGACGCCAGTCGGAAATCATAGCCGTCAGCAGTGCAGCGTACTCGTTGCGGCGGCCTACGTTCGCTTCTCCCTGATACCAGATAACACCGCTCACAGCATAGTTTTGTAACGGGGCAATCATGGCGTTGTACAGGCAGACAGGCTTGTAGAAGAAAGAGATGGAACCGGGTGCCGAGGGCATCGGGTTGCCCAACCGGTATTTCCAGTCGCCTTCCAGACTCACCTCTTCGTTGCCACAGATAATCTTATAAGGTTTCTCCGGCACAAACTCCGCATAGCCGCCGTTGCTGATGAGGCGCACGGTCACGTTGTTCTTTCCAGCCTTCAGCACACCTGCGGGGATGGTGTAGATGCGGGGAGGATATTGATAGGAAACGGTGCCGACAAAAGTTCCGTTCACATAAACAGAATCGGCGTTGACGATGCACCCCATACGGATAACGGCTTCTTTGCCCACCCAGCTTTGCGGCACTTCCACATCCTTGCGGAACCAGTGCGAACCGTTTATCGGTCTCATGCCGTTGGTAGCCCATTCGCGGGAAAGCAGGTTCACTGTCTTCCAGTCCTTGTCGTCGTAGTCAGCGGCATACCAGGGCGTGGCTTCGTGAAGCCCCGCATCACCGCTATACAGGATGCCGTTCCAGCGGCTGGAAGCGATGGCAGCTGTCTGCTGAACGCTCTTCAAGTAGTTATCGTCTTCATATTGACGCTTATCGTTGATGTACATCGGGAATTCCTTCAGTCCTTCCTCGCTAATCCAAGACTCAACGGGAGTTCCACCCCAAGCGGACTTGATAAGTCCTACGGGGACGCCGTTCTTTTCATACTGTGCCTTGGCTGTGAAATAAGCCAGGGCGGAGAAGCCCATTACGTTCTCCTGAGTCAGCGGCTTCCAGGCTATATGCTCCGGCAGATTCTCCTGCGGTGCATGAAAGTCGAAGATATTGGGCACACTGAACTGCCGTATATTGGGATTCTCGTAGGCGGCAATCTCGTCTTTGAACATATCCGTCACCCGGCCTACGGGCAACTCCATGTTCGATTGTCCGGTGCACAACCATACGTCTCCCACCAGGATGTCTTTCACTTCGAGGTCGTTTACTTGCAGCGTATAAGGTCCGCCCGGTTTCATAGCGGGCAAGGTGATGCTCCACCGTCCGTTTTCGTCGGCGGTAGCGGTGTAGGTCCTTTTCAGAAACTTTACCTGTATGTTTTCTCCGGCATCTGCCGTACCCCATACCTTGACGGGTTGCTCACGTTGCAACACCATTCCGTCCGAAACCAAAGCAGGTAACTTTACCTTTGCTTCCACCATCGAAGTGGCGCAAAGGCAAAGTAACGCTGCTAATCCTAATCTTAACCTAACAAAAAACAAACTATCCATCTCTTATATCTCCATTATATCTTTAATACTATATCAAGAAATCTATTATTTACTTATACTCATACAATTTCACGTGCAGGATGCTGCACTCTCCCACAGAGATACGCACATGGCGTCCCTGATGGTCCTGGTCACCATTCAGCCTGCGTATATAGCCGAGGCTTCCGTCTTCCATTACTTGCACTTCGTCTACAGAGCCGATGCCGCAACGTGCTCCCTGCCACTTCATCTTATCATTCTTTACTTTATCGGTTCCGTCACCCTTTTGTGCAAAACCATCTTCGCCCAATGTCTTTGCCTCGGCCGCCTTCTTTTCAGTGGTCTTGGCAAATTCAACGACGAGACCGCTACCTGCCACGAGGTATTCGTTCCTGGCAAGTTTCAACAGGATTCCACCGCCTTCGGGCCATACACTACCATTCGTGGCACGCGGGTCCCAAGGCAAGGTGAAGTTGTGGCGGCAGGTGATGGTCAGGTCTTCATCTATAATGATTCTCTCCTTGTTCTCCTGGTCGAAGAGAAGGCCTTTCATCACTCCTTTGCCCTGATACTTGGTAATCAAGGGCATCAGTTCTTTCAGTTTGGCATAGCTTTGTACCAAGGGTGCATTCGCAGCATCGGAACCGTCTTCGATGGAGAAGGGGCTTATACCGAGAGCATCGTGTTCTCCGAAGATGTAGAAAGCTCTGACTCCGTCATTGTCCGACAGGCGGATTTCAGGAATGAAAAGCGGGTTATTGTGCAGCTTGTATTTTGCTACCCAGCCGGTGAAACCATTGTCGTACAAGTCGGGAGCAAGAAGGTCGATACCGGGTGCTCCGCAATGCCATACATCGATTAAATGGGCCAATGGGCCTGCCGAGGGATACTCTCCCGGCTTGCGTCCCCGGCTGTTCATGGCAGCGTTGACGTATAGCGGAACGTTATAGATGGAGCGGGCGGTCTGTGCCAGCCGTTCTACGAACCTGGCATAGTGCCACGCCATGAATATTTCATCGGTATACAAATCTGCCCCGAATACTTCCTGCCAGTTACCCTGCTTTTTGTAGCCTTGGCTTCCCCATTTCTCCAGCATCTGCGGATGGAGAGTATTCTTGTTCGCTTGCAGATAGTTCATAAACTCAGCGGGTACGGGAGCATTGAATGCCTTGCTGGCTTCACGCGAATAGTCGCGTGCGTTTTCCAGCATACCTATTTCGTTCTCTATCTGTATCATGATTACGGTGCCCTCTTCTTTGTCGGCAGTCGCTATGTGCTGCATCCATTTGGAGAATGCACGGTTGTCGGCTTCGAATACGGCTTCGGAGAAAGCGCTGGCTATTTCGAGCGGCTTGCCGCTCTGCGTATATGCCCGCGGATATTTCTTATAATTTTCTTTGAACCATAAGGGGGCATAGCAACTCATGGAGTTCTTCCAGACGCCAAACCACAGGAATATCACCTTCAGATCATTCTTGCGTGCCTGTTGCAGCACCTTATCGGTCAGAGTGAAATCAAAGTTTCCTTCGGCCGGCTCTATCAAGTCCCAATAAGCCGGTACAAGTACCGTGTTCAGTCCCATCCGTTGCAACTTCGGGAAGATGCGTTCAATGTCTTGCACACAAGCAGCGGACGAGTTGCCCAGTTCGCCACCTAATATAAGGAAGGGCTTACCGTCTACGACAAGTTGAGTGGCCGTACCTTGTTTCTGCAAGGAACTTCTTTGGGCAAAAGTATATTTTGCAGCCAAACTACATAGTATAAGTAATAAAATCAGCCTCTTCATAATATTATTTTATATTAAACCTAACAATCATTTACTTGCTCTCCGGAGCTCCCAAATATGAAGGCTTCAACCCTCCGAAGTCTATCATAATCTTCTGCAAAACAATTCCCGGATCTAAGGGGCGGAAGCGCAATTTATGTCTTCCTGCCTGCTTAAAGTTGCAGGTGGTAGAGCTGTTTATCATGTGGTCTTTCTGCCACAGTCCCAACTCGCCATTATAATGTCCGTTGAAGTTAATCACCTTTTCATCTTCTCCATCGATGCTGATAGCATACCGGAGCCCTTTATCATTGAAATTAAGCGTAGGAGAAAGGCGAATGATTACTTTAGCTTCTCCGACAGTAGCAACATCGACGTCATACTCTACATACAGATTTTCATCCGGCTGTTCGGTGCAGGGCATCGTCGTAATGGCAGACAAGGTATGTCCCATGTCGGGGATAACAATCCAACGGGCTTTTTCACCCTCCGAACGGCGGGCATAGTGTTCGGCTTCAATGGATATAGCTCCATCCTTTTCAGTAAATACGGCAGGTTTCTTTGCCGGTACGGCTACTTCCTTAACGGCGGGCATCACCTGGTGTTCGGGCTGCTGCCAAATCTTATATCCAATGTGCGTCTGATCCATGATATGGTTCCATTTGCCGCTGCTCATCACATGGTGGTACTGATAGGTCAGTATGGAGTCGCGTTCGTAGCATTCTTTCACTTTCTGCGCCCATTCGTTGGCTTCAGGATTTCCCTGGGCTGCCAGTTGATGGTTCTTGGCTACTGCATAATACATTTCGTACAGGTTGGCACAGGCTTGTATAGGGAAGAGTACCAGTTGGTCGTAAGCATCGCGACAGGCTTCGGGCATCAGGTAATACAGTTTCAAAGCATCCAGACTCAAAGCGACATAGTCGTCTTTCACCCGTTGCCACTCGTTGTAATTTTCCAGGCTATAGGTATTTTCATCCAGTGTTTCCGGAGTGACTCTGCGGTTATACTTCGTATAGGTATTGATGAGACGGGCAGCTTCCTGAGCATATTCGGGACCGAACTGCTGCTTGCAGAAGTCTATCGTATGTTGCAACAGGTTGTTTTCATTAAAGCGCTTCGGGTTCCATGCCATGTCGAGGAAGAAGGTAATGGGGTATTCCATCGGCTTCAAGTCGCCAACATTGACTATCCACAGTTTCTTGACACCATATTCGTAAGTCAGATTCATTTGTTCCCATACCCGTTGTACCTGGGATATGTTGACCCATTTGGAGTTACGGGGACCGCCTACATAGTCGAAGTGGTAGTACATACCGTAACCACCCTTTCGTGGCTTTGCCGAGAGTGAAGGCAGTTTTCGCACATTGCCCCAGTTGTCGTCACAGAGTAATAAGGTAACGTCGTCAGGAACGCGCATCCCTTTGTCGTAATAGTCCTGCACCTCTTTATAGAGTGCCCATACTTGCGGGGTTTCGGAAGCCTTCTTACCGGTGACTTTAGTGATAATCTTGCGCTGGTCTTTGACGATGTTCTGCAACAGGGAGATATTGGCATTCTCGCTCATCGGCTCGTCGCCATCGCCACGCATGCCTACGGTGATTATTTTCTCCCAGTCCTTGCAGCGTTCCATACCTTTCGTCCAGAAGTCGCGGAGTACGGCACCGTTCTTAGTATAATCCCAGGCACCCGTTCCACGGCGTTTCCAGTCTTGTTGAGCCAGCCCCATCGGTTCGTGGTGGGAAGTTCCCATTACGATACCCATTTCGTCGGCCAGTATTCCGTTTTGCGCATCGTCGTCGTAAAAGGCGCTGTTCCACATAGCAGGCCACATGAAGTTTCCTTTCAGGCGGAGTACCAATTCGAATACGGTCTCATAGAAACGGCTGTTGAAGCCTCCAAAGGTCTCTTGTGCCCAGTTGCCCAGCGACGGCCATTCGTCATTCAGGAAGATACCGCGAAGTTCTACGGCAGGTTCGCCATCCGTGTAAACACCCGGAAGGATTGAAATGCTTTTATGTTTTGCTACGGGGACATCTGCCCAGTAGTACCACGGAGAGACTCCCATTTGGGAAGACAGTTCATAGATACCATAAATAGCACCTCTCTTGTCGCTACCGGCAATCACAACAGCTTCTTCGATACTGCTGTCTTTAAAAGGAGACTTTACGGTCTGTATGATATATTTCTCCCGCTTGCCTTTCAATGCATTTGCATCAATCGCCCCCTGGCTTATCAGCTCCTTAATCCATGCATTCTCTTCGATGGAGCCTATGATAATGCATTTGGTCAGTCCTTCGCATGCATACTTTATTTCAGGTCTGACACCGGTCACCTTCTGAGCATCGGTTTGCAGGTTGTTAATGGCACGAAGCACCCCTTTATACTCATTCTTATCCGTAAGTATCGGATAGGCTTTATCCGGTTGTATCCACAGGAATCCCTGTTCGTTCGTAGAAACAAAAGTATCTGCTGCTATGACAGGTTTGCACGTCAACAGTAATCCAAGAAACAGGCTGCACAGAAAAGTTTTTATATTCATGGTATTAGACAAATTGATTAATATTGTTATACATTGTTTTTCATCCTATGCAAATTTAGCCAATTACGGATTAAAGGACTATACGGGATGTTTCTTGTTTCACGTACTGACGTTACATATCTTTCCCGTATGTAACAAAATCTACTGCTGGTATTACATTTATGTTCTAAAGCAGGCTAAAACGGCGCTTTCAGTGTAGATAACTTGCCTTTTGCGACCGCCCCGCAGGACGGTGCAAAAGGCAAGTATCAATATGTCTATTCTGCCAGAGTTTCCTCCTCTTAGAGGGTAGGAACTGTGTTACAGTTCGAAGTAGAACTTGGTGATAGTAAGGCCGTTGTTACTTACGAACAACAGGTCTCTACCTTCACCACCCTTCTTACATTGGTCGCACATTTCCTGAGTGAATTCAAACTGGAACTTTCCGGGAGTGACAGGGGTGTCAGAAACATAATCTTTGCTCCAGTGCCCGTTTGTCACGCGGATAGTAGTACCATCGCCATTCACGGCGGCGATGTCCAGGCTCAGTGTCTTGCCTACCATCCAGTCGTAAGTGTCATCGCTCAAACTCGGTAGTCCCTTACCTTCGGTGTCGCTGAAGCGGAGACCGGCTCCGTCCCAACCGCCGCAAGACTGTTCGCCCTGCCAGATGATGGTTTCAAGAACCGGCAACTCATACTTCATGTTGGTAACTTCGACGGGATACTGACGTTCGGTAATGGAACCGTTGGCGTTGAAAAGCTTGACGTAGATGAAGTTCTCGCCCAATTCGCGCATCACCACTTTGGCATAGTTGGCCTTGAAAGTCTGCTTGCCGTTCGATATTTGAGCGGTGGCATTGCTGTGTACAGTCACCTCTACAAGGTTGTCGCCACCATTCTGTACGAGGGTGGCATCGATTTGTTCTTCTGAATGATTGGAAGCCGTATTCTTTGTAAAATCCTCAACAGGGTCACAAGCGGTGAATGTTAAAGCCAATACAGTTGCCAATGATAGCATTATCTTTTTCATATTATCTACCTATTAAGAATTAATAACCTGCAAATTGAGTCTTGGTATCGTCTTCCCATCCGGAGTTTTGCTTGTATTTGCCGCCCGAAAGGTCGATTTGGGACTTCGGAATGCGATAGAAACCCTTAGTTTCGTTATAACGTTGTCTGTAACCACCACCGGCTTCGGGCATAGTGGTCGGCTTGCCGCAATTGTACATCACCTGACCTGCTTGCTTGGCAAGGGCGTCAGCGGCAATGCCCCAACGGCGCAAGTCGTCCCAACGGCTTCCTTCGAATGCCAGCTCCCAGCGGCGCTCGTTGCGCAAGGCTTCGTCACTATAGGCCACGGCGGGCAACCCGGCACGACTGCGTACACGGTTCAGCGTAGCGGCATCTTGTGTCAGCTCGGAGTACATCAGAAGCACATCGGCAAAACGGTAGATGGTAAGAGGCGTACAGTTGGAAGCCTGGTAGTTACCGGTTTCAGTCGGGTCAGCACCCATTGCGTCGAGCGACCATGAAAGCCTTTTACCACCCGTCGAACGTATGGAAGGAAGCTTCTTGTTGTGATACATGGTAAGTTCGCAAGCATCGGAGAAGGTCCCGGGATCCAAGTTTTTCATATCAAGGACGGAAGCTTCGAAGCGTGGGTCACCGGGTTCGATGTTCTTCCAGTCCGACACGAGGTTTGTTGCCACGGTACCGCAACCCCAGCCGGTGCTGAACGGATAAACGGAGGTAGCTGTGCCCGCATAGTAACGCTCATCATCCGCATTGTTGTTGTCTGAACGGATGCCGAAGAACAGACCATATTGGTTGGTCAGGTGGAGATTGTTGGACCATGCCGGTTGATACTGGAAGTTGATGGCAAGGAGCACTTCCTTGTTGCCTTCCTCATAGCAGGTACCTGCACTAATCATGTCATTTACGAAGTCGTAATCTTTAGCAGTGTATTCGTTCGAATAGGCCCAAAGTGAGCGGTAGTCAGGCAAAAGGTCGTGACCGGAATTCTTGATGCAATCGTCCAGCTTCTCAACTACATATTGCTTGTTGATGGAACCTTCTGTCTTGGGCATCTCCGATTCGCCATAGAAGCCTGTGTAGAAAAGGAAGGCACGTGCCAGCAGGGTTTCTGCCGCCCAACGGGTCACCTTACCGAATGCCAGTTTGCTCCAGCCGTCGTATGGGTAGCTCGGCATGCACTCGCAGGCTTCATAGAGGTCGTCGGCAATCAGTTTCAGGACTTCCTTGCCCTCGCGTTGTTCGGGGACAGTCTGTGCTTCTGCCACCGTCTCCGGAGCTTTTTCAATGATTGGGACATTATTGAAGGCCAACACCAGGTTGTAGTAATTATAAGCGCGCATGAAAAGGAGTTCCCCTTTAGTCTGGTTGCGTGTCTCTTCATCCGGAATGTTGTCTACCACGGACAAAGCGGAGTTGGCACGGGCAATTGCCTCATAAGAATATGTCCACAAATCTTGCATTTGATTGGTTTGGGCATACATCAGGTGGTCAATACCTTGCCACCAGGGGTCGCCGAGTCCAGCACCGCCAAACATATCATCCGACATGATGTTTGCTATTGAGAAATACTGTTCAAGGTTGTTGCCCTGAAAGGGACCGTAGAAGGTTGACTTGTAAACGGCAGCTACCATTTTGTTAACGTCATCGGTCGTTGTCGGGAAGTTGGTACTGTTTTTACCAGTATAGTCCTGCGAGTCGAGGAAGTCATCGCAACCGGAGAAGGTGAGCATGGATGCAATCCCGAGTATGAATAATTTATTGAATTTCATATTACTAATATATTAAGGTGATTAGAACTTAAGATTTACACCAACCAAATAGGTGCGGGGTGAGGGATAAACGCCCGTATCTATACCGGCTGCCCAAGAGTCGCTCGTTCCACCGCTGGAGGCGACTTCCGGATCCATACCGGTGTAGCCGGTAAAGGTATAAAGGTTGTTGGCTGCCACATAAACCCGGAGCTGCTGGAGCGGACAAGACTTCCACAGACGTTTGAAGTCGTAACCGATAGTCACGTTCTGAATCTTGAAGTAGTCGCCGTCTTCGAGCATGGCTGCCGACATATTTTTCCAGTTCGGAGTGTCGAAACCATCGAAGAGAGGAAGCTTATTGCTGGTGCCTTCACCCTTCCAAGAACCATAGACAATCTTCTTATTGAGGTTCTCCGTAAGGAAGTCCTGGTTTGCCCAAGTGCGGAGAATCTGTTGTCCGAAGGCTCCCGCACCGGTTACAGAGAAGTCGAAGCCCTTGTAGGCGAGGTTGAGGTTCAACCCCATGGTTACATTGGGGTGAGGATCGCCAATCATGGTGCGGTCATTGTCATCGATTACACCGTCACCGTTCACGTCGCGGTAGATGAGGTCACCCGGTTTCAGCTTGTCGTTTCCACCATGAACTTTGTCCTCGTACTTCTCGGAGAACTGGCGAATCTGTTCGCCGTTCTGGAACACGCCTTTCGTGTCGTAACCGTAGAAGAAACCGATGGGCTGGCCTACCTGTGCACGGTAGACTTCGCCTTCGAGCTGGTGCCAAACGGCTCCGGGGCCGTGGATGATGCCTTCGGCGTTGGCCAGCTTGGTCACTTCGTTCTTGTTGTAGGACATGTTGGCGGTAATGCCGTAGCGCAGACCATTATTGAGTTGGTCGTTCCAACTGAGAGAGAGTTCGATACCCTTGTTCTCCACGTCACCACCGTTGATGTAGGGAGCGCCGATACCATATACGCCCAAAATCGGAGCGCGCACCAGCCAGTCTTTTGTGGTTTTCTTATACCAGTCGAAGGTCACTCCCAAACGACTGTCCAGGAAGCGGGCGTCGATACCGATGTTCAACTGCTCGGAAGTCTCCCAAGTCAGTTCGGGGTTGCCCAGTACGTTGAACGAACCGCCGGTGGTGGCTTCTTCGTGGTTACCCTTGCCGAAGAAGTAGGCGTCGGAAATATTGAATCCCACTTGTGTCAGGTATTGGAAGTTGGGGATATTACAGTTACCGTTCTGTCCCCAGGATGCACGGATTTTGAGGAAGTCCATCCAGCCTCTGACAGATTCCATGAATGCTTCGTTGGTCAATACCCAACCTGCCGATGCGGAGGGGAAGATACCCCAGCGATGGCCTCTGGCAAAGTTTGAAGAACCGTCGGCGCGAACTGTAGCTTGCAACATGTATTTTTCGTTGAAGTTGTAGTTAACACGTCCGAAGAAGGAGGCCAGGGAGCTGTCGTTTGCGGGATGACCGCCTACGTTGACATCCGCCAGTTTCTTGATTTGCGCATTGTCCAGGTATGCATGGTTCCAACTGTCACCGAAAAGCAGGTTGTTGCCACTGGCTTCCAGGTGTTCGCCGAACTTGTTTTGTTCGATGGTCTGACCCACTACGACATCGATGTTGTGCTTATCGATGCCAAGTTTGTAACTCAAGGTGTTTTCGAATGAGATGTTCGACCAGGAATCCATAGATTGGGAGGCGTTGTCCTGAGTGGCTACGTTTGTACCTGAGCTGTGGACTCTGGTCATGGCACGATAAGAGCTGTTGCCAAAGCGGTAGCTGAACTGTGACTTGTAAATCAAGTTTCGTATGGGCTGTATTTCCAGGTAGGCGCTGGTGTTCACGTTCCAGTTGTGGCTTTCGTTCAATCCTTGGCTGGTGGTATTGGCAATGGCCAGCGGGTTGATGGAGGCACCCAGTGTCCATCCGTCGGCCGACATTTCGGCGTTGGTGTAGTAGTTTCCGTTGGCATCGCGAACGGGGAGCAACGGGTTGGCATTCAACAAATCGTGTACGTTGTTCCAATACATGCTTCCCTGGGAGATACCTGTCTTGCTGCCATGTCCGATGTTCACGTTCTCGCCTATGGTAATCACATTATAGGAGTTGTTCTTGGAGCGGAGCAGGGTGTGCGAGGAATTCAGGCGGATGTTGTAGCGACCGAATTGCGACTGGTTTTCACCGCCCAAGATACCGTCTTGCCCGGTGTAGGAGAAGCCGAAGGAGAACTTCGATACGTCGGAACCGCCTACCAGGTTGACGGAGTGGTTCTGGGTTACGGCGCCTTTGTGATAGGACTCGTCAATCCAGTTCGTTCCCTTCCAACCGTTTTTCTTCACGTTTCCGTCCGCGTCGAAGAGGCTTTCGTAGATGGCTGCGGGGAGCTTTGCCTGCCACTCGGGCACGGCAGCACCGCCGTTGAACTCGCGAAGCTGACGGCTGTAGATGTATTCCTGGGCATTCAGAACGTCGGGAGCCTTATATAAGTATTGTTGACCGTAGTATCCGTCGTAGGATATTTGCAGCTTGCCGGTCTTGCCCTGCTTGGTGGTAACAAGAATTACACCGTTGGCGGCACGGGCACCGTAGATGGCTGCAGAAGCGGCATCTTTCAGCACATCGATGGATTCGATGTCGGCGGGATTCAGGTCGTTCAGGTTACCGCCGGCAACGCCGTCGATTACGTACAACGGGTCCGAATTACCCGTAGTACCCAAACCGCGGATGTTCACCTTGAAGCCTTCGCCTGCCTGACCATTATTTTGCATAATGGTGACACCGGGAGACTGGCTCTGCATGGCAGTCAATGCCGAGGTGGTGGAGAGTTTCTGAATGTCATCGCCTTTCACCTGCACCGTGGCACCGGTGACAAGTTTCTTTTTCTGTACGCCATAGCCCACAACCACTACGTCGTCCAGCGACTGTGCGTCTTCCTTAAGAATGATTTTCATACCCGAAGCAGCCGCCACCGTCTGGGTGGAAAAACCCACAAAGCTGACTTCAATGGTTTGACCTGGAGTTACATCCAAGGAAAACTTACCGTCGATATCGGTAATCGTTCCCTGAGTAGTACCTTTTACGCGGATGTTGGCGCCGATAACCGGTTCGCCAAAATCATCTACAACCGTACCTGTGATGTACTGTGTTTGTGCTATGGCGATGTTGCCACCTCCACTTACAAACCCTGGGGCACCACTGGCAAACAATACGAACAATGCGCTTGCGAGCCATGATTTAATAGTTTTGATACACATGTTGTTTGAATCTTGATCCGATGTTTTACCTTAATGCATTGCAAGGATCTGTTGCAATGCTGGTATTTGATTTAAGGTGGGCTCTGTTTCTTATATTTTAATGTCCGATAATAGGCAGCAGAGCCCTTTAAACCACCTAAACCGAACATTTATTTTTGCAAGATTATGCTTTAATAAAGATGTGTAGACATACTTTTCATTCTCATGTTTCCATTTTATTCATTTATTAGATTTAAAAGGTTGAACTTTCTGTTTCGTTCATGGCAAAGGTAATAGAATAGCAAGAATAACGGACAGAAAAATGTAGCCTGTGTTACATGCTGGTGTAACAGCACTTTCCTGTGCGTTACGAAAACATACCCTGGCGTTACATAACAGGCACTTATTTATTCATTTCGAAAGTTTTTCTTACCTTTGTTAACCTTTAAACTTATAATGCGATGAAAACATCCTGTAATCATATCTTTTTTATACTCGCATCCCTGTACCTCATGGCACTGCCTGTGGCGGCACAAACCGGAAAGTTTTATTCTACCGATAACGAGCTGTCCAGCAGTCTCATCAACCAAATATTCCAGGATAAGCGGGGATTCATCTGGATAGCCACGGAATATGGGCTGAACAGATTTGACGGATTCCGCTTCTCCAATTACAGGCATATAGCCGGCGATTCCACTTCCATCAAGAACAACTACGTGCGCACGCTTTTCGAAGACAGCAAGCAGAATCTGCTCGTGGGTTGCATTGACGGGCTGATGAAGTATGATCCGGAAACAGATACCTTTCGCGAGATACCAATGATGCGGACAGGCAAGCAAGTCTTTCCCCACATCACGCAGATGCAGAAACTGCACAACGGGGAAGTATGGATTGTTACTGCCGGACAGGGTATCTTCCGCCTCGACGAAGACCAACAGCAAGCCGTGTCCATTGGCGAAATCATGCGGCAGGTGAACAATAATTTCCAGTCCAACCTGTATGAAGATTCTCATTATAATATATGGATAGGCACCGAAGGGCAGGGAGTGATGTGTTATCTGCCTGCAACAAAGGAAGTGCGTGTCTTTAAACATCCGATGATTAATGACAACTACATCTCTGCCATTGCCGAAGACAGATACGGAAACCTGTTTATCGGAACACAAAAGCAAGGATTGTCCCGTTACGATAGGGAAAAGAACCTGTTCATACCCGTTCCCTACGAAGGCAGGGAAAGCTTATCCGTCTACTGCCTGGCCCTGGTAGAAGACCGGCTACTGATAGGCACCGACGGCCAGGGACTGAAAACCTACAACCGGATGACCGGGAAAATAGAAGATTACAGCATCAACTCTTCCCCACTCGATTTCTCGGAAGGGAAGATACACGCCATACTGCAAGACCGCGACAAGAATCTGTGGATGGGGTTATTCCAGAAAGGCATCACATTGATACCGAAACAAGAAAACCCGTTCGAATACTATGGCAGCAAGTCCATTTACTATAACCCCATCGGGCAGGGTTGCGTGATGGCCATTCATCAGGATAGCAGCCAGCACCTATGGGTGGGCACGGACAATGAAGGCGTATTCGAGCTGGATGCAAGCGGCAAAAGGTTGAGACACTACTTCCCGAACGGCCATCCAAGGTCGGTTGCCAGCACCATCATGTGTATGTACGAAGATTCTGACGGAGACTTCTGGCTGGGCTCTTATACCAAGGGATTGGCAAAACTGAACCGCAGAACAGGCGAGTGTGAATATCCGCTGCCGATTGACAACGAGAAGATATTCTCCATCACGGAAGACCGGCATAAGAATCTTTATATCGGTACTTTTGGTTCAGGCTTCTATCAGTATAACCTGGTGACGAAAGAATTGAAGCATTACGAATCGTCCAAAGACGAAACAGGCGACCTGGCCCGGGACGAACTGGCAAACGACTGGATAAACTACATCTTCTGCGACAGTGAAGGCCTGATCTGGCTGGGACATTATAAAGGCATCAGTTGTTTCAACCCGCTGAACGAGAGCTTCATCAACTACCATAAAGCCAATGCACTGATTGTAGACCGGGTAGGATATGTATTGCAAGAAGACCATGACGGGAACATCTGGGTGGGTACTACGGACGGCTTGTACTGCTTCGACAAGAATACCGAAGAACTGAAATCCTTCACCACCGCAGACGGGTTGCCGAACAACGTGATATGCGGACTCTGCGAGGACGAGAAGCATAATATATGGATAAGTACCTACATGGGCATCTGCAAATACGACCGGAAGAACGACCGCTTCATCAACTACTATGCGGGCGACGGATTGCAGGGAAATGAATTCATGCACGGTGCATTCTACAAAGACCGGACGGGGAAAATCTATTTCGGCGGAACCAACGGCATTACCTGTTTCCGACCCTCTGCCATAGGCAGCGTGCTGAAAGATGCAAAGGTATGGATTACGGATTTCTATATCTTCAACCAACCCGTGCGCAAGGGCACGAAATCCGGGAAACGTTCCGTCATCTATACTTCCGTACTGGATGCGAACCTGTTTCAGTTGGCACACTACGACAACACGTTCAGCCTGGTATTCTCTACCTTGCAGTACAACACCCCCGAACAGATATCCTATCAATACAAGATTGACGAGTTGAGCAACCAATGGCTCAGCACCGAGCCGGGTGTAAACCGGGTGACGTACAACAACCTGCTGCCGGGCAAGTACACCTTCCGGGTGCGCGCACTGAGTCATGGCAATTTATCGGACGTGCGCACCGTCAAGATTCTGATTACCCCGCCCTGGTACGAAATGTGGTGGGCATACTGCATCTACGTATTCCTCTTCGGCCTGCTGATACTGGGCATTGTGAACTACATACTGTCGCGTATGCGCCACCGCCGCGAAATAATGAAACGCGAACACGCCGAGCAACTGAACGAGGCAAAGCTACAGTTCTTCATCAACATATCCCACGAGATACGTACCCCGATGACGCTCATCATCAACCCGTTGGAGAAACTGCTTGCCGAGAAGAAAGGCGGAGAAGTGCAGAAAACCTACCTGATGATTTACCGTAATGCGCAACGCATCCTTCGCCTGATAAACCAGTTGATGGACATCCGCAAACTGGACAAAGGGCAGATGTTCATGAAGTTCAGAGAAACGGATATGGTAGGATTCATCGACGACGTGATGCTGACGTTCGACTATCTGGCGCAGAAAAAGAAGATACGCTTCACCTTCGAGCACTCCATGCCGCAACTCAAAGTGTGGGTGGACCTGAACAACTTCGACAAGATACTGATGAACATCTTCTCCAATGCCTTTAAATATACCCCGGAACAGGGAGAAATTACAGTCAGCCTCTCCACCGGGCAAGCCCCCACCCGCCGGGACGCCTTGAAGGAATACGTCGAAATCACGGTGACCGATAGCGGCATCGGACTCGACAAAGACAAGATAGAACGTATCTTCGAGCGTTTCTATCAGATAGACAATGACATGACGAAGTCCAACTTCGGCACAGGCATCGGCCTGCACCTGTCCCGCTCGCTGGTGGAGCTGCATCATGGCGCCATCCTGGCAGAGAATCGGGAAGACGCACCGGGGAGCCGCTTCATAATCCGCATCCCGCTAGGCTCGGCACACCTCCGAAAGGACGAACTGGAAGATGTGGAGGCAATGACAGACAAGCCCCGCCCCCTCTTGATGAAACCTCAAAAGCCTAACTTCGAGGAAGAGGACTTTGCAGAAGAAGAGGATACCAATAACAAAAAGCCCGGTAAGACGACGAAGCGCATCCGGATATTGATAGCCGAAGATGAAGAGGAAATCTCCTCTTACTTGAAGGAAGAGCTGGAAGGGGAATATAGGATTGTGACCTGCAAGAATGGCAAAGAAGCATACGAAACAATTCTTGCAGATACTCCCGACCTGGTAATCAGTGACATCATGATGCCCGAAATGGATGGACTGTCCCTCTGCCGGAAGATAAAACAGAACACCAACGTCAACCATGTGCCCGTGGTGTTGCTCACCGCCAAGTCCAAGCCCGAAGACACGATGGAGGGCATGGCTACCGGTGCGGATGCATACATCGTGAAGCCCTTCAACACGGAACTGCTGAAGAGCACCATTGCCAATCTGATAGCCAACCGCAAGTTGCTGAAGAGCAAGTTCAGCGGTGCGCAGCAGCAGGAAGACAAGGTGCAGAAGCTGTCCATGAAGTCATCCGACGAGATGCTGATGGGCAGGATCATGAAGGTTATCAACGAAAACATATCCAATCCGGAACTGAACGTAGAGATGCTGGCAGCCAACGTCGGGCTAAGCCGAGTGCATGTGCACCGCAAACTAAAGGAACTGACCAACCTCTCGGCACGCGAGTTCATCAAGAACATCCGCCTGCAACAAGCCGCCGCCCTACTGAAAGAAAAGAAGCTGACCGTTTCCGAAGTGGCGTATGCAACAGGCTACACCAATCTGTCCCATTTCTCCAGCTCGTTCAAGGAAGCACATGGGGTGTCGCCGAAAGAGTATATGCAGATGCATCAGGAAAGTTAAAGAATATCTTGTCCTTCACCATTCCACCGCCTTCTGCGGCAGCCTGATGGCGGGCAGTAGCGGGTGAAGGCAAGGAGATAAGTCCGGTTTCAAGGGTTCACCTTAACTTGCCAGAAAAACAATAGTTTTTGGGGAAGTAAAACATTACTGCTTTTATCTCAAAACATTACTGCTTTCGGTCCAAAACACTCTAGCTTTAAAAGAGAAAGACTCTTTCTTTTGTTGCACAACATGCCATCTTATGATGCACAAGATGGCATCTTGTGTTGTATAAGATGGCATCTTGTGCAACGAAGGAAAGGGAGTTCTTGCCAAGAGGCAAGAATGTTTCTGATGAAAGGCAAGAATATTCATGATGTCGGGCATAATTCTCTCTGACAAAGTAGCACCTGTTTTTCCGGATAAAAAAAAAGCTCTTTCTCACGAAAGGGCTTTTTGCTGTTCTATCTCCGGTCAAAAACAAAAAGCCGGGAAGAACACAACTTAAGATGAAAAAAAGGGAAGTCTCACGACTTCCACAATTCTTCTAACCTTAAATCTAAATCTCTATGAAAAAAACGTGATGCAAAGATAACGCTTTTTTACACACAGCGTTATTAATAAACTCTATAAAGAGATGGAAAATATTTAAGATTTACTAAATAACAGGAAAGTAACAAGTAACGAACTATGAATGCCTATCGCTTGTAGCTTTCAGCAACTCAGCGTAAATAGGATTCAGCTCCAACAGTTGCGGCACCCCTATCAGGAACATCTGCTTGCGTGCACGCGTAAGGGCTACATTCAGTTTCCGGTCTATCTGCACGCCATTTTCTTCCGTCAGATTAGCAAGAAATTTCAATTGATAAGCACGGTTCACACAGAAGGAATAGATAATGACATCCCGTTCGCTCCCCTGAAAACGTTCTACGGTATCTACCAATACATCATTCAGGACAGCGATGCCCAAGGCGGCTATTTCTTTCTTAATCAATGCAATCTGGCTGCGATAGGGAGTGATGATGCCCAAAGCAGACAACGGGTCGAAGCCCGTGGTAGCCGAATATTGATGATAAACTGCCGCTGCCAGGCGAGCCGCCATAGATGCTTCCGAATGATTCATTTTTGCAGACTGAGCTGAAGGTTCGGGCTCAGAAGATAGGAAAGCAACACGGCGCGTCAGCAGTCCGGCAAACTCGCAACCGGACAATTCCGAAGAAAGAGAAAGGCTACCCTGCTGGTGGGGCAAGCCGACGGGTTGCAGCAGCCCGCCATAGAAAGCACGATTGGGGAATAGCGCTACCTCCACATTCATACGCCCTTGACGACACAACATGTCGAGGCAGTGATTGGTGATGGGTGATTGATGATGAGTGGCTAAACCTCGATAAAGGCGTTCAAAAAGAGAGTCCTTCAAGTTGTGCAAGCCGATATCCTTCAACGCCTCGTCGCACACGGCGGACTGTTCGGAAGATTGTAGGACGACGGCGGGCAGTTGCTTGTGGTCGCCTATCAGTATGAATTTGCCTATGGCATCGCCGCCGGCGGGGTTGCGGTGACAGAGCAATCCCAGCAGTTGAGGCTCCAGTATCTGGGTGGCTTCGTCCACAATAGCAACATCGAACGTCTTCAGGCGGAAAAGTTCTGTTTTGGAAGAAAGTGTGGCCACTGTGCCTACAAAGATTCGGCAACGGGCTATGCGGGCCTGCACTTCGCGGCGGGTGGAACAAGGTTCCAGCACATTCTCTATCAGATGGGAGCGATAGGCCTCATCACAAGACAGTTCACTGCCGATACGGATGAAATCTACTTCCGGCATGATGGAAGCAAGTGCCTTGCTTATCTCGTCTACGGCACGATTGGTATAAGAAAGCAGCAGGATTTGTTTTCCTTCCTGATAGAATGCTTCCACCATGCTGCGCAGGGCGCGGGAGGTCTTTCCGGTGCCCGGAGGTCCGACAAGGAGGAAATAGTCACAGGCGGCACGGGCTTTCAGGGTAATTCGGGAGAAGTCGTCCGGGGCAGCGGCGATGGCAGTATCGAAAGCAGCATCGTACCGGGGAGGACGCTGGCCGAGCAAGAGGTCGCGCCGGCTCTGGGTGGCGGACAGGAAAGCAGAAAGCCCCAGGTACATACTACGAAAAGATGTATCCATATAGTCGTGCTCTATGGCATAACGGCTATCGGCAGGCAAAACACCGGTATTCTGCTGGGTGGCACGCAGGCGGACGCAGACTTCATCTTCGGAAATGCGTTCGATATTGCCTTTGAATACCATCTTGTTGGTGACGTTGTCCGCGTCCGCATTCCGCTCGTAGAGGACAACGGCGTCGCCCTGACGGAAGTTGGGGGGAACAGATTCCTGCCCGGAAGGAGAAGAGATTCTTCGCTCCACTCTAAATGAGAGATAAGGCTTATGCGCATCTGCAGCATGATTCTCCTGTATCGTCAAATCATACAGAATCTCCCCTGCCTCACATTTCTCTGCCAACGTAGAGAGCCACAAGGCGGCCGCACCGGCACGCCCTTCGTATTCGATGTCTCCCGATTTGGAAGTATAGAGTTCTTTGGTTATAAAATTATAGAGTGTGTAGAAGTAGCTCTGCTCCAAAGGAGACAGTAAACCGATGCGTTGCGCCACCGCGTCGATGGAAGGATAAAGATAACGTCTCCATAGCGTGTTGTCCAAGTGGCGTTCATTCAAGGTATCGGGGTTGATGTCCTTCAGGCGTTCGGCGGTGTACTGCGGGCTGTTCCGCAGCTGGATGCCGTATTCGTTCGCCACGATCCGGTTGCGTACATCCATCACTCGCCTCACCATCGCCCACGACGGACGTGCCGGATAGAGCAACGGATAACGGGTATAGAACAGATAAGCCTTCACACGGCGGTGATCCATACCCATAGAATATTCCAGAACGGCCTGATAAAGAAGCATCTGCACCTTATTGTTTTCTTTAGGTTCCACCTTGCCACGGATGGAGTATTCGTCCGCCTTGCCGGATTTCATTTCGATGAAGGACGACATATCACGCTGCATATAGTCCAGACGTCCTTGCAGGCCGAGTGCTTCGCAGATATAGGTGGGCTCCAGCACGGCGTCCGTACGGTCCAGCTCGTAGCCCGATTCGCGGAAGGTCTCCGTCACCGTGCGGCGGATGTTCTCGAAGTGGCGCTTGCAGTCGGAGAAGAACTCCACTTCCTTCTCGCGGTCGCGCAAGTCGGCACAGGCAGCCAGTTCGATGGGGTAAGAGCGGAATGCCTTTTGCATACATGCCAGGTAGTCAGGCGCGTCGTCTTTGGCATGAATCCATTCGTCCAGGAAAAGATTGGCGATGTTACCCAACAGTAGCGGGCGGGTGTTGTCGGAAGATTGCAGGCGTGCCAGCAGATAGTTGGCGGGATGGTGCCCGTAATCCTTGAAACACTCTGCCAGCGAACTGATATCTATCAGGTAGTCGGGTTCCAGGATAATAAAGGAAGGGGTAAGGATGCCCGCCTCGTCAATGGCTACATCCAGCAGATTGACTTGCGCATGACGCCACAGGAGCCGGCACGTTTCGGCAAACTCCTCATTAATCTGCGGCACATTGTAACGAACGCGCAGGGGTTCATCCGCCACCGCATCTACAGGCAATACATACAGATAGGTTTCATCGGCATACTGGAAGCAGACACGCATGCGCCGCACCCGTTCGCGGGCGGGAGGAGCTACGATATATGTGGCATCTGCACGGGGCAGCAGGCGATAAAGTTCGGTGGGTATGTCTTCGCCGGTGAGGCGCTTGACGAAGAATGCCAGGGTTTTGGCATCGCGCAACAGCAGTTCACGCTGCGGTTCGGCCTGGCGGTTCAGGATGGCGTTGGAAGTCAATCGGAAGGTGTGCAACCGATTCTGCTCTACCACAGAAAGACCGACTTTGGATGCCACAAAGTTAATCCGTGCCGAAAGGTCGGTCATCTGCAAACTGCTGTCGGGAATTTGTGTACGGCACAGACGTTCCAGCAACTCGCGCAGTTGCCGGTAGGCTATCTTCAGAGGCATGTCTTCGCCACGACAAGCTCCCAGCAGTATATCAAAGTATTCTTTTACTTCAGGATTCATCATTCTTCCGTCTCCGCTTCTTCTGCATCGTCATCAGTCTTCTTATCCTTTATCATCAGGATACTCAACTCATAGAGCATGTAAAGCGGAACGGCTACTACCGTCAAAGTGAACGGGTCGCCGGTGGGCGTAATGATGGCAGCTGCAATAACGATGATGACAATGGCATGGCGGCGGTATTTACGCAAGAAAGTCTTATGCACCAGCCCCAACAGGGAAAGCAACCACGTCACCAGCGGCAACTCGAATGCCAAGCCCATGCAGAGCACCAGCATCATGAAATTGTCTATATACGAATTAAGGGAAATCTGATTCTCGATGGCGTCGCTCAATTTGTAAGTAGAAAGGAAACGCAACGTCAGCGGATAGACCATGAAGTAGCCCAGCAGTACGCCGAGATAGAACATGACCGTTCCGACACTCAGTGCCTTCCCCACCCCCTTGCGTTCGTTGCGATAGAGCGCGGGACGGACGAACCGCCATATTTCAAAGAAAAGATAAGGTGCCGCCGTCACCACCGACATCCAGAAAGCAGTGGACAGGTGGACAAAGAACGGAGCAGCCAGATTGATGTTGATAAGTTTTACATGAAACTCCTGGGTGAAGAACTCATCTTCCAGATGAAATGTCTCGCCTATATAGCGCAGCAGGTCATAGAAGATAAAATCATTGTGGCAAGGTGCAAGTATCACCTTGTCGAACAAATAGGGCATAGCAAGGAAGTAGACTACAGCCAATACAAACCATACGCCGATAATGCGAAACAGCACTCGGCGCAATTCATCCAGATGATCCCAGAAGGTTAATTCTTTATCAGCCACTTTATTTCACTTCACTATCTGCCGGTTTATCCAAGTCTTCCTGGGCTTTACTGATTTCTTCTTTGGCCTCGTTCACTCCGTCTTTGAAGCTCTTCACACCTTTGCCAAGGCCACGCATCAGTTCAGGAATTTTCTTACCACCAAACAAAAGCAAAATAACCAACGCGATGATAATCCATTCGGAACCGCTGGGCAGGAAACCTAATAAAAGTAAGTTTGTCATAGTCATATCGGATTAATTTGATGCAAATATAGAAAAATTTAATGACCGGTGATAGTAATGAGTGTTTTTTTCTTTATATGCCAAACAATGTGTATCTTTGTCCGTTCTATTACAAGACGCGTTTTTCAGAGAAAGGAAACTCATGTGGATATTAATTATTAGCCTGATCGTCCTCGCCCTTATTGCAGCTGTGGCGGGAGTGATACGCAACCGAAGACTACAACAGAAGATTGACCGCGGCGAACTGGATGCCATGCCCGAAGTGCAGGAAGTAGATGCGGAATGCTGCGGACAGCACGAAGTCTGCGAGCGGGACAGCCTGCTGGCCGCCGTCAGCAAGAAAATAGAATATTACGATGACGAGGAACTGGACAAGTACATCGGCCTCAGTCCCGACGCCTATGCGCCGGAACAGGAAGAGGAGTTCAGAGACGTGTTCTACACCATGCAAGATACCGACGTAGCCGGCTGGGTGCGAAGTTTGCAGTTGCGTGGCATCGCATTGCCGGATAATATAAAGGACGAGGTGTTCCTCATTATCGGAGAGAGAAGGAAGCCTCTCCCCTAACCCCTCCCCCGTAGGGAGGGGAATAAGTTACTTTAATTATTCAACCGTTTAATCAACAAAACAATCCTTACTCCCCTCCCTACGGGGGAGGGGCTAGGGGAGAGGCTTATGGACCTACTACAATACACCTTCTTCCAGCACGCCCTCATCGGCAGCCTGCTGGCAAGCATCGCTTGCGGATTGATAGGAACGTACATCGTCACCCGGCGACTGGTGTTCATCAGCGGCGGACTGACGCATGCTTCTTTTGGCGGCATCGGACTGGGACTTTACACAGGAATCTCCCCCATACTGTCCGCAGCTATATTTGCCGTATTCTCCGCTTTCGGCGTGGAATGGCTCAGCAAACGAAAGGATATGCGCGAAGACTCAGCCATTGCGGTATTCTGGACATTGGGGATGGCGTTGGGAATTATGTTCACCTTCCTTTCTCCGGGATTTGCGCCCGATTTATCGGCCTATCTGTTCGGGAATATTCTTACTATTAATCTGAGCGATATCGCCCTGTTGGGTGGTCTTGCCGCCATATTGATATTGTTCTTTGTGCTGTATCTGCGCCCCATCATCTACGTAGCTTTCGACCGGGAGTTTGCCCGCTCACAAGGCATCCCCGTGCAAGTATTCGAATATGTACTGATGATGTTCATTGCACTCACCATCGTGGCATGTCTGCGCATGGTTGGTATCGTGCTTGTCATCTCCCTGCTCACCATTCCGCAAATGACGGCCAACCTATTCTCGCACCGATTCCACCGCATTATCTGGCTCTCTATCGGCATCGGCTACCTTAGTTGCCTGGGTGGGTTAATGATTTCCTTCTACCTGAACGTACCTTCAGGAGCATCTATCATCTTCTTTTCCATCATTATTTATGCAATTTGCAAAACGGGAAAGAGTTTTTATCTATCTTTGCAAAGGAAATAAGCATTCATTACAGATTACCTATGGAAATCAAGATTCAGTCATTAGACCAGATTCATGAAGCCGCCCGCCAGTTCATTGCAGCTATGGGCGACAATACCGTCTTTGCCCTTTACGGAAAAATGGGAGCCGGTAAAACTACTTTCGTCAAAGCCGTATGCGAGGAACTGGGCGTTTCCGACGTCATCACCTCCCCTACCTTTGCCATTGTCAACGAATACCGTTCCGACACAGCCGGCGAACTGATTTATCACTTCGACTTTTACCGTATCAAGAAACTGGAAGAAGTGTACGACATGGGCTATGAAGACTACTTCTACAGCGGTGCTCTCTGTTTCATCGAATGGCCGGAACTGGTGGAAGAACTCTTGCCGGGCAATGCCGTCAAAGTGACCATTGAGGAAGTGGAGAACGGTGAACGCAAGCTCACAATGGAAGAATTGGGATGAGTCAATACATCATTCAAGGCATCTTTGCCATAGCGGGCATCATCTCCTTACTGGCCGCCTTGCTGGACTGGGAGTGGTTCTTTACCGCCCGCAATACCCAGTTCATAGTGCAAAACGTGGGACGCCGCCAGGCACGCTGGTTCTACGGTGCATTGGGCGCCATCCTTATCGGTACAGCCGTATTCTTCTTCATGAACACACCGCCGACGCAATAATAGGATACTCCTTATAATATAAGTATAAAAACAAAAAGGCACAGACTATATACAGTCTGCGCCTTTTTGCTTTATTCTTCGGTACTATTACTCTTCGCCGCCGAGAGACTCTGTAAATTCCAGTTCACCTTGTACGATGAAAAGGATCTCTTCCGGTTCATAATCACCCATTTCATCTTTATGGGCTTCTTTGACTATATAGTCCACGACCTTTCCCAAATCGATTTCAATGTATCCGTCCGCATCGGGCTGCGCATCAAGGATGCCGCTCTCGGAATAATACTCGTCAATCAAATCGAGGAAATAATAGAATTCGTCGTCAGAGAATTTCTCCTTCAACTCCTGCGGCAAATAGTTCTTGATGTACTCGATGGTTTTTTCATCATCGGCATCATTCAGCAAAAAATCGTCTTCCATTCCCATATCTATATTATTTAAAGGGTTTATGTGTCACAAGGTTCTCAGGCCTGATTATAGCAATGCATCTATCTTGCCGGCAAATACTGACTTCGCAGCAGAGCCGACTTGCTTGTCTACCAACTTTCCATCTTTGAAGAATAGCACAGTAGGAATGTTGCGGATGCCATATTCGGCTGCTACATCGCTGTTTTCATCTACGTCGCACTTACCGATGATAACTTTGCCTTCGTATTCGGTTGCCAGTTCATCGATGATAGGGCCTACCATTTTGCAAGGTCCGCACCATGGTGCCCAAAAATCCATAACTACAGGTTTACCTTCTGCCAGGAGTTCCTGAAAATTGCTGTCTGTAATTTCTAAAGCCATCTCTTTTAATATTAAATATCAACTATATATTGTTAGTTCACTATCAATTTTAATATACTAAATCTTCATTGATGAAACAAAGATAACTAATTAATCCGAAACTCAAGGTCGGGACGCTCTTTTAAATAAGAGATAAGATCACGCCCTACCGAAAGCTTCACCGGACGTGACACCAGGTCAACGGTCATTTTACTATCCGAATCCATTACTTTGAAGTAAAGTTCCGTATTTCCGGGATGGTCTTTCGTAAGTGCTGCCAGCTCGGCAACCAAACCTTTATTCAATACACTGAGAGGGATAAGAATTGTTATCTTCTCAATCAGCTTCTCTTTTACATCGGGCAGCAATTCCATAGAGGTTATCTTCAATTCCAGTTCATCCTGGCGCCATTGTTTGGGTTGGCAGCGTGCCTTGATAAAGAGGAAGGTACGCTCGCCCAGATACCCCTGGTAAGTCACCCAGTCGTTGCCGAAGAACGGAAGCTCTGCCGAACCGGAATAGTCTTCTATCTTGGCAATGCCATAAGGATTACCGTTCTTGCTGATGCCACGGCGGACGGATGTGACAATACCGCCCATCGTTATTTCACGTCCGACAAGCGCAGTTTTATCTTCCAACTCCGCCATGTGCGTATTACAAACATGTTCCAATACGACGGAATATTCATCCAACGGATGGGCCGAAAGGTAGATACCCACCAAATCACGCTCCCGGTTCAGACGGTCGAGATCGCTCCAACGCTCAGCCTCAGGAATTTCGGGAGTGGCAATATCCACCACATTCTCACCACCGAACAAGGAATTGGCAGCAGCAGCCTTGTCTGCCTGATAGCGGTTACCATAACGCACCAACGTCTCTATAAATACCTCGTTCCTTGAATTTACGGCAAAGTATTGTTCACGCTTCAGCTCCGGGAAACTGTCGAAGCCACCGGCCAGGGCAAGGCATTCAATATTCTTCTTATTGCAGGCATTTAAGTTGACACGCTGCACAAAATCGAAGATACCGGCATACGGCCCGTTCTTTTCACGTTCTTCCATAATACTCTGCACAGCACCTTCGCCCACGCCTTTCACAGCACCGAGTCCGAAACGGATATTGCCTTCACCGTTAACAGTAAACTTCAAGTTACTTTCATTTACATCCGGCCCCAATGTATTGATGCCCATAGCCTTACATTCGTCCATCAGTTTGGTGATATCGGTAATGTTCGACAAACTTCGACTCATGACGGCCGCCATGTATTCTGCCGGGTAGTTTGCTTTCAGGTAAGCCGTCTGGTAGGCTACCCAGGAATAGCAGGTGGCATGAGACTTGTTGAAGGCGTAGGATGCAAACTTTTCCCAGTCGGCCCATATCTTTTCAAGCACTTTCGGGTCATGTCCGTTCTTCTGGCCGCCTGCAATGAATTTGGGTTTCATGTGGTCCAGCTTGTCACGCAGTTTCTTACCCATCGCCTTACGCAAGGCATCGGACTCGCCACGGGTAAAGTCGGCAAGCAGACGGGACAGAAGCATCACCTGCTCCTGATAAACGGTAATACCATACGTATCCTTCAAGTATTTCTCCATAACGGGGATATCGTACTCGATAGGCTTACGCCCGTGCTTACGGTCGATAAAGTCCGGGATATAATCCATAGGACCCGGTCGATAGAGGGCGTTCATCGCAATGAGGTCCTCAAAAGTAGAGGGCTGCAATTCACGCAGGTATTTCTGCATTCCGGCAGACTCAAACTGGAATGTACCGACTGTGCGACCATCACTATACAACTTATAGGTAGCCTCATCATCGATAAGAACCTTATCTATATCCAAGCTCAAGCCACGATGCAAGCGTACGTTTGCCACGGCTTCCTTGATAATCGATAAGGTCTTCAATCCCAGGAAGTCCATCTTGATCAGTCCCGTATCTTCAATAACGGAACCTTCATATTGGGTGACGAGCATCTTTTCGCCTGTCTCCTTGTCGTCGGCAGTGCTCACAGGCACCCAGTCCGTAATATCATCACGGCAGATTATCGTACCACAGGCATGTACACCCGTACCGCGAACATTGCCTTCGAGCATCTTGGCATATTTCAGCGTATCACGCACCAAAGGATCAGGCGAAGCTTCCGCCGCTTGCAGTTCGGGCACGTATTCGATGGCATTCTTCAGGTTCAGTTTCTTATCGGGAATTTTATCCGGCACTAACTTAGCCAGACGATCGGACTCCGACAACGGAAGTTTCTGTACCCGGGCTACGTCTTTGATGGCAAGTTTGGTAGCCATCGTACCATAAGTAATGATATGGGCCACCTTTTCCTGCCCATATTTATTGGTTACCCAACGGAGTACCTCTCCACGTCCGTCATCATCGAAGTCGATATCGATATCGGGCAATGATATACGGTCGGGATTCAAGAAACGCTCAAACAGCAAATCGTACTTGATAGGGTCAATCTTAGTAATCTGTAAGCAGTACGCCACGGCCGAACCGGCTGCCGAACCACGTCCCGGGCCAATGGAGACGCCCATATTGCGACCCGCCGCAATAAAGTCCTGCACGATGAGGAAGTAACCCGGAAAACCCATTGTCTTCATGATGTGCAGTTCGAACTTCAAACGCTCCATCACCTCGTCCGACAAAGGATCACCATAGAATATCTTTGCGCCGTCGAAAGTCAGTTTGGCAAGATAATCGGCTTCCAGTTTGATACGGTACAATTTATCATAGCCTCCCAAGCGTCTGATTTTATCCTTGGCATCTTCTTCGCTCAGTACAACATTCCCATTTTCATCTTGGGTGAATTCGTCGAACAAGTCTTTTTCCGTGTACTTCTGACGATAGCCTTCTTCCGTTCCGAAATCCTCGGGAATAGCGAAAGTAGGCATGATGGGTGCGTGGTCAATGGAGTAATACTCCACTTTATCCAGTATCTCCAATGTATTGGACAATGCTTCGGGAACATCTTCAAACAAGGTGTTCATCTCCGCTTTTGTCTTCATCCACTCTTGTTTGGTATAGAGCATACGGCTCGGATCATCCAAATCCTTGCCCGTACTGAGGCAAATCAAACGGTCGTGCGCCTCCGCATTCTCTTCATCCACAAAATGGACGTCGTTGGAACAAATTACTTTGATATCATACTTCCTGGCGTATTCCAGCAACTTGGCATTCGCCTTTTGCTGCAAGGGATAGGCTTCGTGATTGGCACGCGGCACGGTGGCTTTATGTCGCTGAAGTTCCAGATAGTAATCGTCGCCGAAAAGATTCTTATACCAGCGAATGGCTTCTTCCGCCTCTTCCAACTGGTCATTGATAATTCTCTTGGGAACCTCACCGCCTATACAAGCCGAGCAGACAATCAGTCCTTCGTGATACTTCTCCAATTCGTTGCGGTCGGTACGCGGACGCATATAATATCCTTTGGTCCATGCGCGGGATACTAATTTTATCAGGTTATGGTAGCCCGTTTCATTCTTTGCCAGCACTATCAGGTGATAACCGCTCTGGTCCGGTTTTCCTTCCCTTTTATCCATTGTGCGACGTGCCACATACATTTCGCAACCGATGATGGGTTTGAACAACTTATTTTCCGCCTCTGCAATCTTTGCACGGCAGTCAGCAATTTCAGCATCTTTGTCCTCACAAGCTATTTCACCGCTTTCAATCCCGGCAATCCGTTTCTTCAAGTCTTTAATCTCCCCTTTCGGACCACTATTCTTCTTATTGACATAGTTGGTGAATTCCTTAATACCGAACATATTACCATGATCGGTTACGGCGATACCCTTCATCCCGTCCTTCATAGCCTTGTCTACCAGGCGGCTTACACTTGCCTGACCATCCAAAAGCGAATACTGGGTATGAACGTGTAAATGAACAAAATCCTGCATAAATAAATCCTTTCTGTTTAGTGCATAAAAGTACAACCTATGTAACACCTAACAAAAATATTTCCCGAAAAGTTATCAACATATACATTTCTCTTCCTAAATCCTTGTTTGATTTTCAAAATAAGTCTATTTTTGCAAATAATTTCTATCTAAAATAGCAAATACGATATACATGGGTCGATTAAAAAGATTAAAAAAGATACGCATACACCGTGAAGGGACACACACGCTAACCGTTAGCCTACTGCTGATATTAGCAGTCAATGCCATCCTTTACTTTGGATTTGAATGCAAGGTTCCCTTTTACATAGTGGCGGCTATCAGTCTCATTGTATATGGAATACTGGTGAATTTCTTCCGTTGCCCTATCCGTTTGTTCGGGCAAGAAACTGAAAAGGTGGTAGTGGCCCCTGCCGACGGCAAGATCGTAGTAGTAGAAGAAGTAGAAGAAAATGAATACTTTCACGACCGCCGCATCATGGTTTCTATCTTTATGAGCCTGGTGAATGTGCATGCCAACTGGTACCCGGTAGACGGCACGGTAAAGAAAGTATGGCACCAAAACGGGAAATTCATGAAGGCCTGGTTGCCCAAAGCCAGTACCGACAACGAACGTTCTACAGTTGTAATAGAAACGCCGGAGGGTGTGGAAATCATGGCACGCCAGATAGCAGGAGCTATGGCACGCCGCATCGTAACCTATGCCGAGGCTGGCGAAGAATGCTACATTGACGAACATCTGGGCTTCATTAAATTCGGTTCCCGCGTAGATGTCTTTCTGCCATTGGGCACGGAAGTGCTTGTAAAACTGGGACAACTGACCACCGGCAATCAAACTGTGATAGCCAAACTTAAATAAATGAATCTACAATGGCAAACTGCATTACCCGCCATATTCCCAATACTCTGACCTGCCTGAATTTATTCTCCGGGTGTATTGCTTGTGTCATGGCATTCGAAGCCAATTATGAACTGGCACTTGTTTTCATCATCCTCAGCGCTGTATTCGATTTCTTTGATGGCATGATGGCACGTGTTTTAGGTGCCCACTCCCTTATCGGAAAGGATTTGGATTCCCTGGCAGACGATGTTAGTTTCGGCGTAGCTCCTTCTTTAATCGTGTTCTCCTTATTTAAAGAGATGCACTACCCGGCTGGTATGGAGGGCATAGCCGCTTTCTTTCCCTACCTTGCATTCCTTTTGTCCGTTTTCTCGGCATTACGACTGGCTAAGTTCAACAATGATACCCGCCAAACAAGTTCCTTTGTAGGATTGCCTGTTCCCGCCAATGCTCTGTTTTGGGCCTCATTGGTGACGGGTGCCCATAGCCTCTTGACGAGCGACGGCTTCCACCCGGTTTATCTATTGCTGCTGGTATGCCTTTTCTCCTGGCTGCTTGTGGCAGAAATACCTATGTTCTCGTTGAAGTTTAAAAACCTGTCGTGGAAAGACAATAAGATAAGTTTCATATTCCTGATTGTATGCATCCCACTCATTATCTTTTTAGGGATTTGCAGTTTCGCAGCAATCATCGTCTGGTATATATTACTTTCACTTTTTACAAGAAAGACTAAATAAACAAATCTTTGGCACGGTTGTTGTATTTAAGTTCGCAGTAAACGAACGCATAAAAAGACATTAGCCTATGTTTCACATCTTAGGATTCTTATTCATTATTATAATTGCCATCTTGCTTATCGGCCTTAGCATTATCGGTACTGTTATCCGAAGCATCTTCGGGCTGGGCGGCCGTCGCACTTCCTCTTCACGCGGATATTCCTACAATGAGAACGGACCATCTTCAAACCCAACCTCTGGTGAAACCGAACTTGAAGAAGGAGAGATTCATCCTAAACATAAGAAACTATTCTCCGAAAATGAAGGAGAGTATGTGGATTTTGAGGAGATAAAAGAGTAATGATAAGTGATTAGCGGCGCTTGGCTGCAAAGAATTCTTTCATCAACGTAGCACATTCTTCAGCAAGCACTCCCTTTTCTACCACTGTTTTAGGATGCAATGCCTGTGGGGCATAGCGTTGATATCCCCGTTTCTCATCTTCCGCACCGAATACAAGCTTTCCCATTTGCGCCCAAGCGATGGCACCGGCACACATCACACAAGGTTCCACGGTTACATAAAGCGCACATTCATTCAGGTATTTCCCGCCAAGAGTAGAAGCGGCGGCAGTAATAGCTTGCATTTCGGCATGGGCAGTGACATCTGTCAATGTTTCAGTCAGATTGTGGGCACGGGCAATGATACGGTCTTTGCAAACCACCACTGCGCCAACGGGCACTTCACCCCGTTCACCTGCTTTCTGCGCTTCAAGAAGCGCTTGCTTCATATAATAGTTATCGTCCATCCGAATCCCTAATTTCCTGTATAATTCGTAGTCTTTTGCAACTCTGTAAAACTCGTTTTTACACACCCGGCTGCGTTATCTCCTCATATCGTGCTCGCCGAATAGAGTCGGATAATCTTCTTCCATATTCTTATGGATAAACATGAGAATAGTCTCCCGCAACCAACGCGACTTATTCGTTATCTTGTACTTCTCAAGATAGCGATCCACAATCCGCTGTTCTTCCTCGCTCATCAGACACACCATGCGCTGTTCGCGTTTCGGCTCCTCCGGTGTTGCTTTCGCACACATTTTATCTCTCTTTCTCATATTTCCTGCAAAATTAGTTTTACTTCCGTAAAAACAAAGCAGAATACGCGTAATTTTTATATCTGAAAGGTTTAAAATAGAGTCGGATAGAGCCTTTTTAAACTGGATGCTCAAAATATTTCGCCATATCATTTTCTTTTAAGAATTAAAAAGGTAATTTTGAAGAATTAAAAGACTAAAGATATGAAACAGGTAAATTATCTCAATTCTCTTCTTATTTTATTAGTTGCCATCAGTTTCTTTTCATGCAGTGACGACGACGACAAAACCCAAGCAGGTATAACCAATCAAAGCTGGACAGAAGGAAAGGCTCTGGAAATAAGTACAGGCAATTCCCTGTCAGTCTCCTTCTATGCAGCTGCCGGATGGAAAGCTTCTTCTTCGTCGAGTTGGTGCAGCCTGCTTACCGAATCAGGAGAAAAAGGACAAAGCACATTAAAAGTATTAGTCACGACTGATACTACCACCGACCGAACCTCTACCATTACCATTAAAGTCAATGGATTCTCTTCCGCAAGCTTTGAAGTGACACAGAAGGCAAGCGATACTCCCGCTACCGAAGACATGGAGGTTAATGCGAAAGTAGACCAATATCTAAGAGAAATGTACCTGTGGAATGACGAATACAAAACCTTGAACCTCGACTTCACCAAGAGCTACGACAAATTCTTTTATGATGCATTAGGTAGCATGAAGACCAATACCCTGGATAAAAGGATTTCGGCAGATGGTAAAAGTTATACTCTCTTCTCTTATATTGAAAAGAAGAATCCGATTACCCGCAGTGCCCAAATAGAGAAAGAACTTACTTATAGTTTCGGCATTACAGGAATAACTCCCGTATCCATCGGAACAGCAAGTGATTATACCATTTATTTCTGTATACAAGGTGTTTATCCCGATTCACCCGCAGATATAGCCGGCATAAAGCGAGGCGCCATGATAAGCCTGATAAATGGAGAAAAAATAAGCAACAGCAATATAGAAGATTACTTCTATGGTCTACTCTATCCTGATGCAGCATTCAGTCTGCGCCTGACGGAGGATGTCATAGAAGGAGGAAGCATAACAGGAACCAAAGAAGCAACCATAACTTCCCAAGCCATGTATTGCAATCCGGTTATTACCCATAAGGTAGAAGAAGTAAACGGACACCAAATCGGTTACCTTGTCTATTCCGCATTCGATGCCGGCTTTGACCAGGAGTTATTCGACGTTTTCAAAGAATTCAAGAGCCAGAACGTCACCGATCTGGTTCTGGACCTGCGATACAATGGAGGCGGGCATACCCTCTCTGCCAATCTGATAGCAACCTGTATTGCCGGTGCAGCCGCCCAGGATAAAGTATTCTTTAGCCTACGATACAATGACGAAAGAATGAAGAAGCTCAACAATAAACGAAAAGAGGACAAGTTTGCATATTCTAACTATGTAAACTTAGGCACTTCTTTATCTGCGGGAAGCCTCGGACTTACCCATGTCTATTGCCTGGTAGGCAATGGAACAGCTTCGGCCAGCGAGCTTGTCATCAATTCATTGAAAGGCATCGATGTAGATGTTATACTCATAGGCGAAAAGACTACAGGCAAGAATGTAGGTATGGAATATGAAGATATAACCGTCAGGGATAATACCTACCGGGTAACTCCTATCACATTCCAAAGCTATAACGCCAAGGGCGAAGGAGACTATGAAAGCGGCTTCGAACCTAATTACAGTATGGATGAAACGAACCCATATAACGAAACCGGTGTGTTCTTCATACACAAAGAATATGGTACAGACAAAGAACCTTTATATGCTAAAGCCATTGAACTGATTACAGGCAAAAATCCGTCCACAACGCGCAGCATAGAAAAGACTTTGAATGGCAAGGTACGTAAGATGCCTGCCATCTACCGACCGGGATTTGACGGAATGCTTAAAAAATACGAGCCGGCAGAATAATGGCAGCACACAATGCCCTGGGAAAAGCCGGAGAAGATGCCGCAGCGGCATACCTGGAAAAGAATGGTTATACCATACGTGACCGGAACTGGCGGAAGAACCACCTGGAGCTGGATATTGTTGCCACCAAAGATGAAGAACTGATAATTGTTGAAGTGAAAACCCGTAGTAATACGGACTACATCGAGCCGCAAGAGGCTGTGAACTGGCAGAAGATACGGCGCATCGTCATAGCAGCCGATGCTTATATCAAGCACTTCTGCGTGAATGCTCCTGTTCGCTTCGACATCATTACAGCCGTAGGGGATATTGGCGCTTTCAAGATAGAGCATATTGAAGATGCCTTTTATCCCCCTATGTTTTAACCGTGAGTAATCAATCATTAATCACTAATAATTAATCACTGAACCCATGGATATAGAAACCGCCCGTGAATATTGCCTCAGCAAAAAAGCTGTCACCGAATGCCTCCCGTTCGATGAATACTCGCTCGTGATGAAAGTCATGGATAAGATGTTTGCGCTTATCGACCTGGAAGGCGCCAATAAAATATGCTTGAAATGCGATCCGGAGTATGCACTCGAATTGCGCGAACGCTATTCTGCCATCGAAGGCGCTTATCACTTCAACAAGAAGTACTGGAACCAGATTGCGCTGGACGGCGATGCCGACGACAAGCTGATAAAGCAATTGATAGACCACTCTATCGAGGAAGTATTGAAGAAGTTCACTAAAAAAATGCGTGCCGAATATGAAGCCCTGCCCTGACACATTTCCATTCCCGCTGGTTGCTTTGAACGAAACGGACTCTACCAACCGATACCTCAGCCAGCGATGCAACGACCGGCAAGAAGCCGTTGCCGAATTTACTACCGTTACCGCCGAATTCCAAACCGCCGGCAAAGGCCAGCGCGGCAATAGTTGGGAAGCCGAAGAAGGCAAGAACCTGCTCTTCAGCTTCGTACTATACCCAACATTCCTGGAAGCCCGCCGACAATTTATTCTTTCGCAAATCGTTTCCCTTGCCATCAAAGAAGAACTGAGCAGATGGTCGGACGAGTTCACCATCAAGTGGCCGAACGATATCTACTGGAGAAACAAGAAAATTTGCGGCATACTGATAGAGAATGACCTTTCGGGACACTGTATCGGACGTAGTATCTCCGGTATCGGAATAAACATCAATCAGGAGACATTCCATAGCGATGCCCCCAACCCTGTGTCTTTGCGACAAATCACCGGAAAAGAGCACGATCGCTATGAAATACTTGCCCGTATCCTGAAGCGTGTACAAATTTATTATAAAGGGCTTCAACTGGAAGATTTCGATGTCTATTCCGCTGAAATATCAGCCCGCTATGGCCGTTCCCTCTTCCGCCGCCGCGACTTCCATCCCTACGAAGATGCCAACGGGCGCTTCCTTGCCCGCCTGCTGCGCGTGGAACAAGACGGACGCTTTGTACTCGAAGATGAAAGCGGCAAAGAACGGGAATATCTCTTCAAGGAAGTGCAATACATACTATAACAGCGCACCTTACTTGCGCACCCACTTGCCCAGTCCGAGCATGGTTTTGCGGAAGCGCTTCTTGTTCATCTCGGCTTCTTCGGAGCCGCAGGCGATGGCACGGTTATAGTAGGCTATGCCGCGTGCTATGTCCTCTTCCGTCCCATAGCCGAAGGCATAGGCTGTTCCGAGGCCGTTCAGCACATAGCCTTTGAGCAGATTGCCGAAGTCGTCCAGATATTCCTCACCACGTGTAAAAAGGTCGAAGGCGCATTCATAATTCTTCTGTACGCCCAATCCCTGCTGGTAACAAACGCCCAGCCGGGGGAAGGCCCATTTGCAATCTTGCTCTGCCGACTTAGCCAGCCAATAAACCGCCTTGGCATAATCGATCAGCACATTGCCCTTGCCTTCAAAATAGAAACTCCCTACCTGAAACTGCCCGTCGAGGTCACCTTTCCGGGCGGCTTCCATGAAGTACTCAAAAGCCTTTTCCTCGTTCTTCTCCGTACCCTTCCCGGCATTATAGAAGTAACCCGCATTATAAGCCGCCAGATAGTTGCCTTTAGCGGCGGCAGCCTCATAATAGCGAAGCGCTCCGGAAAAATCGCCTTTGTTATCAAGAAGATTGCCATAACTGCACATCTGTACCGGATCACCGGCATCGGCTATCACCTTCTGCCACTCTTCCACCGGACGGGAATCGGGCTTTATGCCGCCCTTGCCACTCTCAAAGATATCACGAAAATTGCCGAATCCAAAGGTTACGCCACCGCGGAAGGCCTTCTGATACCATTCGGCAGCAATCGGATAAGCATAGGCATCGTAACTGTCTGCCGTAGGATAGCGCTTCATCATTTCTTCCACGCCTTCTATATCGAGCATATCGCCCCAGTAGTAGGCATTGCCTATGATGTATTGGCAGAAAGGATGTCCGGCTTCCGCCTTGGCAAGCACTATCTCGAAAGCCTCTCTCAGACTGCCGAAAGGCATCGTTTTGCATATATCAGACGTCAGTTCGCCGCAACGCATGGCACATAGCACACCGCAGGCACTGCCGCGTGCAATACTTTCCTTTATATAGCGGGTGGCTATCTCGTCATCTTCCGGGAAGTCGCCACCGCGCCACACATACTGAGGCCCCATATAGCAACGCGCCAGGAAACAATATGCATCGGCATCGCCTTCTTCGGCGGCCTCGGTCAGCAGGAAGAAGCCCCGTTCCATTTCTTCTTTGTCGAAAGACATCCATACCTGTGCTATGCCGTCCTCTACTTTGTCACTAAAATATTTTCCCATATTCTTTAATATATAAGTTAATTGTCGCTGTTCTTATTCGGATGGTGTTGTTTCCGCCGCACCGCTCCGGCTATATCTCGTCCCATGTGTCCACATCCGGCACTTCGGCCTTCTCAAAGAAGGCTTTCCATACGGCATGCAACTGTGCCAGGGGGATAAAGCGCTGAACAAAGCACTGTTGTTCTCCTTCGTCCGTCTCAAAGTATGCGGCAAGGGCATATCTGCCATCCTCAACAAAGCAATGGCAAGAAATGCCGGTACACCGGCCCCACTCTGTTTCCGGCGGATTGCAGGCTGAGAGCAGAATGCGCTGTCCGGGTTGCAAGGAATTGATGGCACGGCGGAGTTTCTCGACAGTGACCAGCGAAGTAGGGATGTCATCCGCCTCGGTCAGCACGTATTCCGAGTTGACAGCCGCACTTCGGCGGAGAAATTCTTTGTTGAAGGCTTCCATTTCGGCATCCTTCTTAGCGATAAAGGCAAGATAATCGTTAAAGTTGCCGGTTGCGGCATACGGAAGCAGGTGAGTGAGATAGTAGTTAAGCTCGTCCAGATGCTTTTCGCGCGTCAGGTTCGTGGTCTGTACGTTTTGCCGGTCGTCTACCAGGATAATGGCATATTCGCGCCGTTTGGCTCTGTACACTTTGACGCAGAAGATGCCGCGAATACGTTCTATCAGCATCGCTTCTCCCCCTAATATCCACTGTTTACCCACCCGGACGTAGCCGAACTTCTTTCCATTTTGCGCAATGTCTTCATCAATCAAGGCAAAGATAGACTTCACATCCGTACGGATAGAACCGTCCATATAAGGGCGGACCGACTTCCCCAACTTCCCATTGGCAGGAGAGAATATAAGCAACAGGTTACGGATAAAAAAGGCAAGACCGACAGAGCCTATTACTGTAAGAATAATAGCTCCCAGTAAAAACGGTTCAGCAGTCAGCATCACAATCCCCGAAGGGAGACAAGCCGATCCTATGAAGTAACTCCCCAGAGCCCAGCCGATATAGTGATTCCGGCTGCGCTTATAGCATAAATTAGTAGCTTTGCCCATATTTATCTGTATTTATCTTTAACAAATAGATGCAGCAAAGGTACATAAAGTTTCTAACCGTTATACTCCTGTGAAGAGGATTATTGCCGTAAAAGGACAAAAGTACTAATGATCTGATCCACAGCATAAAAGGAGTACACTAACAGTTTAACAATAATAAACCGCCAGTTTAATAGTAGTAAACTGATGGTTCATTAATAGTAAACTGTGAATACTGACGTACAAGAGAAAAGATTCCTCTCTACGCACTGAATGACAGACAAATACCGAAACGGACGTTTCCGGCTTTGAACTTTATAGAGAGGTCAGTATAACTTCCGCTCCTTGCAAAAGCGGCGAAGTGAATTTCACGCGCACTTGTCCTGCTTCTCCGGTAGTCTGTATGTACGTCAACAGGCGTCCGTGGTACACACGTTGATGATTATCCCTGTAATCACCCATGTCGGTGTTGTCAGAACCTTCGAGACCAAGCAAACGTGCCGGCCCTTCGATGTGGCAGGTAATATCATTATCGCCCAGCTTCACAATGGTTCCATTCTCATCCACCACTTCCACGGTGATGTGTGCCGTGGCACGGTCTTTGGAAAGTGTAGTACGGTCGGCGCTGACGCGCAAGGCATAGGGACGGCCGGATGTCTTGATTACATAGCTGGACTGTACATTGCCATCCTTGTCGCAGCCCTCGGCACGCAGTTCTCCCGCCTGATAAGGGATATCCCAATAGATGATGCCTGTCTTTTCGTCGTAGGGTTTCATCTCTCCTACCACTTTCCCGTCGAGCAACAGACGTGCCTGCGGAGCATTGGTATAGCAAACCACACGGATATTCTGGCCTTGATCGTAGTTCCAGATATCCCAGGCATCGGTTGACAGGTAGATGCGGTCGGGTTGCCGGGGATTGGTGCGTACAGGATATGTACCGATATAAGTGACCGGCTTCTCACTCCACAACGAAGCGCGGAAGTGCCCGCGAGGTTTGGGGAAGCTGCCGAAGTCGAGCAGCCCGGTATATAGTCCGCGGGAAGGCCAACGGCCTGACTCGCCCAAGTAATCCGTACCCGTCCAGATAAACTGTCCGAAGATAAATTCCTTGTTCTTCACTGCATACCAGGAGTCCAGGCTTGAACTGGTTTCACTTCCGTAGATGATGCGGTTGGGGTAAGTGGCATGATCCATGTCGTAGCGGTCTTCCGTGTAGTTATATCCCACTACATCCACCGCATCGGGATATTCCGTTTCGTTGGACATGACGACACCTGCCAAAGCTCCTGTTACCGGACGGGAAGTATCGACAGCACGCACGCAGGCAGCCAGGCGTTTGGCTATGACACCGATGCGCATGGCATCGGGAGCTTCCGGATTATAACCGCCAAACATCGGCTGGTTGATTTTAGAACCATTGAGAACGGGATGGGAATAAGGGTCGTTGGGATAGTCCACCTCATTGCCGATGCTCCACAAGAAGATGGAAGGATGATTGCGGTCGCGGCGCACCATATCGGTCACATCCCGCTCTATCCACTCTTCAAAGAAGTCGAAAGAGCCGTCAAAGCTCGGTGTACCTACGTTCCAGCCTTCCACCCATTTGCGTTTCGGGAATTCCCATTCGTCCGAGATCTCGTCCATCACGAGCAGGCCCAGTTCGTCGCACAACTGATAAACAATCGGCGCTTGCGGATTATGGCTCATGCGAATGGCATTTACACCTATCTCCTTCAGGTTCTTCAGACGGCGTTCCCAAACTTCGTCGGGCACTACGGCACCCAGCACGCCGGCATCGTGGTGCAGGCACACACCTTTCACCTTTATCCGGTTGCCATTGAGGGCAAGACCTTTATTGGCATCAAAGTCCAATGTGCGGAGTCCCACTTTGGTTTCGCTTCCGTCAATGCGCTTCCCGTTACTGAAGAGTTCTGTTTTCAGTGTATAGAGATAGGGATTGCTGAGGTCCCAGCGGTGTGGCTTGGCTACCTTCAGGGCAATGGTTTCCTTGGTAATGCCCGCCTTGCCGTCGACCACACGTGTGCGACGTTGCGCCACTTGCTTGCCCGAGGCATCATACAAAGTTGCCGACAGTTCGAGCTTATCACCCGTTGCCTTGTGCTTCTCTACTTCCATGTCGACGGCAACGGTAGCTTGGCGGTCGGTCAATGAAGTGGCGTGCCAAACCACTCCCCACTGTGCAAAATGCGTTTCGGAAGCAGCTACCATCCATACATCCCGATAGATGCCGGAACCGGTGTACCAACGGGAATCGGCATAGCGGCTGTGGTCTACACGGACAGCCAGCACATTGTCACCCTCTTTCAGATAAGGAGTCAGATCGTAGAGGAATGAGACGTAGCCGTTGGGACGCTTACCCAACAGATGTCCGTTCAGGTACACCTCACTGCGGTTGTACACCCCTTCGAAGTAAATGTAATGCCGTGCAGCGGCATCATTTATATTGAAATGTTTGCGATACCATCCTATTCCACCGGGCAAGTAGCCGGTGCAGCTTGCCAGCGAGGGCGAAAGCTGTCCTTCGATAGACCAGTCATGCGGCAAAGTGAGTTTCCGCCACTTGCTGTCGTCATACGAAGTCCGGGCAATAGCCGAGTCATCCGTCAGGCTGAACAGCCATCCGTCATTGAATTTCGCCGCATCGCCAAAAGACACTTGCGCCTTCAGCGGAGCAACCGTCAATAGTGCTACCAAGATGATAGCGGCAGCCATAAAGTTCTTAAAATACATTCTCATACATATTATCTTTGAAGTTAAACAAAACATAAATCCTTAAGCAACAAAGATAGGCCTATTGCAGCAGGCAAAGGAGTACTTATATTGCAAAAGACACCACATATAGCTCAAAATGCAGGGTAACAACCGTATTGAATGCAAGAGTCTCTCCTACTAACCCTACAAAAGCCAAAGAAAGATTCGATTATAATCGAAACTTTTGCTACTTTTGTAGAAACTTTCGATTATGAACGAGAAATGGAACGCTTTGGAGAAGTATAACCTTTGGAATGGAAACCATTAACTATTGGGATTGATACGTACTGCCTATACTGACAGGCTTCACGCCTTTATCGGGAACAGGCTGGTAAAGGTACTCATCGGGCAACGCCGCGCAGGCAAAAGCTATATTTTGCGACAAATAGCTTCGGAGCTAATCTCCAAACGGGACGTAAGTCCCAATAATATCCTATATGTAAACAAGGAATATTTGGAGTTCGACTTTATCGAAACTTACCAGGATTTGGAAAAACTATACCAACTTTATCGCCAAAAGCAGAAACCGGAAGGAAAAGTCTATTTGTTTCTTGATGAAATACAGAACATAGAAGGCTGGGAACGCTTTGTCAACTCCCATTCCCAAGACTTTGTAGAAGAGTGTGAACTATTTATAAGCGGGTCAAACTCCAAGATGCTTTCCAGCGAACTGGCAACCTTGCTTTCCGGTCGTTACATAGAGTTCGGCATCTTTCCATACAGCTATGCCGAATATCTGCAAGTAACACGGAAAGAGAGAGAACGCTCATCATACTTGTCGTACCTGAAACTGGGCGGGTTGCCCGAATTGTATAACTTGATAGATCAAGAATCACAGAAGCAGTATGTCTCGTCCGTAAAGGATACCATTCTGCTGCGCGATATAGTACAGCGTAAGCCTATCCGTGACGTCCGTCTATTGGATGACCTTTTCATCTATTTGGTGAACAATGCCTCGAATATGTTCTCTATCCAGAACGTAATCAATTTCTTTAAATCAAAGAACCGCAAAGTTTCTTACGACACACTTGCCAACTACACCGGCTATATAGAAGAAACCCTGCTTGTGCACAAAGCAGAGCGATACAATATAAAAGAGAAAGATGTACTGGCAGGAAATTGCAAATACTACCTGAACGACCTTGCCTTCAAAAACTTTCTTTTTCCGGGGTACGCCTATGGGATAGGCTATTTACTGGAAAATGCAGTATATCTAGAACTTCTTCGTCGCGATTTTCAAGTTTATACCGGCACATTACGCAACAAAGAAGTAGACTTTGTAGCCATGAAGGATGACCGAATTATCTATCTCCAAGTAGCCTATTCGCTTGAAAACGAGGAAACGCGTGAACGGGAATATGCCCCATTACTATCCATCGCCGACAGCTATGAAAAGTGGGTAGTATCGATGGACGAAGTGCAACTCCCAATAAGAGAAGGCGTACGCCACGTGCAAGCATGGCTATTGGCAGAGGAGTTCTGACGCTCCTAATTACTTCATCTCCGCCTCCACCCTCTTTATCTTCTCCAGCGTCTTGCCTGCCTCGGTAGAAGGGAAGAGTTGCAGCACCCGTTGCAGATAGTTTTTCGCTTTGCTGTAATTGGTGGTGTACACGTCCGAAAGGCCGTTGCGGTAGCGGGCGTACTGCATCCGGGTGGGGGAAGTTATTTTCTTGAAGTCGTCATCGAGCTTTTTCTTGTCCTTTTCGGCTTGCAGGTAGTAGTAGTTTCCCAGGAAGATGTTGGCTTGTAGGTTGTTGGCGTCGAGCATCAGGACTTTCTCACAGGTCTTCATGGCATCCTTTTCCTTTCCGCGCATCATCTCCATTTCGGCACACGAAACGAGGGCGGGCACATCTTCGGGATAGCGCTGCAGGTACTCTTTATAGAAAAGATAGGCTTTATCGTAGTTACGCTTCCTTTTGTAATACGTTGCCAGTTCATTGACGAGGCGGGGAGCTACCGCGCTGTTTTTATCGACATTGGTCCAATAGAACATCTCCGTCTGGTCTACGCCGGCATTGGCGGCCTGACGGAACAGGCTGACAGCATAATCATCCTTACCCTCGGAGAGGGCTTCGGAGACTTTCGGCAACAGGTCGCCTGCCGACTGTGCCAGAAGTGCCAGGGGATTAATCAGCGATAAGAAGAACAATAAAGCTAAGGTTTTCATTTCTAAATAGTGTATAGTTTAACAGCCCAAAACAGATTTACAGGAAATCTTCTTCAAATTTACGAACTTTCCCCACAATCATCACCAGTAAAAGGTAGAAATATAGTTAATATTCCCCAGTATCTTTGCTTTTCTGCGTAACTTTACCCGCTTTATGAAACAAGCATTACCGATGAAGCCCAGAGACAGACAAATATTACAAATAGCATTGCCCTCCATTGTATCGAATATCACCGTTCCGTTGCTCGGACTGATAGATGTGGCAATCGTGGGACATCTGGGTGCGCCTGCCTATATCGGTGCCATCGCCGTGGGCGGTATGCTGTTCAATATTATCTATTGGATTTTCGGTTTCCTGCGTATGGGAACCAGCGGCATGACTTCGCAAGCCTATGGCAAACGGGACTTGCCGGAGGTAGTCCGCTTGCTGGTGCGCTCGGTAGGTATAGGGCTGGCGGTGGCGCTTTGCCTCATCTTGTTGCAGGTTCCTATCAGATGCGGGGCATTCCTGCTTATCCATCCTACGGAAGAGGTCAGGGAACTGGCTACACTCTACTTTCACATCTGCATCTGGGGAGCACCGGCCATGCTGGGTCTATACGGGCTGACGGGCTGGTTCATCGGCATGCAGAATTCGCGCATACCGATGTACATAGCCATCACACAGAATGTGGTTAATATCATTGCCAGCCTCAGCCTGGTTTATCTGTGCGGCATGAAGGTGGAAGGGGTGGCTTTGGGAACGCTTATCGCGCAGTATGCCGGTTTTGTCATGGGGCTGGTGCTATGGATGAAGCATTATGGCAAGCTGAGAAAGTTCCTAAGAATTACAAAGTACAAATTACGAATTACAGGAGACAGAAAAGGCATTTGGGAGAAGGCGGCGATGATGCGCTTCTTCTCGGTGAACCGGGACATCTTCCTGCGCACGCTTTGCCTGGTGGCAGTCACGTTGTTCTTCACCTCAGCAGGGGCGGAACAAGGAGAAATCATCTTGGCTGTCAATACATTGCTGATGCAACTCTTCACGCTGTTCTCGTACGTGATGGATGGCTTTGCCTATGCGGGAGAGGCTTTGAGCGGACGATACATAGGTGCGCGCAACCGCGATGCTTTCCGAAGCACCGTCCGGCATTTGTTTGCCTGGGGAGGGGTGATGGCGGTGCTTTTCACTTTGACTTATGCCGTGGGGGGTAATGCCTTCCTGGGTCTGCTGACAAACGACAAAGAAGTGATAACTGCTGCCGATACCTATTTCTATTGGGCGCTCGCCATACCTGCCGCCGGAATTGCCGCATTTATCTGGGACGGAATATTTATCGGCGCCACAGCTACACGTGAAATGTTGCTTTCAATGGCCGTCGCCGCCATCAGTTTCTTTGCCGTGTACTACGGATTCCGCCCCATCCTGGGGAACCATGCGCTATGGCTTGCCTTCCTCACCTATCTCTTTATGCGGGGAGTGGTGCAAACGGGGCTGAGCAGGAGGATATTCATTTCCGTGCCCTATACTCCTTAGGCGACATCCCCGCATGCTTCTTAAAGTATCGTCCGAAGAAAGACTGATCGGGGAAACGGTACTTATCGGCAATTTCTTTCAGTGACAAGTCGGTGGACTGCAAAGCCACCTTCAACTCCAGCATCAGAAACTCATCAATAATTTCCTTTGCCGAATCCCTTCCCATCTGCTTGGTGATGGCGGAAAGATAGCGGGTGGAGATGCACAACTGTTCGGCATAAAAAGTGACATCCCGCTGAGTGGTACAATGCGTATGTATCAGATTTATAAACTTTTTGAACAATTGTTCCTTCCGGCTGCTACCCTCTATCTGCTCCTGTGTGAAGAGACGCTGCACCTTGTCGTAAGTATCCAGAAGGAAGATGTGTAGCAGGTTCTGGGCAATGTTTTCGCGGAAGCGGTTTGTAAAATCATTGTAAATGGCAACGCTTGCTTCTATCAGTCCATTGATAGAGCGGAGTGCCTCCGGCAAGGTATGCGTATAACTGGAGTTTTCCTTCAGGAAATGGATGAATGCCGGATTGAGGCGGAAACTGGCAGTTCTGAACATCTCCTCCGAAAAGGCGAAGTAGTGCACGCTGAAGTTCTTGCTCGCGGATGTCAGGGAGAAGATGGAGTTGGGCAGTATCATCGTATTTGTGTTCGGGACAATATGATATTTCTTCAGGTCGAGGATGATGTCCGCTTCGCCGCTGAAGCAGAATAAGATGACACCATTGCTGATTTTGGAAAGACGTTTCCGAAAAAAGTCAAGGTTATCCGTTCCTGCTCTGAAGGTTTCTTCTTTGGTGGTCAATAGTGGGTTCATACGTTTTTAATGAATGGTGAATTATGGCGGCAAAGGTAGCAGTTCTTTTTCGATTGTCAAGCTGTATGTTCCCAAAATGAACAATCGAGTACCTTCAATGAAACAAGTTGTTGTTCAAAAACGGTATACCTTTGCCCCCGGTTTTCAAGACAAGGGAAAACGGAAACGAAGAAGTATTATTTAAGATAAAAAGAGTATGATAACAAGAAAGAGTATGATGAAACAGACGGTGATGACCATCCTCTGTAGTGCAACACTGGCAGCCTGCGGCAACGCTCCTGTCGTGCAACCCCAATCGGAGTATCGGGTGATGAACGTGACAACGACCGACAAAGAGCTACAAACCACTTATTCCGCAGCCATCCGCGGACGACAGGACATTGACATCTATCCGCAGGTGTCCGGCACCCTCACCAAGCTTTGTGTAGAAGAAGGGCAGACGGTGCGCCGGGGACAAGTGCTGTTCATTATCGACCAGGTGCCCTATCTCGCCGCCCTGCGCACCGCCGAAGCCAATGTAGAAGCTGCTCGCGCCGGCGTGGCC
>JAUUPT010000026.1 GCA_030843315.1 Bacteroidaceae bacterium | reverse complement strand
CTCGACCTGGGAGTGTACACGCTGAACTTCGCCTCCATGGTCTTCGGCACGCAGATAGAGCAGATCGTCTCCACCTGTGTAAAGACCCCGACCGGCGTAGATGCACAGAACAGCATCACCCTCACCTTCGACGACGGACGGATGGCGGTGCTGCACAGCACCATGCTCAGCATGACCGACCGCCAGGGCATCATCTCCGGCAACCGCGGCCATCTGATTGTGGAGAACATCAACAACCCGCAACGGGTGACGGTGGTGACGGAAGACTACCGGACCGTTGCCGTCTACGACTGCCCGCCGCAAATCACCGGATACGAATATCAAGTATATGCTTCCGTCGAAGCCCTGAAGAACGGATGGCTGGAATCTCCCTACATGCCCCACGCCGAAACGCTGCGCATCATGCGCCTCATGGACGACCTGCGCCGGGAGTGGGGGATACGTTATCCTTTTGAAGACTAATAATACCCGATGAAAATGAAGAAACTTACTATTTTGCTTCTTGCAATCTGCTTCTTGCGTCCCGCCCTGGCGGAAGACGGCAGCCGCCTGTGGCTCCGCCATTCCCTGGACGGGAGTGCCGCCGTAACCTGTAACCGTCAATCGCCCCTGCTCGACGTTGCCCGTGCCGAACTGCAACGCGGCTGGAAGGGCGCCCCCGTAGCCTTGAACCTTCAGCGCAGCAAAGACTCGCGTGCCTTGGGCGAAGAAGGCTACGCCATCCGCACCGACGGGCAGCAGGTCACCATCACCTCTGCCGGCGAACGCGGCCTGCTCTACGGCGCCTTCCACCTGCTGCGCCTGCAAGATACCGGTGCCGACCTCTCCCGGCTGGATATTAAAGAACATCCCGCCTACGGCCTGCGCATTCTCAACCACTGGGACAACCTGGACCGCAGTGTGGAACGCGGCTATGCCGGACAGTCCTTGTGGGACTGGGACTCCCTGCCCGCCACCCTCTCCCCCCGCTATGCCGACTATGCCCGTGCCAATGCCTCCATCGGCATCAACGGCACGGTGGTGAACAACGTCAATGCTTCTTCTCAAATTCTCTCTGACGAATACCTGCAGAAGGTGCGGGCGCTGGCGGACGTCTTCCGTCCTTACGGCATCCGCACCTATCTCTCCATCAACTTCGCCTCGCCCATGCAGTTGGGCGGACTGCCCACCGCCGACCCGCTGGACAAGGACGTCATCGCTTGGTGGAAGAAGCGGATCAAAGAAATCTACCGCCTCATCCCCGACTTCGGCGGCTTCCTGGTGAAAGCCAACTCCGAAGGTCAGCCCGGCCCGTGCGACTTCGACCGCACGCACGCCCAGGGCGCCAATATGCTGGCGGATGCGCTGAAGCCCTACAAAGGCATCGTCATGTGGCGCGCTTTTGTCTACAGCCCCACCGATGCCGACCGCGCCAAGCAGGCCTACCTGGAGTTTCAGCCACTGGACGGACAGTTCCGCGACAACGTCATCGTGCAGATAAAGAACGGCCCCGTGGACTTCCAACCGCGCGAACCCTACAGCCCCCTCTTCGGCGCCATGCCGCAGACGGCGCAGATGGTAGAGTTCCAGATCACGCAAGAGTACCTCGGCTTCTCCAACCACCTTGCCTTCCTGGCTCCCATGTGGAAAGAGTTCTTCAGCTTCGTGCCCCCCGCCTCGCTGAAGGCTATGGCAGGCGTTGCCAATATCGGCACCGATACCAACTGGTGCGGACACCACTTTGCACAAGCTAACTGGTATGCCTTCGGCCGCCTGGCATGGAACCCGACTCTCTCTTCCGAAGAAATAGCGGATGAATGGTTGAAGCAGACTTTCGATACTTTGCTTCCCGACTTGAAGCAGATGATGCTGGACAGCCGTGAAGCCGTAGTAGACTACATGATGCCCCTTGGCCTGCACCACATCTTTGCCTGGGGACACCATTATGGTCCCGAACCCTGGTGCGACGTCCCCGGTGCACGTCCCGACTGGATGCCGTCTTACTATCATAAGGCGGATAAGGCAGGCATCGGCTTCGACCGCACCCATACGGGCAGCAACGGCACCGCGCAATATCCCGATGCCCTCTGCCGCCTCTACGACGACATTGCCACCTGCCCCGACGCCTATCTTCTGTGGTTCCACCACGCCCCCTGGCAGCACCGGATGCACACCGGACGTACCCTCTGGGATGAACTCTGCTACCGCTACGACCACGGCGTGCAGCAAGTGCGGGAGTTCCAGAAGATATGGGACAAAGCGGAACCATACATTGACTGCGAGCGCTTCCAGGCCGTACAGTCCCGCTTGAAGATACAGGCACGTGATGCCGTATGGTGGAAAGATGCCTGCCTGCTCTACTTCCGGGAGTTCTCCGGAATGCCCATTCCTGCTGATATAGAGCGCCCCATCCATGAGTTGGATGACTTGAAGCAAGTGAAGCTTCCCATCCATAACCATGAGCGCCCTTCGGCAAAGATGCTGAACGAAAGAAGGTAGTGAGTTGTATCCTTTGGGGAGGGTGACATGAAAGAAAAAAGGAGATAACCGCCGGCTATCTCCTTTTTTCGTGCTTAATCTATAACAATCGGCTTATATTTAGGAACCAATGCCTTCATTATCAACCAACCTATCAGGTAGGCCACTGCGCAGATGCAGAAGATGATGAAGTAGCCGGCAGGCTTGCCGGAGAACCCCATGAACTCCATAGCCGGACGGGCGTACTGTGCCCCGTGGTGCAGCATCTCCTTGGTCATCTCCACCTCGGTGCCGTTGGCTATGGTAGTGCCTGCTGCATAGGAAAACAGCATACCGGAACCCTTATTGATAATGTAGGAACCTACGCCGCCTGCCATGCCGCCGATACCCGTAACCGTAGCAATCGCCGTCCTGGGGAACATATCGCTTACCGTGGAGAATATGTTTGCCGACCAGGCCTGATGGGCAGCACCGGCAATACCGATGATGACCACCGGAAACCAATAGGAATAATTACCCAAAGGCTGCGCAAACAATGCCAGCAACGGGAAGAAAGCAAATATCAGCATGGCACGCATACGCGCCGCATAGGGATTCATCCCGGTTCTGCTGATGATAATACTCGGCAGCTTGCCGCCGTAGATGGACAGCATGGTAATGGCATAGAGCACGAAGATGAGCAACATCGCCGTCGGGCTGTCCGAAGAGAACCCGTATACGTCACTGATATAGGCGGGCGTCCAGAAGAGGAAGAACCACCATACACCGTCCGTCATAAACTTGCCGGAGGCAAAGGCCCATGTCTGCTTGTAGCAGAAGCATTGCAGGAAGCTCAACTTCTTTTCTTCTGTGCCTTCGGGGACGACTACGGCGCCGGCTTCGTACTTGTCTTGTTCTATATATTCCAGTTCCGCCTCGTTCACGTGCTTGCTCTTGCGGGGCTCGGTATATATGAATACCCACAGCCCCATCCAGATAAAACCCAGTGCACCGATTACGATGAAAGCCATCTCCCAACCGTTGCCGATGCCTATCTCCTTGAAGTACCGGGCAAGCAAGGGAATGGTGATAGGGGCGGCGAGTGCACCCACCGTGGCGCCGGCATTGAAGATGCTGGTGGCATAGGCACGGTCTTTCTTGGGAAAGTATTCGGCAGTTACCTTAATAGCAGCCGGGAAGTTGCCGGCCTCGCCCAGTGCCAGTATGAAACGGGCAGCAAGGAAGAAGTAGACGCTGACCGTGGCAATGGTGACTGCCATCACCGAACCGGTTTCTACGGCTATCAGGGCATTGGAGTTGTCCAGCCCCACCCACATTTCGGTGGCATATCCGCAGGCTGCATGGAGGCAGGCGCCTATCGACCATATTCCAATCGACCATAAGTAGCCTTTCTTCGTACCCATCCAGTCGATGAAACGACCGGCAAACAACATGCTGAACGCATATATAATGGAGAATATGGAAGTGATAGTACCGTAATCGTTATCAGTCCAGTGGAATTCGGGAGCGATAAAGTCTTTCCAGGTAAGGGAAAGCACCTGTCGGTCGAGGTAATTAACGGTAGTCGCAAAAAATAGCATCGCGCAAATAGCCCAACGATAATTAGTCATTTTGCCCATTGCGTTTCTGAGTGTATTCATTATATTTTAATTTAATGTATTTATCACAAATATAGTATTTAATGTACTAATTAACTATATTAGCACCCGCAATTATAGTTTATGGCACTAACTCTGATAAAAGATGAATCTCATTCCGTCGTGAGTATACGGTTGGATGAACAGGAGTTTCATAATATTTTCAGTAAATATTATGCGACGCTCTGTTCGTTTGCTTTCCAGTACATGGAAGATACGGATATGTCAGCAGACGTTGTGCAAGATGTATTTGCCAAGTTGTGGCAGATAAAAGATGATTTCTTCTATCTGCATCAAGTCAAAGCTTTTCTTTATACAGCCGTGCGCAATCGCGCCCTGAACGAACTCGAACACTCAAAAGTGGCCCGTGAATACGAACAGAAGGTGATGGCGAAGAAAGCGGATGACTTCTTCCATGACACCGTGGTGGAGGAAGAAACCTTCAGGATACTTTCGGACGCCATTGAAAAACTTCCCGGACAAATGAGAGCTATCATGCAACTTGCCTTAGAGGGGAAAAAGAACCCCGAAATAGCCGAACAGCTTAACGTCTCTACCGAAACCGTGCATACGCTCAAGAAGACAGCCTACAAGAAACTACGCAAATACCTCACGGATTACTATTATTGTCTTCTCTTGTTTATCTAAGAAACATTCTCCTCTGCTTGCAATACGCACTTCCCGGTCTTCTGCATCAACTTTATCATAAAAGAAGCCGCAGGCAAATAACTCAATGCCTTGCCTGCGGCTTTACTATACTAACAAATTGAAAACTGACAGAAACTGATTAATTGTATCCCGGGTTCTGGAAGTTCTTCTTATAAGCATCGTCACCTTCCAGTTTATCCAACTGGCTTGTGGGGATGGGGCGCAGATACATATACTTCTCGATGTAGCGTTGCACTACGGTGGGTGCTTCACCCACATTCGGGCTTACTTTGTAGGTGCTTGCAAACTCTTCCCACTTCTGGGTACGAGCCAGGTCGAACCAACGGAAACCGTCACCGTAATACTCACGGCTGCGTTCCATCAAGATGTAGTTGATGTCGATAGTAGCAGGGGTGGCAGCTACCATGGCAGCGCTGTTGTCTTGTATCTTTTCCTTATTCTCGGCTACACTGAATTTCCACTTGCCGGCACGGGCGCGGATTACGTTTATCAGGCTTCTGGCATCCATGCTGCCGGTAGCTCCCTTCACGGCTGCTTCGGCAGCGATGAAATAGAACTCGGAGTATTTCAGGATATTGAACGGACGGGTACTTGCCACCTTATCGTCGTTATAGTCGGTTCCCTTGCGGGCTACACCCAGTTTCCACAGTCCGGGGAATACGGTACGTGAGATCTTGGTCAAAGGCACCACATAGTCGGCACGGCTTGGCAGAACGCCCAGTCCCATGGCACTGTTGTAAGGGCTATTGCTATAATTGATGCTTCCCGGATCTTCGGGCAAGAACGTCAAAGCAGGATCGCCCGGATATATCGGCAGGTAGTTGGCATTGTACATTACCGACGGACCACCGTTCTCGAATTGGAACGTAGCCGGATAAACTACCGAGAACGTACCGTCGAAACGAGAGTCGACGGTCTTTTCGGCAAATGCCTTTTCGAATACGTCGATAGGAGGTGCCATACGGCTCCACATACGGCTGAACGTCTGTCCGGCCTTCACGGTACGGAAGAACGGGCTCTTGGCAGACCATGAGCTTGATGAAGTACTGCTCATTACTTGCTGGAAGTACCATGTCACCATCCATACGGCCTGGTTCTGTGCGGAAGTGTCTCCACTTGGAGCGCCATCCCATCCGGTCACGTTACTTTCATTGTAAGCTGCGCTTTCTTCGTTGTGGTCGGCATAGAACATGATTTCCTTGTTGCGGTCTTGCAAGAACTCGTGTACATCGTAGAATGTGGGTTGCAGACCGTATACGCCCGGATTGTTGATAGCCGTCATTGATACGTCGTATGCTTGTTGGAAGTACCATGCTTTGTCCTTTCCGTCCGGATCGTTGCGGTCGCAGGTCGGATAAGTAGGAATGTCATTCGGGTTTTCCAGCCACCAGCCGTAAGTAAGGTATGCTTTGGCAAGTATCAGACGCGCTGTGTTCTTGGTCACTGCTCCGGTCACACGGGGTGTTTCGGGCAGGTCGGCTACGGCAGTAATCAGGTCGGGGAATATGCCTCTTGTGTAAACCTCGGGCACCGTGTTACGGGTAGAAACTCGCGTCGGTGAGGTGTTGGCTGCCAATTCACCGCCACCCAGGTCCAGGGGTACACCGCCGAAGGCTTGTACCAACTGGAAGTAGTAGAAGGCGCGGAAGAAACGTGCTTCAGCGGTAAGTGCCACAGGCATTTCAGCCTTTGTACCGTTGTCGATGATGGCACTGGCATTGTTGATGGCAGAGTAAGCCACGTTCCATATTACATCGAAGCGGCTGGTTTCTGCATCGGGTATTTTGCCTTGAACGCTCAAGTCGGCATTCTGGAAATTGGCATCGCCCTGCGAACCGAAGGTGTACTCATCCGTACCGGTTTCGCAGGCATTATAGTAGTAGGGTTGTCCGTAAACCCTGCGCAGGCTGGTGTATAGCCCTGTCAGGCCACCGACTACGCCCTGTTCGGTTTCAAAGAAGCCGGGCTCGTAAATGTTGCGGGGCTGCTCATCTAAGATATCAGAACATCCTGTGAGGAAGGATGAAATGACCATGGTTCCCAGAAGAATTTTTGTATATATACTTTTCATATCTTAATCTTTTAAAGGGTTAGAATGATATATTAAGACCGAACAGGAAGTTGCGTGTAGCCGGAGTATTGTAAGCTACCAATGACATTCCCTTATTGGCATATTGGGAAGTGGTAACTGCCTGGTTCTCGTTATAGCGGGAGTTCGGTTCGGGATCAAGTCCTGTCTCGTCGTTGTAGGGCGAGAAGAATACGAACGGGTTCTGTACAGTGGCATAAACGCGCAGGCTGGCAAGACCAAACTGGTTCAGGAACCCTTTCGGTACATTGTAACCCAGCGTGATGTTACGGATCTTCATATATGAGGCGGAGAAGATAGCCATACTGTTGGCGTACTTCGGATTATCATTGTTGGTAAGTCCGCCCGGTCTCGGATACTTGGCATTGGTATGCTCGGGTGTCCAGTAATCCACATCCACGTTGTTACGGCGTCCGGTCAGAAGGTTGAGGTAACTGGTGCCACCATAGAGTGTAGAAACCAGCTTACCGCCATGTTGATAACCGCCTACGATGGACAGGTCGATGCCTTTGTATGCTACGCGGGTATTGAAACCGCCCTGGAATTTAGGATCCATTTCCATAACTTGGCGGTCGTTCGGGTCGATGGCTCTGACGGGCTTTCCGTTTTCGTCATAGTCTCCGTTGTACTTCACCTTAATCATACCGATGTTGCCATCTGGTTCCAGAATCTTCATTATTTCTTCTTCGCCGGCTTGCCAGAGACCTATCTTCTCGTAGTCGTAAATCACGTTGATGGACTTTCCTGTGAACCACCAGTTACCTTCGTCTTGCTTTTGATCTGAATTCAGCTTCACCAGCTTGTTCTTATTATGATAGAAGTTGAGGCCTGCTTCCCAGGTCCATCCGTTCACGTTGTCCAGTATCACACCGTTCAAAGAGACTTCAAAACCTTTGTTTTCGGTCTCTCCGATATTTGCCATATAAGAACCTACACCTGAAGTACTGGGCAGACTAACCTGCAACAGGATGTCTTTAGTGTGCTGGGTATAGTATTCGATAGAACCGCTCAATCTGTTGTTGAACAGTGAGAAGTTGACACCGTAGTTCCAGGTTGTAGTGTACTCCCATCCCAATTTTGCATTAGGCAGTTCGGACAGTACATAACCGGTCTGGTAAAGGTCGCCGTAGTTGTAGAGGCGTGTGCCCAGCAATCCGAGTGTCTTATAAGGATCAACGGACTGGTTGGATGTTTCACCGTAACCTACGCGCACTTTCAACTGGTCAATCCATGTCAGGTTTTCCATAAAGGCTTCCTTATGAATGTTCCAACCGGCTGATACGGCAGGATATGTATGCCATTGGTGGCCTTTTGCCAGACGTGAGGAAGCATCGGCACGGAACGTAACGCTTGCCATGTATTTGTCATCATAGGAGTACATTGCACGCCCCATCCATGACATTAAGCCGCTCTTTGAGTAACCCTGGCTGCCCGGATTGAGGATAATCTCACCTTCTGCCTTCGACAGATCGTAGTACTGGAAGTGGTCTGCCGGGAAATCTCTTGCAGAAACACCCGAACGGTTGTAGCGGGTTTCTTCGGCGGAGTACAGGCCGACAACATTGATGTTATGCTTTTCAGCAAAGGTGCGGTCGTAAGTAATCATGTTTTCCACGGTCCAGTTAGTGGTCAGTCCGTTGCTGATAGAGGCAGATGACGGTGCTTTCGCGTCACTTGTATTGTTCACGCCGATTCCCGTAAAGCTGCCGCCTGTAGTCAGGCGGGCATTCAAACCGATATTGATGCGGTATTTCAAACCTTCTATCCACGGAGCGCTGATTTCGCCATAAAGGCTGTTGTAAGAGGCAAAAGCCTTTTCTTCGCTCACCCACTTCTCGTCGGCATCTTCCAGTGTCTTTTTGGTCCAGACCGGATAAGTTTCGGCAGCACCCACCTTTACAGCTCTCTTCAGAGTGCCGTCCTCATTATAAGGATTGGCAATGGGGGAAGTAGAAATCACATCACCCGTACCCAACTGGTTACCTTCCGTTTTGCTGTAGTTGTTGTTGGACGTTAATCCTACCTTTACATACTTACCCACATTCTGGTCGATAGAAGCGCGCAGTGCTATACGGCTGTATTGCTGGGTGGGGAGGGGGGACTGGTCGAGGTAGTAACTTGCACCGAAGGCGTAGTTACCGTCTTCCGAACCCTTGGTTACATTGACGTCGTGGTTGGTGATGATACCGGTGCGGTACATCATGTCCTGCCAGTCGGTGTTCACATCGTCCGATTCGTCTACGGAGTTGGTTACCGGAGCGGTAGTCAGTCCCAGTTCCTTGATGGTTCTGGCAGCTTCCGCACGCAGTTTCACGAACTGTTCGCCGTTCATCATCGGGAACTTGATGGCGTTCTTGAATCCGTAGTAACCGCTATAACTCACCTGTGGCTTTTGTCCTTTGCTTCCGCGGAGGGTCGTTATCAGGATAACGCCGTTGGCACCACGCGAACCGTAGATGGCAGTTGCCGAAGCATCCTTCAGGATGTCGAGGCTCTTGATGCTGTTGGGGTCGATGTCGCTGATGGAACCTGCGAAAGGAATACCGTCGAGTACAACCAGCGGGTCGTTGCTGGCACTCAGTGAGCGCGTACCACGAATACGTATCTGCATTCCGGCACCGGGTTTGGAAGACGTTTGCGTCATTTCCACACCTGCCACGCGGTTCTGCAAAGCGCTCGTCACGTTACCGGTCTGTATCGCCCGGAGTTCGTCGCCACGCATGGAAGCCACCGAACCGGTTACCGCTTCTTTACGTTGCGTACCGTAACCGATAACGACTACTTCATCCAGCAATTTCGTATCATCTTGTAATGTAACAGTCAGGAAGTTCCGCCCGTTCAATGCTATTTCCTGGGTTTGATAGCCCACGAAAGAAAAGACTAATGTAGCATTTCGGGGAACTGTGAGGGTAAAGTTGCCATCGATATCACTGGTGATACCATTGGTCGTGCCTTTTTCTACGACGCTGGCACCGATTACCGGTTCGCCGATGGCGTCTTTTACTATGCCTTTCACCGTAATGTTCTGTGAGAATGCGAACAATGGTATCAGGCACAACAAAAATAGCAGCCCGAGGGGCTTCAAGTAATAATTGGTGTTTTTCATAAAACCATTAATTAAGTTAGTTATACAAATTCTTGATTTAAGTCAGACTAAATAAGTGAAATGAGTTTTCTTCATGTCTTCATATTATTCTATTTAAAGGTTAAACAATCATATTTGTTATCGCACACGGTGCCATTCCTTAATCGGACATTGCAAATGTAGTTTATTGGAGGAAATAAAGACTGCAGGGAGGTTACACAAATATAATACGGAAAGTACATAACCTTTCTCTACGTTACAAAACCTTATATTGTCGTTACATATACCGTGCAGAGCACTGCTGAATGATAGATTGTTACAAATACCGGACTATCCGGATATGCTTGTGAATCTCCTGTTTTTTGTGTAAGTTTGCAAAGTATTCTCCACTAAATGTAATACTATGAATCTAAAAACGTGCAAGTATATCATTGCGATTATACTATTCCTGTCGATTCCATCCCGAAGCCTGTGTCAAACCGGAACTTACTACTCTGCCAACGGTCAGCTCAGCAGTAGCCTTATCAACCAGTTATTTCAGGATTACCGGGGATTTATATGGGCATCCACCGAGTTCGGGCTGAACAAGTTCGATGGTACGCACTTCACCCACTATAAACACATTGACGCCGATTCCACTTCGCTCGTCAACAACCACGTGCGCGCCATTTTTGAAGATAGTTACCAGAACCTGTGGATAAGATGCCTCAGGGGATTGATGCTGTATCATCCCGAAACGGATAACTTTGAACTGATAAAGATGAAAGGACGCGAGGGGACGGTACACGTCACGAGCCTCAAAGAACTGGAGAACGGTGAAGTGTGGGGAACTACGACCGGCGATACCATCTTCCGCATGAATCTCTCTCTTAAATTGATGGAACCTATCGAGGGAATGAACCGGAAACTTCAATTATCAACTATAAATGCTATCTTCCAAGATACGGAGAGAAATCTTTGGTTCCCTTCCGAAACCCAGGGAATTGTCTGCTACCATCCGAAGTCGGGGGAGATACAGCGTTTCAAATATCCCGATATCCCGGACAATAACATATCGGCTATGGCAGAGGATGAGGACGGGAACTTGTTTGTCGGTACCCTGACCCGCGGGCTGTGCCTGTACGACCGGGAGAAAAGCCGCTTCATCCCCATTCCTTATGGGGGCATACAGAATCTTCCCATCAAGCAATTGGCTTTCATCGACGGAAGGCTCCTGATAGGTACGGACGGGAAAGGTGTAAAGACCTACAACCCGGAGACGCGGCAGATTGAGGATTATTCGATCGATGCGGCACCATTTGACCTGAGCACAGGGAAAGTACACAGCATATTGCAGGACAGGGACAAGAATCTGTGGCTGGGTATATTCCAAAAGGGCATTGTCTTTCTGCCTGCACACCGGGACCGTTTCGAATACATCGGTCACAAACTGCTTTATAACAACCCGATCGGTACGGGATGCATCATGTCCGTGTTTAAGGATGCCGACAATCATTTGTGGGTAGGGGCGGACAACGAAGGTGTTTTTGAGTTGGACAGCCTTTACAAGCCGATAAGGCATTACCGTCCCGAAGACAGTTCCGGTTCGGTGGCAAACACCATCACAAGCCTATTTCAGGACTCGGACCGTAACATCTGGCTGGGAGCATACGCCCGCGGACTGTCCATACTTCATAAAGAAACGGGCAAATGCACTTACATCCCCCAACTGCTGCACGAGAAGATAATGAATATCATTGAAGATGACCACCGCAACCTGTATATCGCCACTTTGGGAAGCGGACTTTATACCTATAATTTGGATACGAAGGAGGTGCGGCAGCACAATGTCATTCACGAAGAGGACAAGGGGATGGTAGATGACGACCTCAGCAACAACTGGGTGAACGTACTCCTGTGCGACCGCGAAGGAATGATATGGATAGGCGGATACCAGGGAATCTCCTGCTATAACCCTAAGCAGGACAGCTTCAGCAAGATAAACCTGGGAACCCAGGAGAGCGTAGGCTACAGCTTCCTCGAAGATGGGGAAGGAAACATCTGGGCAGGTATGTCGAGCGGACTTTTCCGCATCGACAAGAAGACGAAAGAAGTGCAGAGATACACCATGCAGGACGGACTCCCCAACAACATCATTTGCGCCATTGCCGAGGACAAGAATCAGAACCTCTGGGTGAGCACCTACAATGGCATCAGCAAGTTCGACCGGAAGAACCTGCACTTTGTCAATTACTTCGTGGGCGACGGGCTGCAAGGCAATGAATTTACCCACGGAGCTTTCTTCCAGGACCGCAACGGGCGGATATACCTGGGCGGAAGCGATGGAATCACCCACTTCGTGCCGGAACAGATTATAGAGTATCCTCGGAAGAACGATGTCTATATCACCGACTTCTGGGTATTCAACCAGCCGGTGAACAAGAACACCCTGTCGGACGGCAAACCCATCATCTCCACCGCCGTAATCGATGCCGATGTCTTCCGCCTCAGCCATCAGGACAATACGTTCAGCATTGTCTTTTCCACGTTGAGGTACGACAATCCGCAACAGATAAAGTACCAGTACCGCATCATCGAACTGGGCGACGAGTGGCAGACCACCGAACCCGGCAACAACCGCGTCACCTACAACAAACTGCGTCACGGCAAGTACACCTTCCAGGTATGCGTTGCCGAGCGCGGCAGCCTGTCGGACATACGCACCATCACCATCATCGTCCGCCCGCCCTGGTACTTGTCCGGCTGGGCATACGGCGCCTACTCCGTCCTGTTCCTGTTGCTGGTGCTGGGCATCATCACCTATCTTTTCAACCGCATACGCCACCGCCAGGAAATGACGGAACGCAAGCATCAGGAAGAGATAAACGAGGCGAAGCTGCAATTCTTCATCAATATCTCCCACGAGATACGCACCCCGATGACGCTCATCATCAACCCGATAGAGAAGTTGCTTTCGGACAATCTGAGCCCCGAGCTGAACAAGACCTACATGATGATTTACCGCAACTCCCAGCGCATTCTCCGACTGGTGAACCAGTTGATGGATATGCGAAAGATAGACAAGGGGCAGATGTTCCTGAAGTTCAGGGAGACGGACATCGTAGGCTTTATAGACGACTTGATTCTGACATTCGACTACGTAACCAAACAGAAAAACATCCGCCTGGCCTTTGTACACGAAGATGCCTCACTAAAGGCCTGGGTAGACCTGAACAACTTCGACAAAGTTTTGATGAACCTCTTGTCCAATGCCTTTAAGTACACGCCCGAAGGCGGAGAAATCACCCTCACGCTGCGGCAGGGGCATGCCGACACCGATACGCCCTTGAAGAACTACTTTGAGGTAGTGATAGAGGACACCGGCATCGGCCTGGAAGAGGATAAGATAGAACGCATCTTCGAACGCTTCTACCAGATAAACAACGGCTCGGCGTACAACAACCTGGGAACGGGGATAGGGCTGCACCTGACGCACTCGTTGGTACATCTTCACCACGGCACCATCACCGCCGAGAACTGCACGGAACACCCCGGAAGCCGCTTCATTGTCCGCATCCCGCTGGGCGCTTCGCACCTGCAAGCCAGCGAACTGGAGAACCCGGCGAGTATGGAAGCGACGCCTTATCCGCTGCACATCAAGGAGAAACTGGAGTTTGAAGCTAATGAAGAGCCGGGAACCGCGGTGCAAGCCAAGCCCAAGACCAAGTTCCACCTGCTCATTGTGGAAGATGAAAAGGAGATACAGAGCTATCTGAAGCAGCAGTTGAGCGGGCTGTATAAGGTTACGGTTTGCAACAACGGCAAGGAAGCCTTCAAAGCCATCCTTGCCGGAATGCCCGACCTGGTGCTGAGTGATATCATGATGCCCGAAATGGACGGCATCACCCTGTGCCGCAAGATAAAGCAGAATGCAAGCATCAATCATATCCCGGTGATTCTGCTCACCGCCAAAGGCAAGCCGGAAGACTATGCCGAGGGTATGGACACGGGAGCGGATGCCTACCTGGTGAAGCCGTTCAACATAGAAATACTGAAAAAGACCGTGGGCAACCTTATTAATAACCGCAAACTGCTGAAGAATAAGTTCAGCGGAATGCAGCAGCAGGAAGAGAAACAGGAAGTGCTGAACATAAAGCCTACCGACGAAATCTTGCTGGAGAAGGTGATGAAGGTCATCAATGACAATCTGTCGGAACCGACGCTGGATGTGGAAATGCTGGCGAGGAGCGTCGGACTGAGCCGGGTGCACCTCTATCGCAAACTCAAGGAACTGACCAACCTCAGTACCCGCGACTTTATCCGCAACATCCGCATACAGCAAGCCGCCAAGTTGCTACAGAACAACAAGAAGATGAATATATCGGATATTGCCTATTCCGTGGGGTTCAGCAACCTGTCCCACTTCTCCAATTCCTTTAAGGAACAGTTCGGCATGTCGCCGAAGGAGTATATGCAGAAGTTCAACGAGAGCGCCGGGGAGTGAATGCAACCTTTCCTCTCCGATGTGGCAAAATGACAAATTGTATTTTTAAACGCGGCAGCGTGCCGCGTTCCTGCGCAGACGGCAGGCGGAAGAGAAAGAAACCACTCTCGCGCGTTAGTGGGTTTGCGACGTGAACGGTATTTGACGAAATGGGAATCATATTGAGAAGTCTCTGACTCGTATTGCATCTTTCTGAATGATGAACACTCCGTTTGTAGATAATTCGATACTTGGATGCTGCCGCTCTGCCTATCCCAAGTAGCGCAACATACCTTCCCTTTTTGCTCCATCTATAGTTCCCCGGTGCCGAATCTATAGTTCCCCATAGCGAAACATATAGTTCCTCGGTGCCGAACACATAGTCTTTCGGTGCAAAACATACCATCTATTCACCCAAAACACACCGTCTATTCCGGCAAAACATACCATCTGCGCCCGGGAACCGTATATTCTTTGCATATTATTCATTATATCCGTATATCTATTCCCTACTTTATGCAGGAATTTTCTATTTACTCCCCTTTGTACGAATAGGTGTGATAGCGAAACGCCGTATATCGCATCCTTTTGTTTCTATACATGCTCTATCTGATTGCAAAGAGATAACTCCCGCCTTCCCGCGCTTGTAGAAGCATGGAAATCCCCTTCCTGTATACTTTCTTTATATATTTTAAAAAATATTTCCCTATACATTCACCCTGTTTTCATTCTGAACTGTATTATTACTAAAGATAGATAAAAACAAGCCAAAATATGATAAGAAAAGATTTCGATATTGCCCGCCTCATAGCCGTGTATTTATCCGGTGAGATTACTCCGGATGAAAGCACCCGCCTGGATGCCTGGCGCGATGAGGATAAAAGCCACGAGCAACTCTTTCAGAAGATTTGCAGTGAGGAGAACCGCGTGCGGCACGAAGTCCGTCGGGCGGACTATGACGTGAATGCCGGATGGAAAGGAGTGGAGAAGCGCATCAAAAGGATGTCTTTCAGAAAGCGGTATATGAAAGTGTTGCAATATGCAGCCACCATCATTCTGCCCGGTCTGATATTGGTCTTTGCACTTATGAATGTTCCTGAGACTCAATTGCCGGGTGACAGCGTGTTACTGGCAGGACAACAAATATTGCCGGGCGGTGCCAAAGCCATCCTGACACTGGACAACGGAGAGACTGTATATCTGGATAAGGAAGTCTCCGAAGAGCAAGCACGGTTGGCAGATAAGCAGATACAGGTAGATTCTACGACGTTGAATTACCGTTCGGCACAGAAGTTGGCAGCACAAACAACCCCTATATATAATAAGGTGGAGATTCCCCAAGGCGGAGAATACGCCCTTGTATTGAACGATGGCACAAAAGTCCATCTGAACTCGATGAGTAGCCTGCGCTTCCCCGTTACTTTCGGGGCGGATAAGCGTGAAGTGGAACTGGTGGGTGAAGCCTACTTTGAAGTGAACAAGACCGGACAACCTTTCATTGTGCACACCCGGGGCATGCAGATAGAAGTGTTGGGGACTACTTTCAACATCTCCGCCTATCCCGATGAAGAGTACCAGACCACCCTCGTAAGCGGTTCGGTGCGGGTAGATGCCGGAGAGGGCAACAGCCTCGTGCTGAAACCTTCGCAACAAGCCTCATTGACACCCGGAAGCAGCGACCTGCACGTACGCACGGTAGACACCGCCTTCTATACCTCGTGGGTCAGAGGGAAGATCAACTTCAAAGACCAGCGCCTGGAAGACATCATGAAAACCCTCTCGCGATGGTATGACATCGAAGTGAAGTACGCCGATGCCAGCCTCAAGAACAAGCGCTTCGGCTGCAACGTGAACCGTTACGAAAGCATCACTCCTTTCCTGGAGCTGCTGGAAGCTACGGAGAACATACACTTCAAGATCGGCGGTAAGACAATAACATTCTATAACTAACCATTAATAATTTAAGTAAGTATGACTAAGAAACAGAACTACACCAGCTCTTGGGAAGGTAGTAAACGTATGTGGGCTACATTCCTGTTCTTCAGTTTCATGATGATTGGCTTTGTGCAGGCTGCCAACACGGCATTTGCCCAGACCACGGTTACTGTGAACGTAAAAGACGCTACGTTAAGCGACGTGCTATGGGAGATTCAACGACAGACGGATTTCACCTTTATCTACAGCACAAACGATGTAAAGAAAGTAAAGGTACACAGCCTGAACGTAAAGAACGAAAAGATAGCCGCCGTGCTGGACGAATGTCTGAAGAACAGCGGATTGGCTTATACGGTAAAAGATGGTGCCATTGCCATCCGCCCCGTGAACGAAGTACGCGGAGTAGCTGCCGTAGAACAGCAGAAGTACACTGTTTCCGGAACGGTGATAGACGAGACGGGTGAGTCCGTTATCGGTGCCAACGTCTTGGTGAAGGGTACTACGAACGGTCAGACAACCGACCTCGACGGACACTTCTCCATCCAGACGGAGCAGGCAGCCGTTACGCTCGTGGTGTCGTATGTAGGCTACGTCCGCCAGGAAGTGAGAGCCACAGCAGGCAAAATGGTGAAAGTAGTGCTGGTTCCGGATGCTAACCTGACGGAAGAAGTCATCGTAACCGGATATGGTACATTCAAGAAATCGGCATACGCCGGTTCGGCTTCCAGTGTGAAGAACGAGAAGATAGCCGACGTGCCTTCCGTATCCTTCCAGGATTTGCTGCAAGGTAATGCAACGGGTGTGCAGTTCACTGCCGCATCCGGTCAGCCGGGTTCTTCTTCTTCCCTGCGCATCCGCGGTATGGGTTCGTTCAATGCATCCAACTCTCCGCTCTACGTCATCGACGGTGTGGCGGTAACTTCCGGTTCCATCAACTCCATCACTTCGGATGGCGGACTGGATGCCATGTCTACCATCAATACTTCGGACATCGAGAATATCACCATCATCAAGGACGCCGCCGCTGCTTCTCTCTACGGTTCGCGTGCTGCCAACGGTGTGGTATTGATTACTACCAAGAAAGGTAAGACCGGTAAAGCAGTCGTTAACCTGAAAGCCGACTGGGGTTTCAGTGACTTCGCTATGGACTATCGCCCCACACTGAGCGGAGCGGAACGCCGCGAATACATTTATAATGGGTTGAAGCTCGGTCAGGAAAGAAGTGGAAAATCAGCGGAAGATGCCATCGCTTATGCCGACAAGAACATTGATAAGTATGCTCCCGTGCCCTGGTGCGGCTATACCGATTGGGGCGATTACCTGTTCCGCAAGGGAAGCCACTCCAACTATGAGGCTTCTCTGTCCGGCGGTACCGAGAAGTTCAAGTACTACTCCTCACTGGCTTACCTCAAACAAGAGGGTATCGTACGGACTTCCAGTCTGGAACGTGTCACCGGTCGCTTGAACGTAGACTTTCAGGCTACGGATAAGTTGAAGGTGGGTGTCAACTCTATGTTCACCAATCTTATACAGAGTGTATATAGCGAGGGAACCGGTTATACCGCTCCTTTCTATTCAAGTGTAAGCAAACTGACACCTTCCGATCCTGTATACAATGAAGACGGTACTTATAATCAAGACCTGATTGGTTTGGCAAGAAGAAATCCCGTACTGGCCCAAGCTTATAACTATCAGCGTGAATACGTGACCCGTACATTCAATACACTCTATGCCGAATATGAATTCATCAAAGACTTGAAGTTGAAGTCTACTTTCAGTTACGACTACAACATCAGTAAAGGTAAAGAATGGAGAGACTCCCGTACTTCGGACGGTGAGAAGAACAATGGCGGTATGGAGAAGGCATACAGCGAATACAACAAGATGGTTTGGTCCAATCAACTTAGCTATAAGATGGATATCCAGAGAGACCATCACCTGGACGCCCTTGTGGGATATGAAATTGACTCTAAATACAACGACGGCTTGTCAGGCTATGCCACCAACTTCCTGACTCCGCTCAAGAATGATATTACCAACGGACAGACTTTGGAAAGCCTGGGCGGTTCTTCCAGCCGTTCACGAATGGTGTCTTACATCAGCCGTCTGAACTACGACTATAAGCACAAATACTATTTGGGCGGAAGCTATCGTATGGATGGTAGTTCACGTCTGCACCGCGACAACCGTTGGGGTAGCTTCTGGTCAGTATCCGGCGCATGGCGCGTAATCGAAGAAGACTTTATGAAGCCTACAAGCAATTGGCTGACTGACCTGAAACTCCGTGCCTCTTACGGTGTGAACGGAACCCTGCCTTCTGACTTGTACGGATACATGGGCCTGACTAGTCTGAGTGGCGGATATATGGAGAACCCGGCACTTATTCAGTCGCAGATAGAGAACCGCGACCTGCAATGGGAAACGAACTACAACCTGAACATCGGTCTGGACTTCGGCATCTTCGATCGGGTGAACTTTACGCTGGAATACTACACCCGTACCACGAAGAACCTTTTGATGGACTGCCCCGTATCCATGACTACCGGCTTCAGCTCTTACCTGATGAACATCGGTGAAGTGAAGAACCAGGGTGTGGAACTGGAAATCAATTCTAAGAATATTGTTACAAAGGACTTTGACTGGGGCACTACCTTCACCTTGTCGCACAACAGCAACAAGATTGTGAAGCTGGACGGTGAACAGACACAGATTATCAGTGGCACGCAGATTCATAAGATTGGTAGCCCTTACCGTACCTTCTATATGATAGAGTTTGCAGGAATCAACCCCGAAACCGGTGCGCCGCAGTTCTATACCAACACGCTGGATGCCAATGGAAAGTATGTGAAGGAGATTACGGAGAACAATAAAGATGCTCATGCCATTCCTTTGAAGAAGCATGCCGAACCGAACATTACCGGCGGGCTTTCCAATACGCTGCGCTACAAGTGGTTCGACCTGAGCTTCATGTTCTCTTACCAGTTCGGTGCCTTCGGCTACGACAACTGGGCACAAAAGACCGAGCATGGCGGAAAGGACTTTACCCTGAACATCCCTGCCTACTATCGCGACAACTGGAAGAAGCCGGGAGACGTCAGCAAGTATGAGGTGTTTATAGAAAAGCCGACCGTAGCCATGAACGGCGTCACTACTACCCGCCGCCTTCACAGTACGGACTTCATCCGTCTGAAAACGCTGACCTTCGGCGTCACCGCTCCCAAGGAATGGACCAAGAAGATCGGCGTGAACAGCCTGCGCCTCTATGCCTCTGCCAACAACTTGTGGACTTGGGCTGCTTACGACTTCTACGATCCGGAGTCTGTAAATGCCGGTACGGCAAGTTGGGGAACACCCCCGTTGAAAACGGTTACATTCGGTCTTAACTTGAACTTCTAACCCATTAAAAAGAGAAACATTATGAAAGCATTAAAATATATAGTAATGGGAATGTTGGTCAGCCTGACTACTTCCTGCGGCAACGACTGGCTCGACGTAGAATCGAGCACAAAGATTCCGTCTGCATCTGCCATTCAGAACCTGGATGATGTGGACTATAGCCTGAACGGCATATACGACGTGATGCGCAACGCTTATTATTATTCCGGCCGTATGGTCTATTACGGTGACGTGACCGGAGACGATGCACAGTCCATCAAGACCGGAAAGCGTACCACCAGTTATTATATGCTGGACTATACCAAGGATAACGGTCCAAGCACCCATTGGTCATACGCCTATAAGATTATTCAGAACTGCAACATCATCTTGTCTCAGATAGATAAAATAGAAATTCTTGAAGACGATAAAGATACCTATAATGACCTGAAAGGCCAGGCCTTGGTGCTTCGCGGATTTGCCCTGTTCGACCTGACCCGTTTCTTCGGTTATCCTTATCCTAAGGACAACGGTGCCTCGCTGGGCGTGCCCATCGTTACGGAAGTTTCCAATACGGAGAACAAACCGGCTCGTAATACGGTAGCAGAGTGCTATACAGCCATCATCAAAGACCTGAAAGAGGGTAGCGACCTGATGAGCGAGAAGTTCAATAAAGGAAAGATCAATAAATGGGCGGGTATGTTGTTGCTGAGCCGGGCTTATCTGTATATGGAAGATAATCAGAACGCACTGACAACAGCTGAAGCCGCCATTGCCGGAGCCGAGAAGAACAAATACCGCCTGTGGACGAACGACGAATATGGTACCATCTGGGGCACTGATTTCGCATCTGGTGATCCGGGCGAAGTACTGTTCGAACTGGTGAACCTCACGGTAGACGGAGTAGGTAAAGAAAGTCTTGGCTACCTCTGCCTCTCAACCGGATATGATGACTATTGCCTGACCAGCTCTTTCTATGAACTGATGCAGGAAGACCCCGACGATGTCCGAAACAAGGCTTATACCGTAGTCGAAAAGACAAAGAGAGCCTATATCGCCAAGTATCAACCGCAGAATGGCAAGGCGGTAGAAGACTCCAATATCCCCGTTCTCCGTCTTTCCGAACTTTATCTGATAGCTGCCGAGGCTGCCGTGAAAGCAGGTGACAATGCCAAGGCTGTGAAGTATCTCAATGCCATCGTCAACCGTGCCAACCCGGAAAAGACAGTCGTTGGTAAAACCATCACACTGGACGACGTGCTGCTGGAACGCCGCAAGGAACTCTTCGGCGAAGGACACCGCTTCTTCGATGCCCTGCGCAACCACAAGACCATCGTGCGTAAGGAGTCTACCAAGAAATTCCCCGAAATATCGGAAACAGAACACCTGAAGATGGTGGACGAGAGTATGTCTTTCGACTGGAACTACTACCGCGTAGTGCTGCCTATTCCTAAGGCCGAAATGAACTCCAACGCCAATATGGTGCAGAATCCTACTTATGGTGATTAAATAATGACTAAATAGATGATGATAAAGACAAGCATTACGAAATCTCTCCTTGTCACTCTTATTCTAACATTCATCAGTTCCGGCCTTAGTGCCGGAACTTTTGATTCGGAGGGCAAGAAGAAAAAAGAGAAGAAAGAAGAACTGTCGGCAGACGGCCCATACGTGATTTATGAACCGGACGGGCGGACGCGTGTGATAAGCGTAGATACAAAGGGGCGAATCATAGATACCACTTATGTATCGCTGCCCAAAGATTTTACGCTGCACGTAGTCGACCACAAAGGCCGTTACCCGTTTGATGTGAAGCTGCACCCCACCAAGCGCCCCGAATGGAAATACCGCCAACCGGAGAAGGTGTTTGTAATGTCCGATCCTCATGGCAAACTCGATTGTGTTATCAGTCTGTTGCGAGGCAATGGGGTGATTGATAAGCAGCTTCAATGGAGCTTCGGCAAGAATCACTTGGTGATTATCGGCGATATATTCGACCGGGGCAAGGACGTGCCGCAAATCTTCTGGTTGTTCTATAAACTGGAAAAGGAAGCTGCCGATGCAGGCGGGCATGTCTCTTTCATGTTGGGCAATCACGAACCGATGGTTTTGGCTAATGACTTGCGCTACACCAAAGGCAAGTACAAGGAACTGGCTAAAAGACTGAATATGGAATATCCCCGGTTATTTGGTGAGAATACGGAACTGGGCAAGTGGCTCGGCACGCGTAATACCATGCAGACCATCGGCAGTAATTTGTATGTGCATGCCGGCCTGGGGAAAGAGTTCTACGACCATAATCTGAGCATCCCTACGGTGAATAAGGAAATGAGCCGTGCTTTGTTTATGAATAAAAAGGAACGCCGTGCTTTGTCGCCTCTCACCGCATTCCTTTATGGCAACTCCGGACCGATATGGTATCGTGGCCTGGTAAGGACAGACCCTAAATATAACCCGCTGCCGCAAGACTCTTTGCAGATGATAATGAAGCGCTACAATGCCGAACATATCATCGTAGGCCATACCATCTTCAAAGATATCTCTACCTTCTACGATACCAAAGTTATCGGGGTGAATGTGGATAATGAAGAGAACCGTAAGAAGAAGCGCGGGCGTGCCTTGCTCATCGACCGGAATACGTATTTCGTGGTCGGTGATAAGGGAGTGATGCGCAAATTGTTCTGAGTTTCACGTTTCACCACAGACACAGAGTCTCATGGAGTTTTAATAGCGGCGGGCAATCGCCGCTATCTCTTTTGCTTCCTCTACGATATGAGCGGGCTTGAACTCTTCCAATTCGGTGCGCGGCCGGAATCCCCATGTCACTCCGCACGCAGTGACTCCCGCATTGGCAGCCGTCTGCATATCCACCCCGGAGTCTCCTACGTAGAGCACTTCTTCCTTAGTAACGTTGGCTATACCTATAATCTCGTGTACAATGCTCGGGTCGGGCTTCACGTTCACGCCTTCGCGTTGCCCCAATACGGCAATGAAGCGGATATTCGGGAAATAGTGTGCTATCAGCTTCTCCGTAGCCGATTGATATTTGTTGGAAGCTACCGCCAACTGCATCCCTTCCTCTTGCAATAGGTTCAGGAGTTCCGGCATCCCGGGATAAGGGCGGCTCTTGTCCGCATTGTGCACATCGTAATAAGGAATAAATTCTTTCCGTACCCGCAATACGTTCTCTTCCGTTTTCTCACCTTCGGGCAGGGCGCGTTCAAAAAGTTTGTTGATGCCGTTGCCCACCATAAAGTTGTAGGCAGACTCTTCATGGGTAGGGTATCCGAGCGCAGTAAGCGCATGATTCGTACTCTGTGCCAGGTCGGCGATTGTATTCAATAAAGTCCCGTCCAGGTCGAATATAACCAGTCTTTTCATTGTCTTTCTTCATTTAGTTTGTGCAAATATACTATCTTTAAATAAGATGGGAAGCATCCTTGTAAAGTAAAAATAAGCGGGCTTATTTTGCTATGCGTACAAATTGCGCTATCTTTGCAACCGAATTTTACTAAATATAGGTATGAGTTACAATTTGTTGAAAGGAAAAAGAGGCATTATCTTCGGTGCTCTGAACGAGCAGTCCATTGCCTGGAAAGTAGCAGAAAAAGCAGTAGAAGAAGGTGCAACGATCACCTTGTCCAACACGCCGGTTGCCGTGCGTATGGGTGAAGTGTCCGCGCTGGCCGAGAAACTGAATTGCGAGGTTATCGCAGCAGATGCTACAAGTGTAGAAGACTTGGAAAATGTATTCAAACGTTCCATGGAAGTATTGGGCGGCAAGATAGATTTCGTTTTGCATTCTATCGGTATGTCTCCCAACGTGCGCAAGAAACGTACTTACGACGATCTGGATTATGATATGCTGGGTAAGACGCTGGATATCTCAGCCGTCTCTTTCCACAAGATGATACAAGCTGCCAAGAAGCTGGATGCCATCTCCGAGTATGGCTCTATCCTTGCATTGAGCTATGTGGCTGCGCAACGTACGTTCTACGGTTACAACGATATGGCGGATGCCAAAGCCTTGCTGGAATCTATCGCCCGCAGCTTCGGCTATATCTACGGACGCGAACACCATGTACGTGTCAACACCATCTCCCAGTCGCCCACGATGACCACTGCCGGTGCTGGTGTGAAGGGTATGGACAAGTTGTTCGACTTCGCCAACCGTATGTCTCCGCTCGGCAATGCTTCTGCCGACGAGTGTGCCGACTACTGCATCGTCATGTTCTCCGACCTCACCCGCAAAGTCACCATGCAGAACCTCTTCCACGACGGAGGCTTCTCCAGCGTAGGTATGAGCCTTCGTGCCATGGCTACTTACGAGAAGGGCTTGGATGAGTATATGGACGAAAACGGAAACATCATCTACGGATAATGGAAACAGCACTTTATCTTTTACCCGTCACGCTGGGCGATACCCTCATTGAAACCGTACTGCCCCCTTATAATAAGGAGGTGATACTGGGCATTCGCCATTTCATAGTAGAGGATGTGCGCTCTGCGCGCCGTTTTCTGAAGAAAGTGGACAGGGAAATAGATATTGATGCGCTGACATTCTATACGCTGAACAAGCATACATCGCCCGAAGATATCTCAGGATATTTACAGCCGTTAGAGGCAGGCCAGTCGATGGGGGTAATCTCCGAGGCAGGCTGTCCCGCAGTGGCTGACCCGGGAGCGGATGTAGTAGCCATTGCCCAGCGGAAAAACTTAAGAGTGGTCCCCCTGGTGGGACCCTCTTCTATTATTCTCTCCGTCATGGGCTCGGGCTTCAACGGACAGAGTTTTGCTTTCCACGGCTACCTTCCCATAGAGCCGGCAGAGCGCAGCAAGAAGCTGAAAATGCTGGAGCAGCGCGTCTACAACGAATCGCAGACCCAACTATTCATTGAGACACCTTACCGGAACAATAAAATGGTGGAGGATATTCTTCAGACTTGCCGCCCGCAGACCAAACTCTGCATTGCCGCCGATATCACCTGCGAAGGGGAATATATCAAAACCCGGACCGTGAAAGAGTGGCAGGGAAAGGCTCCCGATCTCTCTAAGATTCCTTGTATTTTTCTCTTGTATAAATAATCCTTTTCAGGTGCTCGAATTCATATTCCAGGCAACTGCTGAAGAAGTTTCGTTGCAGGTTCTGTTCCATCTGCTGGAACGTCCATAGCTTTCCATCCTTAAAGTGCTTGTTGCATAAAATCGAATCGTCATCCAGGTCAAGTATAAACAGGTAGACCAGGCGATTGGTCACTTCGTTTTCAAAATGATACATAAAGTTGAAGTGCAGATTCTCCAGGGGAGCGGTAGGGAGCATCTGCCGCAGTACTCTGTACACGCCTTGCTCCAACGTCTCTCCGTATATCAGGAATCCTTCCACAAGAATGTCCATCTTCCCTTTGTCGAGCACGGTGCATTGGGGGCGGGGGAGAAGAAACAGCATGCCGTGTGAGACTACGGCGATTCTGATGACCGGATTGATAAAATCGTTCTTGCGTCCGATGGCTTCCGTTGCCATAACTTTCCCCAGGACATCTCCTTTGGTATTGACTATCGGCACAAAAACAGTATGCTTCATCACGGTATTGAAATAGGAGATGCCGAACTGGTTGAACAGTATGCCGAGTATGAATACGGCAGGTGGGGCTATTTTAAATAAAATATAAGCGGTGGTGCTTCCCAGTGGATGACTGATGAAAATAGCGCAGGTGATAGCCAGAAAATGCAGGAAGCTGATGATTAGAATGACGCGTGCGGATACAATGGCCGCCTCGGCCCCTTGGGCAAAAAGCTGTTTGCAGCAGCCCTGCGACTGGGCAACGTGATAGTTCAGAAACCTTTTCCGGTTCAGATAGATGATTAGCGGAGGAATGACGGCGCTGATTTCCAGCGTAAACGGGAACATGGGAGCCGGACAGTAATTGGGGGTGAATAAGGATGTTACGGACAACAGTAAGAGCATTCCCGTAGTGCAGTAAAGGATGATTTGCGGGATATAGGTTCCCTTGCGTACTATTGAGTGTACGCTAAACAATAGTCCGATACCTGCACCTATGTAGATAGCTATGTCTTGCGTTATGAATTCACATAATAAAATGGAGACGATAACGGGGATAAAACCCAATGACATGTTGAATTTCGACGATAGTATTCTTTGCTGATTCATTATCCGTATTACGATTTTGTCGTTTCTATCTCTTATCTCTACAAATAACAAATGAGCGGATTAAATGTTTCCTTTCTTGTTCTTTTTTTGTATAAGATGGACTTGTTTTTCTGCATGATAAGATGAACGTACCAACGGGGCGCTTTCTACTTGCTCGAATCCTTTTTCCAGTCCTGCTTTTTTATAGAGTGCAAATTGTTCGGGAGTGACGTACTCGGCCACCGGATAATGCTTGTGTGTGGGTTGCAGGTATTGGCCGATGGTCAGGATGTGGCAACCTGCTTGGCGCAGGTCGTCCATCAGTTCTTCCACTTCGGCCGGAGTCTCACCCAGACCCACCATGATGCCCGACTTGGTGGTAGTGCCGCTTTCGGCTATCTGCCGCAGCACGGCGAGGCTGGTGTCGTAATGGGCGGCGCTGCGCACCAAAGGACTGATGCGGCGCACTGTCTCCATGTTGTGCGAAATGATTTCCGGTTGTGCCTCGATGACTTCTGCCACGAGTTCCGCTCTTCCCTGAAAATCGGGTATCAGCACTTCGACGGTGGTTTCGGGATTGAGGCATTTGATTTCGCGGATGGTGCGTGCCCAGTGCGAGGCGCCCAGGTCGGGCAGGTCGTCACGGTCTACGGAGGTGATGACGGCGTGGGTGAGTTTCATCAGGGCGATGGACTCTGCCACGTGCGTCGGCTCATTGATGTCCAGAGGAAGCGGCTTGCCGGTCTGCGTGTTGCAGAACTTGCAGCAACGGGTGCAGATGTCACCCCCGATCATGAAGGTGGCAGTGCCTTTTCCCCAGCACTCGCCCATGTTGGGGCAGCGTCCGCTGCTGCAAATCGTGTGCAGACAATGCGATTCAACGATGCGTTTTGTTTCGGTGTAGCGCTCGTTGGCGCCGATGTTTATTTTGAGCCATTCCGGCTTGCGCACTCTCTCTGCCATAATCTGTTTAGAGGTTATTCTTGAAGAAATTCGTCAATCGTGTGTACAGGTGCAGGCGTGTATTGCCACCGTAAATGCTATGGTTGCGGTTGGTGTAAACCTGCATCTCGAACTGCTTGCCCAACTGTACCAGATGCTCGGCATACTCGGCACAGTTCTGGAAGTGCACGTTGTCGTCGGCCATGCCATGCACCAGCAGCAGATTGCCATGCAACTTCTCGGCACGGGTAAAGGTGGAACCGGCTTTGTATCCTTCGGCATTCTCCTTGGGGGCGCGCATGAAGCGTTCGCCATAAACCGTATCATAGTAATTCCAGTCCGTAACGGGAGCAACCGCCACTCCGGCCTTGAATACCGGCGTTCCCTCACTCATGCTCATAATAGTCATGTAGCCACCATAGCTCCATCCCCAGATGCCGATGCGGTTCTTGTCCACGTATGACTGTTTCCCCATGTAGAGGGCCGTTTCCACCTGGTCGCGTGCTTCCTTGACGCCGAGGTTGAGGTAAGTGCATTTGGCAAAGTCCGCACCCCGTCCGCCGGTGCCACGGCCGTCTACGCAGACTACGACGTAGCCTTGCGATGCCATATAAGTTTCCCAGCTTACGCTGAACTTGTCGAGTACTTGCTGCGAGCCGGGACCGCTGTATTGGTACATCAGTACGGGATACTTCTTGCTTGCCGAGAAGTCTGTCGGTTTCATCATCCAGCCGTTCAGCGAGGTGCCGTCGGTAGTTTGGAAACTGAAGAACTCTTTCTGTGGCATGTTGTAGCCGCTTATCGTTTGCTTCAGGGCGGCATTGTCCACCAGGGTGGTGAGCGTTTTGCCGGTATTGTCGTTCAGGGTGATGACGGTAGGCGTATTCAGGTTCGAGTAGCGGTTCATGAAGTACTTCATGTCCGTGCTGAACTGGGCGGTATTGGTACCTGCCTGGGTGGACAGCTTGGTTTTCTTTCCCTTACGGTCTATCTTGTAGATGGCGCTACGCATCGGGCTTTCCTCGTTGCTGCTATAGTAGAAGCTGCCTTCCGCCGGGTCGTATCCCAGGAATTCTTGCACTTCATACTGTCCGGCAGTGAGTTGCTTCAGCAGGTTGCCGCCGATGCTGTACCAGTATAGGTGGCTGTAACCGCTCTTCTCGCTGACGAAACTGAAGTTCTCGGGATAGAAGCGGATATTATCGAATACCTTCTCGCTGATGTAGGTGTCGCTCTCATCGCGCAATGCCAGCTTGCAGACGGTGCTGCGAGGGTCGGCAAAGTAGAGGTCGAAGCGGTTCTGATGGCGGTTCAGCGTCATTACGGCGAGTTTGTTCGCGTCTTTGGTGAAGCGGATGCGGGGGATGTACCCGTCTGCATCCAGCGGCACGTTGATTTTGCGGGTTACTTTCGACTTGATGTCGAAGGTATGCACCGATACGCGGGAGTTGGGTTCGCCGGTCTTGGGATATTTGTAAGTGTACTCTCCGGGGTACTTCTCGAAGGGGGTGAGGTGCGGCGCTTGTCCGGCAAAGAGCGGGAAAGAGTAAGAGGGCACTTCTCGCTCGTCCCAACGGATGAAGGCGAGCATCTGTCCGTCGGCGCTGAACTCCAGTGCGCGGTCGAAGGAGAATTCTTCTTCATATACCCAGTCGGGGATGCCGTTCAGCACTTCGTTGCGCTTGCCGTCTTCGGTCACCTGGCTTTCGCTGTTGCCAAAGAGCAGCTTCACGAGGTAGATATTATTATCGCGTACAAAGGCCACCTGGTTGCCGTCGGGCGCGAATACGGGTACTTGTTGCGGTCCGCCGTCCGAGAGCTTCTCCACTACGTTGTTTATCTTTCCGTCGAGGTTCCGCTTCAAGCTATATAAGTAGTACACAGCGGTGTAGGAGTGGCGGTAGATAGGAGTAGTCTCTGTGGCGATGAGCAACTTGCTGCCATCGGGGGCGAAGCTGTAACTGTCGAATGTCTTGAAGGGGCACTCGCGGGCGGTGGCAGCATCAAACAATACTTCCACCTGCTTTCCTGTCTTGAAGGAGTACTTGATGATTTGTGTCCGGTCTGCATTCATCTGCGAATAATGTTCGCCGTCTCCCGGAATGGGGATAACGCCGTAAATACCTTGCGGTGTGAACTTACCGGTTACGATTTCTTTCAAGTCGAGTGCCTGTCCGCCTTGGGCGAAACTTGCCAGGGTGCAGAGGCAGAGGAGGAATGCAATGCTGATTCGTTTCATATTCTATTGTTTATATTATCTATAAAATGTAATGTTTTATTTTTTTTCGCATATCGGATGACGTTTACGCAGTTCTTCTGCTGTCTTTGATTTTACAAAGTTACGCTTTCTTACTGAATCGTCAAGTATGCGATGTCTTTTTTGATATAGCATCATCAGAAGCAATCTCTTTTGAACCAACTTTCAAATACAGGGTCGGCAAAGTATATGCCTTCTTTCCGTTCTTCTATTAATTCTTTTTCTATCAGAGCGTCTTTAATCCTTGCAATATTCGATTTTGTACCCAAATAAAATGTGTCCATAACTGCTTTGGAACCGAAATCTCTGTGAATATCGTTGCAAATTGCCCGTAAGAAATTCATCTGATAAGTAGTCAGTCCTTGAATCTGCTGTACAAACAGGGCGCTGCATTGTGCGATGAGGGCATCTGTGGCGCTTTCCAAATTCTTTGTAGTGGCTGTATGCTCAGTTTCGGCCAGTACATTCCAGGCTAACTGTTGCACATAAGATGAATAGTTGTCGGTAATCCTGCAAATTTCGGTACTCAGTTCTTCGGATATCTCTTTGCCTTTGCTTGCAAATCGTTCACGAATGTAGCTTACCCAATCCTGGGTACTGATTTTGTCGAGGAACATCATTTCACCGAACTGATAGAAGGGCATACGCTTGTTCTGAAAAAGATTTGTCATTAAATGCTTTTTGCTGCCAAACAGGCAATAAGAAGTGTTCTGCTGATGTTGCCAAACAGTTCTTAGTCTTTTCTGTACTTCCAGGGACTCGGGAAATTCACCGATTTGCTGAAACTCGTCAATACAAACCGTGATGTGTATCTTTCTTTTAATGGCTATCAACTCGGGTAAGTTTAGAATTTCACCCGGGGTATGGGTCTTGGGGGTAAGACCCAAAGACAGGGAATAGTCGGATGTAACGTCCGGACTGAATGACACTTTAGGAGATACGCGGACAAGGAAGTCTTTCGCATTCTCCAGCCATTGGTCGACGCGGTTGGAAGTTTGTTTCAGGACAGATGCTGCAAACTTATTATAGAAATCATACTCGCTTCGGCAGTCGTAGGCATCCATATAGACTATTTTCAGGTCAGGAGCAGTAATGGATGCAGCTACCTTCTTCACCAAAGAGGTCTTTCCCATGCGCCTGGGAGAGATGAGGATAGTATTCATTCCATTCTCGAAGTTCATCTTCAGCCGTTTCGTTTCTTTTATGCGATCTGTAAAATTGTTCCCTTCTACAGAGATGCCGTAAATAAATGCTTTTTCCATATATTTAGCAGTGATATTATTCTTTTCGATACAAATATAGCGATATTATGGTTGGTACACAAACTTGTGGTCCACAAACTTGTGTACCTTAACACGAATATAAGAATGTAAACTCATAATTATTTAAAGAAAATATTTATTAAGATGTCGCCCAACCACGGCTCTTTCATCTTCTCCCAAAAAGTATCATCTTTGAGCTTATAGATGGGCATTTTCAAATTATAATGCGTAGTATCGCAACGGATTACTAAGGATTGGTGAAGTATGGTGTCTTTAGGTACATTTATCTCCAATGTGTCTTTAGGCACATTGAAAAATGTTTCAGTTCTCGTCAGCGTAAGTGAAATGCAATTGCCGAGAATTATGGCTAATAATATTGCAGGTGCTTTATTCATACGCAGTTTTATTGCAAAGGTAAGAATAAAAACGAGAGTAATAGTTTTGAACTATATGCTTTTTACTACAACATAATAAAAAGTGATGTTCTCCTTTGTTCAAGGTCGCAAATTGTGATCTTGAAAATTCTTCTTTAATAGGGTTCACCCCTGCATCGCCTTCCGTAGCGGTCTGCCGGTGGGCAGTAGCGGGTGAAGGCAGGGCGATAAGCCGGTTTCAAGGGTTCACTTTGTACCGTCCTGACTTTGCAGAAAGCGATGCCCACCGTTAGAAACACTATTGCTCATCATCAGAAACTCCCTTGTTCATCATCAGAAACATTCTTGCCTTTCATCTTAAACTCCCTTTCCTATACTGCACAAGATGCCATCTTATGCTGCACAAGATGCCATCTTGTGTTGTATAAGATGCCATCTTGTGCAACAAAAGAAATAGTCTTCCTCTTTCAAAGCAAGAATGTTTCGGGCAAAGGGGGAGTAATGTTTCAGAGATAGAAAAAGTAGTATTGCAATCGGGCGCAACCTTATTCAACAATCCACTTCTCTATGTTCCGGGTTGCCGGGCTGAAGTTTGCAACAATTGCCCACAATAATACCCATAAATGATAATTTATCTCTTTCACCACAGAGGACACAGAGTCCTACAGAGTTTTGGGGAATTTACCAGCGCAGCCAAGCCTGAAAGGCTTTCAGCCTTAGCTGGGCAAGTAATCCGAATGGAAATCTTGCCGGGGTGAAGGCTGAAGGCAACGGTGAATCCTGTAGAACGCTTTGCCTTCATACGCAATCGCCCGGCAGCAAAGCCTTTGCTGCCGGGCGATGAATGCGGTGAACCCTGTTGTAATAGATTCTGCAGGGAGTAGTTTGTTATAGCGTCTTTACTTTCCGCTGATACTCCGCAATCGCGGCATCCAGCCGTTCGTGGGCGGTAGTGTCGCCCGGAACGTTGTGCGACGGATGGATGTATAGCTGCACGTCCCGGTCTGCCAGAATCTCGGCAACGGTGGTGATGGTCATCCACACCATGGTGACGAAGCTCAACGTAGACAGCGGGCCTACTTTATCAAAATGATTCTTCAAGGGCACGGAAGCATCTACCAACGGCACGCAGGAATCTACCACGATGTCCGCCAGTTGGAAGAGGTTTTTGCCACTGGAGTGCCGGCTTGGCTTGTCGCCCGTTTCGCCTGCCGATCCGTAGACGATGACTTTCATGCCGCGTTTCCGGGCTTCGAGTGCCATGTCGATGTTGACGGCATTGATGCCTGTATGGGAGAAAATCCACAAGCAATCCTGGGGGGAGAAGTCGTAGTTCTTCATGATTGCCTGGCCGTAACCCTCGGTTCTTTCGAGGAAGAGGAACTGATGGATGCCCATCTGCCCGATGATTTGCGTGAAAAACGTCAGTGGCAGTTCGCAGAGCGGGTGGAAGCCGACAAAGCTGCCGATGCGCGGATACATCTCTTCTACGGGAATCGTGGCGTGGCCGCAGCCGAAGGTGTGAACCCAGCGTCCGGCTTCGATAGCGTCCGCCATGGCGGTGGCTGCTTTCTTAATATTCTCCAACTGGGTGGCTTCCAACTTCTCCATGATGCCGTGGGCATTCTTTAACCATTCAAGTGCTAACATAATGTCTTTTTTTAGGGGGGTAAATACTTTTATTTCAGTGAACGTTTATACAAAAGGAGCATGATGACGAGCGAAGCAATCATCAAGTAAGGATACAGCCCGATGCCTTCGGGACGCTGGGAAATAATTCCCATCAGCCCGTTCATCGTTGTCTGTCCTACAAGGGCGATGGCAAGCGCCACGCTGAAGGCGGTGCCCGACAGGGTGGGGTAGCGATTGCCCAGCACGCTCAGTATGACGGGGTAGGTGGCGGACAGTCCGGCACCCACTATCACCATGCCGATGGCGGCGCGTACCAGTCCGGGGGCGAACATGAGCAGGCAGAAGCCGACGGCAGTCAGTATAAGGCTGTAGGGCAGCACTGCTTCGGGCTTCACCCTTTTGAATACTACTACTTGCAGCATACGCGCCACGGTAAGCCCTGCCACCATGCACGTCAGTACCATCAGGGCCTGGCTGGCGGAGAGGTCGGTCATCTGCCCGAAATAGCTGGTGGACCAGTTGTTGCACACTCCCTCAATGCCGCTCTGGAAGAAGAGGACGAAACTGAGCAGCAACAGACTGCTCTCTTTCAGTAGTCCCAACCCTTCCTTGATAGGGAATCCCTGTGCCTGCTTGGGCGCCGGGAAGTGTATGGGGATGCAGAACAGGATACCTGCCAGCATCACCACGCCGATGCCTTGCAGGATGGTTTCAAATGAATAATACCTCTCCAGCACGCCCAGCAGCATCGGTATGCCCAGTGCTCCCAGTCCGTAGAACATTCCCAGGAAGCTGAGGCGCGAACCTTTCTCCGCTTCGCCCGATATATCCGCTACCAGGGCGTTGGTTTCTCCGTTCAGGATGCCGCCGCCCAGGCCGATGCCGACGATGGATGCTTGCAGCAGCGGTATGCTGTGGAAAAAGGCAAGTCCTTCCATGCCCAGCAACACGATGATGCAACTGGGCACCAATAGCGCCTTATGCCCGAAGCGGTCTACGATAGGGCCGAATATCAGTGAGCCGGCGAGCATGCCCAGTGGTAGGAAGGTGACCAGCGTAGTGGTTTGCAGTCCGCTCAATCCCAGCTTGGTGACGAGCGACGGGAGCACCGCCCCCAACGTAATCATGGACACTCCGAAGAAACACATCCCGATGCACGCTGCGGTGAATACGAGATTCTTATGATAACTGCTACTATTACTCATACAACAGGTTTTTAATGGCAAGAAACGCTGCACCTATCAGCCCGGCATTGCCGGACAGTTGCGAGGGCACAAACTCCACCTGCTTGATGCTGAGCGGCTGCGCCCACTTGCAGGCTTCCTTATATATGTCTTCAATGAAAATGCTTGCAGGTCCGAATACCCCGCCACCCCAGATAATCTTCTGCGGATTGAGCAGGCTAACGAAGTTGGCGGCAGCCATGCCCCACATCTCCACTGCCTTGTGCAGCACGGAGACGGCAATCAGGTCGCCCTCGTTGTAAGCGCTGAACACATCATAGGCGGAGATGCGGCAGATTGGCTTTTGGCGCAACCTTCCCTTGTAGGATTTGTCGGCACGGACGGCATCGCGCACCCTCGCCCCGATGCCGTTGCCCGAGGCATAGTATTCGAAGCATCCGCAGGCGTCGTACTCCTGCTTGTAGGGTGGTTGCAGGGCCATCCAGCCTGTTGCGCCGATAATGTCGCTGGCTCCGTGAAGCACGTGCCCGTCGATGATGATACCTGCACCGATGCCTGTTCCTACGGCAACGAATACGGCGCTGTGGCAATCTTTTGCTGCGCCCTGCCACATTTCTCCATACATATAGCAGGTGCGGTCGCTGTCTATGTAGAGGTTTATTTCGGGCGGAGTGACACGGCGCAGTTCTTCATACAGCGGGTAGTCCTCCCATCCGGGGATATTGGGTGCCCACACCCGGTTGGTTTGCGAATAGACGATGCCCGGAATGCAGACACCTACCCCTTCTACGGGGATGCAGCTTTTTCGGGCTACGGTCAGGAGCTTGTCCAGTATGTCGGCTGCAAGCTTTCCCACTTCATGCCCGGTTCTTCCCTTCAAGAGTCGTTTCCGGTTGAACATCATGCTTCCGTCGGGGAGGAACAGGGCGCTGGCTATCTTCGTGCCGCCTATGTCCAGTGCTATTGTTGCCATGGTATTAAAAATTCAGGTTCTATGCAAAGCTATGAATTTCTTTCAATCTTCGTGCATGGAAGGAGAGGAATTTGCGTACAAAAGATGTAGCCAATCACTAAAATGTGTTTATTGGAATAGGGGATGGATACGGGCTGTATCTTATAAATGTTTATAGGTCAATAGGAGATGCACTCATTCGCCATTGCTCTCTGTCGGATGATTTGTGTTTGTTAACAAAAAGACTGGGCACTGTTTTTTTATTCTTTTTCCAAGCGCTCCAATAGTCCGTTGTCGATGTCGGCGAGTGCGCGACGGAGGTCGGCAAGCAAAGGGGAAAGGCGTACTTTTACGGTAGCGAATATCACTTGTGGATCCACAGAGAGATATTCATGCGAAATAATGTTGCGCATTCCGATAACTTTTCTCCATGGTGTTGTAGGATATAAGACGAAGAGGTGGCCAGCAGTGAGGTCGTCTACTTTGCGGATAGTCTCACCGATAGTCTGCAGACACATGCAGGTAGAGTTGAACAGCACCATACCATCTTCTGACATAAGAAAGTCATGATATGTCTGCACGCGGGCGGTTGTCTTAAGAGTGAACGCTGTCTGACGCTCTACGAAGCGGAGCATATCCGCTATTTCTTTGTTAGATATAGATTGCATCTCGTTCAATGTTTTGCCGGAACAGTTGTCGCATGTTCTCGTGGAGGGTTAGTAAATCTACTTTCTTTTGGAAGAGGTGTTCGAGGTCTTCTTTGATATCTTGCAGAGTGAAATAGTCAATGGCACGGAATGGTTTCACACAGATGTCAATGTCGCTGTCCTCGCGCTGTTCGCCGCGGGCGGCAGAGCCGAAGAGGGCAAGTTGCTCGATGCCGTACTTCTCGCCGGCAGTACGTTTGAACTCACGTAGCAGTTCGATGATTTCTTCAGTCCGTTTCATACGCTTGTCTCCTTTCTTATTTCATTACGAGCTTTCTCTATGCAAAGTTACAAAACTCTCGCAGAATAACAATACGAAGGAAGCGATAGTTGACATATCCAATCAAAAGTCTTATATTTGTCACTCAATATTGAATGATAGCTATGCAACCTCTTTACAATGAATTTCCTCTCTTCCTGAAGCGCTACTTCCCGTACAAGGTACAGAAGATATCGCTGAATGCCGGCTTCACCTGCCCCAATCGCGACGGAGTGAAAGGACACGGCGGTTGCACCTATTGCAATAACCAGACTTTCAATCCCGACTATTGCCGCACCGAGAAGCCCGTCGCCCGGCAACTGGAAGAAGGCAAGGAGTTCTTTGCCCGCAAATATCCTGCGATGAAATACCTCGCTTATTTCCAGGCATACACCAATACCTACGGCGAATTGGAAACTTTGAAACGGAAGTACGAAGAAGCCTTGTCGGTAGATGGAGTCGTAGGCCTTGTCATCGGCACTCGCCCCGACTGTATGCCCGATGAACTGCTGCGCTATCTGGAAACGATAAACAAGCAAACCTTCCTCCTGGTGGAGTACGGCATAGAGAGCACTTGCGACGAAACCCTGCGCCGCATCAACCGCGGGCATACCTTCCGGGCTACCGCCGATGCCGTGGAGCGTACCGCCGCCTGTGGCATACTGACCGGCGGGCACGTCATCCTCGGCCTGCCGGGAGAGACGCACGAGAGTATCGTGGCACAAGCCGCAGTGCTGTCTCGCCTGCCCCTCACCACCTTGAAGATGCATCAACTGCAACTGATACGGGGCACCCGCATGGCGCTGGAATACGAACAGCATCCCGAAGACTTCCATCTGTTCGGCGTTGAAGAATACATAGACCTCGTGATAGATTACATCGAGCACCTTCGTCCCGACCTGGTGCTCGAACGTTTCGTTTCCCAATCTCCCAAAAAACTGCTCATTGCACCAGACTGGGGCTTGAAGAATTACGAATTTAACCACTGGGTACAAAAAAGAATGAAAGAACTTGATGCTTATCAAGGCAAGAAATATGATATGTGAGAAAAAAGAATTATTTTTGCCGCAGTTAGAACATGGAATCAATCTAAATAAAGAAGAACAATGACCCCAAAAACAGTGATAAAAGGAAAAATCCACTACGTGGGAGTGAATGACCGCAATAAACATTTGTTTGAAGGTATGTGGCCATTACCTTACGGAGTTTCTTACAACTCTTACCTGATAGATGATGAAACGGTGGCGTTGATAGACACGGTAGACATCTGCTACTTTGAGGTATATCTGCGTAAGATTAAAAGCATTATCGGCGACCGCCCCATCCAATATCTCATCATTAATCACATGGAACCGGATCACTCCGGCTCTATCCGCCTTATCAAGCAACATTACCCCGACATCGTCATCGTAGGCAACAAGCAGACGTTCGGCATGATCGAAGGTTTTTATGGTGTGACGGGCGAGCAATACCTGGTAAAGGACGAGGACTTCCTGGCACTGGGACACCACAAACTCCGCTTCTATATGACACCGATGGTGCACTGGCCTGAGACGATGATGACTTTCGACGAAACGGAAGGCGTACTCTTCTCCGGAGACGGATTCGGCTGCTTCGGCACGCTGGACGGCGGCTTCCTCGACACCCGCATCAATCTGGACCGCTGTTGGGACGAGATGGTGCGCTACTATTCCAATATTGTAGGCAAGTACGGTTCTCCGGTGCAGAAGGCGCTGGCTAAGTTGGGCGGACTGCCCATCACCACCATCTGCTCCACCCACGGACCGGTGTGGACGGAGAACATCGCCAAGGTAATCGGCATCTACGACAAACTGAGCCGCTATGCCACCGACGAAGGAGTAGTCATAGTCTACGGTAGTATGTATGGCAATACCGAGCAGATGGCGGAAGCTATTGCCGCCGAACTTTCGGCGCAAGGCATCAAGAACATCGTGATGCACAACGTGAGCAAGAGCAATCCTTCTTATATATTGATGGATATCTTCAAATATCGCGGGCTGATTGTGGGTAGTCCCACTTACAGCAACCAAATTTATCCCGAAGTGGAATCCCTGCTTTCCAAGATATTGGTGCGCGAGGTGAAAGGCCGCTATCTGGGCTACTTCGGTTCCTTCTGCTGGGCAGGTGCCGCAGTGAAGCGCATGGGTGAGTTTGCCGAGAAGAGCAAGTTCGAAATCGTAGGCGATCCGGTGGAGATGAAGCAAGCCATGAGCAACCTGACCTACGAACAATGCGAGAACCTGGCGCGAGCTATGGCGGAGCGTTTGAAGAAGGACAGAGGATAATTAATAATTAAATAGAATTCCCCCAATTTATTAACCTGATAAAACAATCACAATGAGACTAATTATTCAGCCGGATTATCAATCCGTATCAAAGTGGGCGGCACATTACGTTGCTGCAAGAATCAAGGCCGCTAATCCGACACCTGAGAAACCGTTTGTACTGGGCTGCCCCACCGGGTCTTCCCCGCTGGGCATGTACAAAGAACTGATTGACCTGAACAAGAAAGGCATCGTGTCCTTTCAGAATGTAGTTACTTTTAATATGGACGAGTACGTCGGCCTGCCCAAAGAGCATCCCGAAAGCTACTACTCCTTTATGTGGAACAACTTCTTCAATCACATCGACATCAAGCCGGAGAACACCAACATCCTGAACGGCAACGCTGCCGACCTGGATGCGGAATGTGCACGCTACGAAGAGAAGATCAAGTCTTACGGCGGCATCGACCTCTTTATGGGCGGTATCGGCCCCGATGGGCACATCGCCTTCAACGAGCCGGGCTCTTCTTTATCATCGCGCACCCGTCAGAAGACGTTGACTACCGATACGATTATCGCCAACTCCCGCTTCTTCGACAACGATGTGAACAAAGTTCCTAAAACTGCCCTTACGGTAGGTGTAGGTACTGTGCTCAGTGCCAAGGAAGTGATGATTATCGTAAACGGACACAACAAGGCGCGTGCCCTCTACCATGCTGTAGAAGGTGCCGTGATGCAGATGTGGACCATCAGTGCCTTGCAGATGCACGAAAAAGGTATCATCGTGTGTGACGATGCCGCTACCTATGAACTGAAGGTAGGTACATACCGTTACTTCAAAGATATCGAGGCCGATCATCTGGACCCTGCATCTCTGCTGAAATAACAGCGGTTTAGCTTATAATATAGATGGCGCAATTTGTCTCCGAGGGGAGCGGGTTGCGCCATTTCAATCTTTTTCGTAAGTTTGTTGCACTTAAATGAATGAATATGAGTCAGGCAGCCTTTCAGCTTTTTCTGTACATAATGAGCGCTATAGCTCTTGTGGTGTTCGTTGCGCTCTACTTTGTTCGGGCGGGATACGGGATGTTTCGTACCGCCTCGTGGGGAGTTTCCATTAATAATAAATTGGCATGGGTGCTGATGGAAGCGCCTGTGTTCTTTGTCATGTTCTGGCTTTGGGGACAGAGCGGCGTCGGCTTTTCCATCCCTGCATACCTGTTCCTGCTATTGTTCCAGTTACACTACCTTCAACGCGCGTTCATCTTCCCCTTCTTGCTGAAAGGCAAAAGCCGCATGCCGGTAGTCATCATGTTGATGGGTATTGTCTTCAATGTACTGAACGGAATGATGCAGGCAGGCGGTCTGTTCTACTTTGTGCCGGAAGGCATGTATGCAGGTGGTTGGACTTATCTGCTGAGGCCCCATGCGCTGGCGGGCATTGTCCTGTTCTTTCTGGGGATGGGTATCAATCTGCATTCCGATTACGTGATCCGTCATCTTCGCCAACCGGGTGATACGAAACACTATCTGCCCGGGAAGGGGCTTTACCGTTACGTCACGTCTGCCAATTACTTCGGCGAACTGGTGGAGTGGACGGGCTTTGCCATACTTACGGCTTCTCCTGCAGCGTGGGTGTTTGTGTGGTGGACTTTTGCCAACCTGGTTCCCCGCGCCGATGCTATCCATTGCCGTTACAGGGAAGAATTCGGCGAGGCTGTGGGACGCCGGAAGAGGATTATACCTTTCATCTATTAAAGAGATATACTATGGAATCGAAATTATTCACTCCCCTTACTTTGGGGCCGTTGACGTTGAGGAACCGTACCATTCGTTCCGCTGCTTTCGAGAGTATGTGTCCCGGCAATGAGCCTTCCGATGAGCTGCTCGATTATCATCGTTCGGTGGCGGCGGGCGGTGTGGGGATGACGACCGTTGCCTATGCTGCGGTCACACGAAGCGGATTGTCCTTCGACCGCCAGTTGTGGATGCGTCCTGAAATTGTTCCGGGGCTGCGGCGCATCACCGATGCCGTGCATGCCGAAGGCGCTGCGGCGGGCATCCAGTTGGGGCATTGCGGAAATATGTCGCATAAGAGCATCTGCGGATGCATTCCGGTAGGAGCCAGTAGCGGCTTCAACCTTTATTCCCCTACCTTTGTGCGCGGGCTTCGTGCCGGTGAACTTCCCGAATTGGCGCGTGCCTATGGACGGTCGGTGAACCTGGCGCGTGAAGCGGGCTTCGATGCTGTGGAGATACATGCAGGGCATGGTTATCTGATAAGCCAGTTCCTGTCTCCGTCTACCAATCATCGCAAGGATGAATTCGGCGGCTCGTTGCAGAACCGGATGCGTTTTATGGATATGGTGATGGAAGAAGTGATGAAAGCTGCCGGCAGCGATATGGCTGTGCTGGTGAAGATGAATATGCGCGACGGTTTTCGTGGCGGCATGGAGTTGGACGAAACGATGCAGGTGGCAAAACGCCTGGAACAATCCGGCGCCCACGCATTGGTGTTGAGCGGGGGATTCGTGAGCAAGGCGCCGATGTATGTGATGCGGGGAGAGATGCCGATTCGTTCCATGACCCACTACATGACTTGCTGGTGGCTGAAGTATGGCGTGCGCATGGTGGGGCGGTGGATGATTCCTAGCGTGCCTTTCCGCGAAGCCTACTTCCTGGAGGATGCTTTGAAGTTCCGTGCCGAACTGAAGATGCCGCTTGTATATGTGGGCGGGCTGGTTTCGCGTGCAAAGATTGACGAGGTGCTGGCGGATGGCTTTGAGGCGGTGCAGATGGCGCGTGCCCTGCTCAATGAACCGGGATTTGTGAACCGGATGCGAGCTGAGGAGAATGCCCGTTGCAATTGCAGGCACAGCAACTATTGCATTGCCCGGATGTATTCCATAGAGATGGCTTGCCATCAGCATTTGCAGGAGGAACTTCCGGCTTGCTTGAAGCGGGAGATAGAGAAGATAGAAGCCAAAGGCTGAATTTAATTATCAATTACTAATTATCAATTATTGAAGTGAAACTTGCTATCATAACCGGTGCCGATGGAGGCATGGGTACGGAAATAACGCGTGCCGTGGCGGGAGCGGGGTATCGGGTCATCATGGCCTGCTATCATCCGCAGAAGGCGGAAGGCGTGCGGCAAATGTTGATGCACGAAACCGGCAATGCGCATATCGAGGTGATGGGGATTGATTTGTCTTCCCTCTCGTCGGTCGCTTCGTTTGCCGACAGCCTTTTGGAACGTGGTGAACCGGTGGCACTGCTGATGAACAATGCGGGAACGATGGAGACGGCACGCCGCACGACTGAAGACGGACTGGAGCGGACGGTCAGCGTCAATTATGTCGGGCCTTATCTGCTTACCCGTAAGTTGCTGCCACTGATGGGGCAGGGGAGTCGTGTGGTCAATATGGTATCCTGCACTTATGCTATCGGGCGGCTTGATTTCCCTGATTTCTTTCTGCAAGGCAAGAAGGGTAGCTTTTGGCGTATTCCTATTTATAGCAATACGAAACTGGCACTGACTCTATTTACGATTGACCTGGCAGACCGGGTAAAAGAGAAAGGAGTAGTGGTCAATGCCGCCGATCCCGGTATTGTTTCTACCGGCATTATCCGTATGCATATGTGGTTCGATCCGTTGACGGATATTTTCTTCCGGCCTTTCATCCGCTCGCCGCGCCGAGGTGCTGCCACGGCCATCAGTCTGTTGCTGGACGAGGAAGGAGGAAAACGTACGGGGACACTGAATGCCGGTTGCCGCATGAAACCGCTTTCGGAGAAGTATATCCGGCACGTGCAGATGAAGCAACTTTGGGAAGAGACGGAGCGGATTGTAGCGAAGTGGTTATAAAAAAGAGGCGCGGATACTTTTGATGTCCGCGCCTCTTATAGTTTATGCTTTACTGATGATAATCATCAGATAGACAGTTCTCTTAATACGGTGACAAGTTCTCTCTTAATCGGCTTGTCGTTCTTGATAGCCTTTGTGAAAGGAACATATACCACTTCGTCGTGCTCTATGCCAATCATTACATTGCGCTGTCCTTCCATAATGGCGTCGATGGCAGCTGCACCCAGGCGACTGGCGAGGATACGGTCGTGTGCCGTAGGGCTTCCGCCGCGCTGCAAGTGGCCGAGGATAGTGACGCGTACGTCGTATCCCGGATATTCGTTCTTCACACGTTCGGCATAATGCATGGCGCCGCCGGTCAGTTCGCTTTCGGCTACCAGCACGATACTACTGTTCTTGGACTTTCGGAAGCCGTTCTTGATGAATTCTTCCAATTGGTCTACCTCTGTACTGAATTCCGGGATGATGGCTGCTTCTGCTCCGGAAGCAATCGCTCCGTTCAGTGCGAGGAAGCCTGCATCGCGTCCCATCACTTCTACAAAGAACAGGCGTTCGTGAGAAGTGGCAGTGTCGCGTATCTTATCTACTGCACCCAGAATCGTATTCAAGGCAGTGTCATAACCAATGGTTGTATCTGTTCCGTAAAGGTCGTTGTCGATCGTTCCCGGCAGTCCGATGCAAGGCACGTCAAACTCTTGTGCAAAGATGCGGGCGCCGGTCAAGGAACCGTCACCACCGATGATGACCAAGGCATCGATACCTTCTTTCTTCATGTTGTCGTAAGCTGTCTGACGTCCTTCGGGAGTCATAAACTCTTTGCAGCGGGCCGTTTTCAAGATAGTACCACCCAACTGGATGATATTGCTGACGTTCTGACTCTTGAATTCTTTAATCTCGCCGGTTACCAAACCTTTGTAACCTCTATATATACCTTTAACTTGCAGTCCGTTGTAAATAGCTGAGCGTGTTACGGCACGTATAGCCGCGTTCATTCCCGGAGCATCACCTCCTGATGTCAAGATACCAATGCACTTAACTGTTCCCATAACAATCTATTTGTTTAGTATTAATAATCGGGGCAAAGATAATGCAAACCGAGAGTAGAATAAAATGAACTTGTTCATTTTTTATGCCGAGGTGCAGCTTATCTTCGCTTTCGCGGCAAAGATAGTAAAAAGCTGAGGGTGTGACTGATAAATTACGTTAATTTGCTGTTCCAAAAGGATGACATTCTGTTTTTAGAGTCTCGATTTGATTGTTTCGGATATTTCTTCCATCAACCATTTGGGAGTGGAAGTGGCTCCGCATATCCCGATGGACTTGGCTCCTGCCAACAGAGAGTTGTCTATGTCTTCTACGCTGTCTATCAAGTGGGAATTAGAATTTACTTTCTGGCATTCGCTGAACAACATTTTTCCGTTGGAACTTTTCTTGCCGCTTACAAAGAAAACCAAGTCGTGCGAGGCGGCAAACTTGCGGATATTAGGAATCCGGTTGGCCACTTGCCGGCAGATGGTATCGTAATATTGGAATGTGACTTTCGGAGAAATATGCTTTCCCATATAACTCACGATGTCTTGAAACTCGTCCAGCGACATGGTGGTCTGGGAGTAGAGGCGGGTGTCCTTGCTGAAGTCTATCTTCCTGGCTTCCTCCGGCTTCTCTATCACAATCGCCTTCCCGGTGGTTTGTCCTACCAGGCCAAGCACTTCGGCATGGCCGTTCTTTCCGTAGATTACAATCTGCTTGTTCTCGTTGTTGTCTTGGGTGTATTCCTGCTTTATCTTCTTTTGCAGGCGCAGCACTACCGGGCAGGTGGCATCAATAATTTCGATGTTATTCCGTTGCGCTATGGCATACGTTTCGGGGGGCTCCCCGTGAGCGCGTAACAATACTTTGGCATTGTGCAGGTGGCTGAATTGCTCGTGGTTGATGGTAATAAGGCCCATCTCTTTGAGGCGTTCCACTTCACGGCTGTTGTGCACGATGTCGCCCAGGCAGTATAACACACCTCCCTTTGCCAACTCTTCTTCGGCCTTATTGATTGCAGTGACCACTCCGAAGCAAAAACCGGAACCTTCGTCTATTTCTACTTTTGCCATCTGTCTGCCTATTCCTTGACTGTTTTATTGAATTGTTCCATCAGCCATTCTTTCTGTTGAAGGATGGTCAGATGGCTGTTGTCCAGCAACAAGGCATCATCGGCCTTGCGGAGCGGACTTACTTCCCGGTTCTGGTCGATGAAGTCGCGCTGTTTCACGTTCTCCAATATTTCGTCGAAGCTGGCTCCTTCTCCTTTCGCTTTCAGTTCGTCAAAACGACGTTGGGCACGGATTTCGGGAGTAGCAGTTACGAATATCTTCAGTTCGGCATTTGGGAAGACGGTAGTACCGATGTCGCGTCCGTCCATGACGATGCCTTTGGCTTTGCCCATCTCTTGCTGCTGCGCTACCATAGCTGTGCGCACAAAGTCCAGTGTGGCGATGGGGCTGACGCGCGAAGACACTTCCATCGTGCGTATCTTATTTTCTACGTTGACACCATTCAAGTAGGTGTCCGGGCGTCCGGTTTCCGGGTTCAGACGGAAAGAGATATGAATGTCTTCAATCTGCTTCTTCAACTTCTCGGTATCGATATGATCGCCCTCAAAAATTCCGTTCTCTATGCTATATAAAGTTACGGCACGATACATGGCGCCGCTATCTATATATATGTATTCTATTTCACGGGCAAGGTCTTTGGCCATCGTACTTTTCCCGCAAGAGGAAAACCCGTCGATTGCTATTGTTATCTTTTTCATGACTTCCATATAAATTTCTTGCCAAAGATACGGCATTTTTAAAATATCTCATTACATTTGTCGCACAAAAGCATTTGGAGGCTTTTGAAGGATTAAAAAAATAAAAATGCGCCGTCTATTCTGTAAAAAAAAACAGCGTGATGTGAACATTCAGGGGAAAAGTCTTATATTTGCCCAAAATGAGAAACACTATTAATTATTATATTATAGATTATGGAAGTTAAAAAATCACCTAAAGCAGACTTGGAGAGCAAGAAATCGACTTGGCTGCTTGTCGGTTATGTAATCGTGCTCGCTTTCATGTTTGTTGCGTTTGAATGGACTAAACGCGACATCAAGATTGATACGAGCCAGGCCATAACTGATCTTGTGTTTGAAGAGGAAATTATTCCGATTACGGAACAACCCGAACAAGTGACCCCACCACCCCCTGAAGCTCCTTCAATAGCCGAGACATTGACTATTGTGGAAGATGATGCCGACGTTGAAGAAACTGCTATCGTATCTTCTGAGGAATTGAATCAGGCTGTAGAAATTAAATATGTTCCTGTAGCTGTAGAAGAAGAAGAACCGGAAGAACAAACTATCTTTGAAGTCGTAGAACAAATGCCTGAATTCCCGAATGGCGGTATGGCAGGTTTGATGCAGTATCTGAGTAAGAACATCAAGTATCCTACTATCGCACAGGAAAACGGAACTCAAGGCCGTGTAACTGTACAGTTCGTGGTAAACAGAGATGGTAGTATCGTTGATGCTAAAGTATTGAGAGGTGTTGACCCGTATTTGGATAAAGAAGCTATCCGTGTGATCATGGGTATGCCGAAATGGAAACCGGGTATGCAACGCGGTAAACCGGTACGTGTTAAGTACACAGTTCCTGTAATGTTTAGATTGCAGTAATAAAATATCTATTAATGAAAAGAGGCTGCCGGGTTGCAGCCTCTTTTCATTATCTTCTATCCCTAAATTTGTAATTATCATGTTTGCAGCTTCCGAGCTTTTAGAAAAGATAAATTCTCACATTGTAGAATTGCAGTTTACGCGTACTCCTCAAGGTTTATACGATCCCGTTACTTATGTATTGTCCATGGGTGGCAAAAGAATCCGCCCGGTATTGATGCTGATGGCTTATAATCTTTATCAGGAAGATGTAACCCGTATCTTTCATCCGGCAACGGGTATTGAGGTCTATCATAACTACACCCTTTTACATGATGACTTGATGGATCGTGCAGATCGCCGCCGTGGAAAAGAAACGGTTCATAAGGTTTGGAACGATAATACGGCTATCCTTTCGGGAGATGCAATGCTTGTGCTGGCTTATCAGTTTATGGCGCAATGTCCCATTGAGCATCTGAAAGAAGTAATGGATTTATTCAGCCTGACTGCTTTGGAAATCTGCGAAGGACAACAACTGGACATGGATTTTGAGCATCGGAAAGATGTGAAGGAAGAAGAATATCTGGAAATGATTCGCTTAAAGACTTCGGTCTTATTGGCGGCAAGCCTGAAAATCGGTGCTATCCTTGGTGGTGCTTCTCCTGAAGATGCAGAATGTCTATACGATTTTGGTATGAACGTAGGGGTTGCTTTCCAGTTGAAAGATGACTTGCTGGATGTTTATGGAGATCCGGCTGTTTTCGGAAAGAACATTGGTGGCGATATCCTGTGCAACAAAAAGACTTATATGCTGATAAAGGCTTTTGAGCATGCGGATGACAAACAACTGTCACAGTTGAATGGCTGGGTGGATGCCTGCTCCTTTGAACCGTCAGAGAAGATAGCTGCTGTCACGGAATTGTATAATCAGATCGGAGTTAAGCAACTCTGTGAAAAGAAGATGGCGGAGTATTGTGTGCGTGCAACGGAAAGTCTCACAGCTGTGAAAGTGGCGGATGAAAAGAAAGAGGAATTGAAGAAGCTGATGGATAATCTGATGCATAGAGAAGTGTAAACCTCTTAATCTGAGAAAAATGCCTTATAGAAGATTACCTAATACAGATCAAGCAAGAATACGGGCGCTGAAAGCAGTGGTCGTAAAAGCGGATATATATAATGTGTATGATCTGGCTGTATCTTTAAAGACATTGACCAATGTCAGGAATTTCCTGACCAAATTTGAAGCTGCGCAAACTTATTATGCCGAATGCTTTGAACGTCAGGCGCAGGCGGGACGTAAGCATCAGGCAAATGTGAAAACCGCGCGTTTGTATATTTCCCATTTTATTCAAGTCTTGAATCTGGCGGTTATACGCTCTGAGGTGCGTAAAGCTCATAAGGAGTTCTATGGTCTGGATACAAGCAATAATAATGTGCCCGATTTGTCTACGGAATCTGCATTGGCCGAGTGGGGCCGTAAGATTGTAGACGGTGAGAACCGGCGGATTTCTCAGGGAGGCATACCTATCTATAACCCTACGATTGCAAAGGTAAGAGTACACTATGATATCTTCATGGAGAGCTATGAAAAGCAAAAAAATCTCCAGGCACTGACGAGCCGCAGTCTGGATGCTTTGGCTTCCATGCGTGCTACGGCAGATGAATTGATTCTGGATATATGGAATCAGGTCGAAAAGAAATATGAGGGAATAACCCCTAATGAAAAGCGTTTGGACCTATGCCGCGATTATGGACTTATTTATTATTATCGTACCGGCGAAAAGCATAATGAACAAGCTGTAAGATGAAATTAATCGACTCACATTCCCATCTTTTCCTGGAAGAGTTTGCAGAAGACCTGCCGCAAGTTATGGAACGTGCCCGCGAAGCAGGAGTCACTCATGTCTTTATGCCCAACATAGATAGTTCTACCATAGAACCCATGCTTCGGGTATGCAACGAATATAAAGGGTTTTGTTTTCCGATGATTGGCTTGCACCCAACTTCAGTGGATGCAGATTATGAGAAAGAATTGGGAATTGTGGCCCGGGAGTTGGCGACATCCAATGAATATGTGGCAATTGGCGAAGTCGGTATGGATTTGTACTGGGATAAAACCTTCCTGAAAGAGCAGCAGGTGGCATTGAACAGGCAGATTGAGTGGGCTTTGGAGTATGATTTGCCCGTTGTCATTCACTGTAGGGATGCCTTCGATTATATATATAAAGTATTGGAACCCTATAAAAGTACTTCGTTGCGGGGAATCCTGCATAGTTTTACGGGTACAGCGGAAGAAGCTTTTCGCATTATGGAGTTTTCCGGTTTTAGGATTGGCATCAATGGAGTGGTGACCTTCAAGAAGTCAACGTTGCCCGAAGTTTTGAGTAATATACCTTTGGAACGCATTGTATTGGAGACTGATTCTCCCTATCTGACCCCGGTGCCCAATAGGGGTAAGCGGAACGAAAGTGCCTATGTGAAAGATACTTTAATGAAAGTAGCCGAAATCTATCACAAGTCGCCTGAATACGTAGCGGAGGTCACTTCAGGAAGCTCATTAAAAGTGTTCGGAATGCTCAAATAACCTTCTGAAGATTTTAAAGTTTATTAATTTTGAGATTTTATTTAATATAAAACTGGGAGAATGGAGCGGAAGAACAAAAAAAAGAATACATTTGTAGCTGAAAACGCTTGTGGTTCGCATTTTTTTTGTAATTTGCAGCCGATTTCGGAGGAGGCGTCTATTGGAGAGATGCTCGAGTGGTTGAAGAGGCACGCCTGGAAAGCGTGTATACTCCTAAAGGGTATCCGGGGTTCGAATCCCCGTCTCTCCGCAGGAAAACTGAATGATAGAACAACAAATATATAATAAATAATTTAATTAATTAATCTTAAAAATTAGACACACAATGAAAAAGTTATTTGCAATTGTTGCTGTGATGGGAGTCTTAACATTTGGCTCAACTCAACTTGCTCAGGCTCAAGACGCTCCTGCAGCTGAACAAACAGAACAAGCTGCTCCTGCAGCTGTATCTTCTGCTGATGCTTCAGGCGTTGAAGAAGGTGGTATTCACAAAGAAATCAAAACGAAGTTTATTGAAGGTACTGCATCCTTCATGAGTTTGGTAGCTATCGCATTGGTTATCGGTCTTGCATTCTGTATCGAACGTATCATTTATTTGAGCTTGGCTGAAATCAACACTAAGAAGTTTATGGCTGCTATCGAAGCTGCTTTGGAAAAAGGTGACGTAGAAGCTGCTAAAGACATCGCACGTAATACAAGAGGTCCTATTGCTTCTATCTATTATCAAGGCTTGATGAGAATCGATCAGGGTATTGATGTAGTAGAAAAGTCAGTAGTATCTTACGGTGGTGTACAAGCTGGTTACTTGGAAAAAGGTTGCTCTTGGATTACGCTGTTCATCGCAATGGCTCCGTCTTTGGGATTCTTGGGTACTGTAATCGGTATGGTTCAGGCATTTGATAAGATCCAACAAGTAGGTGATATCTCTCCGACGGTTGTAGCAGGTGGTATGAAGGTTGCCTTGATCACTACTATCTTCGGTTTGATCGTTGCTTTGATTCTCCAAGTATTCTATAACTACATCCTGGCTAAGATTGAAGCTTTGACTAGTGAAATGGAAGATTCTTCTATCTCACTGTTGGATATGGTTATCAAATATGACTTGAAATACAAAAAATAATTAAAATGGCTAAGTTATCATATAAAGTATCATACTACGTATTGTACGTAATGTTCGCTGCCATTTTGGTAGTGTTGGGCCTGTTCTACCTCGGTGGAGATGCCCAAGGCGCTGCGGTGCTGACGAGCGTTGACTCAGAAATGTGGCAACCGGCTCAGACAGATACGCTGATCTATTTGACGTACGGTCTGCTGGCTGTAGCCATTATTGCTACATTGGTTGGCGTATTGTTCCAGTTCGGATCTTCATTGAAAGATAATCCTGGAGCAGCATTGAAGTCTTTGATCGGTTTGGTTATACTGATTGTTGTTGTTGTTATTGCTTGGTCTATGGGTAGTGATCAACCTCTCAATATTCCGGGATATAGCGGTACTGACAATGTTCCTTTCTGGTTGAAGGTTACTGATATGTTCCTCTATACAATCTACATTTTGTTTGCCGGAACAGTTTTGGCAATCATTTTTAGTAGTATTAAGAAGAAGTTATCATAACTAATTGAGGCAACTCAATTTAAAGAGTAATTACAATGGCAAAAGGAAAAAGAAAAGTTCCAGATATTAACTCCAGTTCTACGGCGGACATCGCATTCTTGTTGCTGATCTTCTTCTTGATTACAACATCTATGGACACTGACCGTGGTTTGGCAAGACGCTTGCCGCCACCACCGGAAAAAGACCAGAAAATAGATGATGCAAAGAAGAAAGAACGTAACGTATTGCAAGTCTTCCTGAATATGAACGACCAGTTAATGTGTGGTAACGATTATATCAGCGTAGATCAATTGCGTGCAAAAGCAAAAGAATTTATTGCTAACCCGTATAACGACGAAAACAAGCCGGAAAAGGTATCTAAGAATGTTCCTTTCTTTGGTACTGTGCAAATTACGGATGGGCATGTGATTTCTTTGCGTTGTGACCGTGGTTCTTCATATAAAGCATATATGTCTGTACAGAATGAGTTGGTAGCAGCTTACAACGAGTTGCGTGATGAACTGGCTCAGGAAAAGTGGCAGAAGAATTATGCTGATTTGGACCAGGAACAGCAAGATGCAATTCGTGAAATTTATTCTCAGAAGATTTCTGAGGCAGAACCTAAAAAGTACGGAGAAAAGAAGTAATGGGAAAATTTAATAAGACTGGTAAACGCGAAATGCCGGCGTTGAACACTTCTTCTCTGCCTGACCTTATCTTCACTCTGTTGTTCTTCTTCATGATTGTAACAACTATGCGTGAGGTAACATTAAAGGTTGAGTTTAAGGTTCCGCAAGCTACTGAATTGGAGAAACTTGAAAAGAAGTCTTTGGTTACGTTTATCTATGTAGGAAAACCTACTGCCGAGTTTCGTAAGAAATTGGGTAATGAAAGCCGTATCCAGTTGAACGATAGCTATGCTGAAGTTGCTGAAATTCAAGACTACATTATTGGTGAACGTGCCAGTATGAAGGAAGAGCATCAGCCGCAGATGACAGTGTC